>CAZQEV010000010.1:0-26920 GCA_964592135.1 uncultured Syntrophomonadaceae bacterium
CGGAAGGGCGAAGCAGTGAACACAGGCTGGAGGGTGCTCCTGGAGGGCAGGCTGAAGGCAACCTGGAACAGCCGGCTGCGTTTCGGCCGCTCCGGCATCTGGTTTATCCTCTTCGAGGTGCTGAGTCCGGCTGCAATCATCTTCTGGCTGGGCGCCGTCGTTCTGCCAAGCAGGGATATATCTGCAGCGCTGCCGGGTATCATCGGCTTTCTGGTGGCCATGAATCTCCTTACAGGCCTGGGCAACAGCTATATTCGGGCGGAAAGGGCGCTCTACAGCGGTGAAGCCCGGCTTGACCGGATGCTGGCGCAGCCCGAAGATGTTGTTTTATCCGCCATGTTCCTTTCCTGCCTGGACAACCTTCGCCCCACCATGCAGGCCCCGCTTTTGTCGGCTTTCACACTCGCTTGCTGCCTGCTGCCGGGGCATGCTTTACTGATGGGATGTCTCTTTTTCATCCTGCCCCTTTTTTCTGCCGCACTCTCAGCGGCAGCAGTTATCCTGGCCCGAAGGTTTATGGGCGGAATCAGTGCGCTGCTTTCCATTCCGGCTGCCCTGATCATCCTTTTGGGGCTGGCCGGCACCGCCTGGTTTTTGCTGAAGACGGTCCGGGGCCCCCTGCCAGGAGGGACGCCGTTTCACTGGACCGCTCTGCAGCCGGCAGGCTGGTGGCCTTTTGCTTTTTTGGCGGCCGCTATAGCAGCCATCTTCGCCGTTAAAAGATGGGGCTGCCTGTGGGATGAGTCGCTGCTGCTGCAGGAAGAGCAGCGATCCTATATCGCTGTAAAAAAAGATGAGGGGCATTGTCTGTACCGTTTTTTGCATGCTCTGCGCCTGCCGGCAGTTGTCCAGGGACTTATATTTAAAGAGTGGCAATCGCTGCGGCGCAACCCCATCACAAAATTTCGTGTTTTGGCCTGGTTGCTTCTCTCGCCGGCACCTTATTTGCATTCCGGGCTGCGCTCGTTGATCACTGCCCTGCCCTCACTGCTCCTTCCGGTTTTTCTGATTTGGGTGTTCTGTTTTGGAGAGATGATTGCCACGGCTTACCAGTCCGAGGCGGACCGCCTGGGGATTCTCTGGCTGGCCGCCGTCAGCCCCGGCCGGCTGGCCCTAAGCAAATTCCTTGCATACCTGCCCCTGGTTTTCTTTCCCCTGGGCAATGCTGCACTTTACAGTTTTCTCACCCATCGGAGCGGCACGGATATACCGCTTCTGTTGCTTCTTACCTTCCTGGGATCAGCTTCCAGTATTGCCCTAAGCCTGGTTCCGGCGGCTTTATCCATGAACAAGGTCTTTTTTCACAGCGGTTCCGTCTTTGACCTGACCCTGGAACAGGTGCCGGTGACGCTGCCCACTGTACTCTCAACCATTGTGCTCATCGGATCCCTGACCGCCTTTTACTGCCTCACAGCTCCAGTCCGGAACGCCGGGGCAGCGCTCCCAACCTCACTGTCCGCCATTCTGGCGGGGTCTCTGCTACTGACAGCTTTGGCGATCACTGCAACATCCTATTTACTGAGACGACACTATGCTATGTAATGTTATCGACAATTTACAATCCATTGCCAATGTAACCTATTTTGGTATAATTAACAAAAGCAACCGCCGCGGCTTTCCCGATTATCCGTCAAGGCCTAGATTCAGTTTCGCTAAAGCTTTTCGAAAGAAGGGAGCCGAAGATGAACATGACCCGCAGTAAAAAAGTCTGCACAGCCATACAGATAACCCTGCTCATTTTGTTTGTCCTGCTGCTGGTAATGAATTATGCTGGATACTGGAGCTACGACAGCATCCGTTACTACATTTACGCCATCGTAGTGCTGGCCGTAATCAATACGATCGTCATTTTATTCCTCGATCGAAATACTGCTCCGGAACAACAGCTCTCACCGGGGACCCGCCGAACTGTCCTGCTCATCACCATGATTTTGGGCATAGCACTGGTAGCCCTGGCTTTTTTTATCATCTTCATTTAGGGGTTTCCGTGAGGCTCTTAAACCTACGGTGTCTTGACATATGCTTGGTCCTGGCTTGACATTCATGGTAAATATTGTTATTGTTACTATTGTCGACTTCTGTGGGGGGGGGTGAGAAACCATTAACAGATTATTCCCACCCGCTATCCCAACGGTTTTTCTTCCGGTAAGCCGGCGGATTACTTTACAGAAAAACAGGCTCAGGAGGCCATAAATGCGGCGGATAATATCGCTAAATTCTGTGAAAGCCTTTTATTTGGACAGAAATAAATTAATCAAAGAACTGCAAAAGGCGGCGGGGGAGGCTCTGTTGTACTTCCCGGAGATAAAAGAGATCAGGCTTGTCGGCTCGGTGGCCAGGGGAGAACAGACAGGTCTAAGCGATATTGATCTGTTTATCGTTGTTGATAATGGCGAAGAGAATGTTGTAGAAAGAATAAAACCTTATTACCAGTTTTTTAGCGAAAAGCTAAGGCTTTCCCTCGATATTATCACTGCCCTGAAAGAAGAGGCCGATAATTACCAGGATTTGCTGAAGGGTAGTATCTTGCTTGGCTGAGGGCTGCCACAAAGCTATCAGGTACGGAAAACTGATCTATGCGCGAGACATGGATGTTATTACAGATTTTACAGAGTCCGTCAGTAATATACACAGATATGAATATGCCCGCTACCGGGAGGCCCTTGAGATAATTGCTTTTGGGGGCTGACGCCCGTGATGCATTGCAATTCTTAGTCTCAAAGGGTGTTCTCCCTTTTGACGATTTTGAGACATACTCGGCTATGGTTGGGTTCAGAAACAGGGTTGTCCATGGGTACCAGCAGGTTTCCGCTCAACGAGTTTATGAAATATGCGTCAAAGAATCAAGCAGTTTCAAATCATTTATTGATCAAATCTCTCGTTATCTACAGATCAATCAGTTACCTGAGAACCCCAATAGTACCTGAAGTCGAGGTAATACATGGATCACGATGCTTTGATATCTGAGTGTAAAAGGTTAAAAAAAGAAAATGTACAGCTGCGCGAGGAGAATATTTTCCTCCGCGCACAGCTTGAGAAAGATAGAATATCAACTGCTGATCATGCAACGCCTATTCAACAAAATTGTTCAAACATGTCCCTGGAGATGCTACGATTTAAAGAGGCCACTGTACAATCGTGAATCTGCCTTTTGCGCTATGGTAATGGAAGCCACCCTGGGATGTTGATGCCATCAGGGTTACAAAGGTTTTGATCTTACCTGTCTTCCTGACATTTGTCGGTTCTGAGGTTTCCGATCAGAAACTTTTACGGCTACCCAACTTCTCATGTTTCCCCCCTCCTTCCAGCGGTTCTGCATCTTGTTAAACTGGTTGATTTCCCGGGAATGGACCTCCTGGTGCCGCCGAACTACTGGTATGAGGTGGCCAACACCTTGTGGGTGGCGGTCCGCCGCGAACGGATAACCCGGGCAGCGGCAACAGAAATGCTAGATTCACTGTTAGAATTTCACTTAATTGTTTGGCCGGTAGAACCTGCAGTTTGCCTGGACCTTTCTTTTCAGCTGGGCCTTGCCGTATATGACAGTGCCTACCTTGCCTGGCACTGGAGCAGGGCTCAACTCTCTGGACTCAGGATCGCACCCTGGGGAAAGCGGCTGTCCGGCTGAACATTCCTGTAGAACCGGTTTTTGAAAGGTGAACCCCGGAACCCCTGCGTTTATCTGGGACAACAGGACGTACCTTCTTGTCCCATTTAGTCACTCTGGCGCCGGGCCAACCCCGTAAAGTTACCTTGCTAGTGAGTCAAAGTCACCGTCCCCGTGACTCACAGGCTAGCGTGCTGGCAAAATACGATCAAAGATCTCCCCAACTGCAACAAGCGGGCCGGCCGGGCTGTTCGCGGACCCCGGCCTGGAATGCATTAACCGGCTGAGCGAGCGGATGTAAAAGAATTTTTTGGTGACAGCAAAAACTGCTGCTTAAAGAAGCCTGTAGAATACCCCCGATCGCAAAGTACAGCATGCGGGGCGGCTCAGGTTGCACCTCAGCTTTGCAGACTGGAAATATCCTGATGGTTACTGGATCCCCCGGGTGATCCAGTTAAGAATTATCCCTTAAGAAAAGCCTGATTTCCTCTGAGAAGACTGCGAAATCCTGGAGTTTACCTTGCAGAATATCGTATATCTGGTCTGGATCAACTTTTTGATAGAGATGAACCACCCGGTTTCTAAACTTGACCATTACACTATAATTTTCAACCTGCTCAGGGGCCAGGATCCCTTCGGTATGAAGGATTCCGAAGCTTTCGGCATATGATTTGGGATGGCCCAATCTTCCCCGTGAGATTATGTGGTTGGCTATGTCAATCATTGCTTCTATGGACACCTGAAGGAGGTGTTTGGTTGATTCAACATTTCTGAAATCCTGGACAAACTCTTCCAATGATAGCCTCTTCAGGCACTGTAACATCTTCATGTTTTCCATGATCAGCGATAGTTTGCTCAGGATTTTCTCACGGTCGAAATCAGTATTCTGCAACCCCGGACCCTCCCTTCAGCATCTCTCGCTCAAAATTTCTTAAAACGGGGGAGTAGTCCCCATATATCTTGAAAACCATTTCCATAAAATCGCTTACCTGGCGGGAATCTTTTTCGTAAAGGATATCTCCTTCGATGGCGCGAAATTGCAGGGTTATCGGCGCATTGTTCAGGTTGACCAGATCAACATCCTCGTAATTTAGAATGGCGCTCAAATCTTTCAAGATCTTCATCTCTTCGAGCAGGCTGATTTTTTCCCTGAAAAGTACGGCGAAATCTATATCGCTGTCACTTCTCTGGTAATCGGTACCATAGGACCCGATTAGCGAGGCCATGATCACAGCGGGTTCCATAGTTCTAAAATAACCGATCAACTTTTTTCTTTCTGCAAGTGATATCTTTTTAAGCAATTTTCCCACACCACCTCTTAACTACTGCATGTCTATTATACTATCAAAGGAATAATATGTAAAGATAGAAACCTGCCTGAACAGGGTAACCCGTACTTTGCCTGTCACTGGGATAACACTGCCCTGCCCGGAGCGCCGCCGGGAGCCCGGCAATGGTGTGCGCTGGTCTGGTGAATATGGTATAAAAGCGTATTTACAGTACAGTTACCAAAAGCCGATGCGCCTGCAAGGATTTTCCGGATCAGCAAACGGGAGGGGGTTTTGCTTTTGCCGTAAAACCAGGTCTCGGTAAAGGAAGAACATGTGCAGCAGGCGACAGGGTATAGACGGACTGAATGGGCATATCCACATTTAGAATTACAACAAACCTTCATGGGGCTTTATAATTGAATGCAGGACCATGGAGGGCGGTTATAGATGCCGGGTAAAATCACCCGTATGAAAAAGAGCGATGCCGCTGAAATAAAAAAATATCTTACCGTCGCCTTTGCCGCCGCAGTGATGGCTGTTATATGCCTGCTGCCGCTGCCGCAGCCCCTTCCCTCACCTGGTGGAGCGCTCAGCCTGACTGTTGAGGGTAAGGTTTCCCTGGCTGTGCTCACCTTTGTGATCATTTTATGGATGACCGAGGCGCTGCCATTCCCCGTGACGGCGCTTTTGGGTATGATTTTGGCTTTTGCCTTCGGCCTTGCGCCCTTTGGCGACATTGTCTCCCACGGTTTCGGCAATCCTGTTGTTCTCTTCTTCATCGGGGTTTTGACCCTCTCCGCGGGGCTCACCCGCTCAGGACTTGCTGACCGGATCACATCTATAATCATCCACCGCATCGGTTTGCAGCCCCGGAAGATCATCTTCGTTTTCATGGCCCTGGGAGCTTTTTTATCCATGTGGATTGTGAATATGTCTGTTGCCGCCATTCTGCTGCCCATGGCGACCACCATTCTGAAAAGGGCGGGCCATAAACCGCTGCAGAGCAATTTCGGGCGGGCGCTCATGATCGCCACCGCCTGGGGGCCGGCCATAGGGGGCATCGCCACCCCCGTGGGCAATGGGGCCAATATCGTGGCCCTGGGTTACCTGCGCGAGCTGGCCGGTATACCGGTGAACTTCCTGACCTGGATGGTGGTGGGCGTTCCGGCGGCCCTGATGATCCTGCCCCTGGCTTATTTCATTCTGGTGCGGGTTTTCCCGCCGGAGGATATCGTCCCCGGACAGGCGGGATCAGTGAGCGAAACGCCCTCCATAGAGGCAAAACTTGCAGCTGCGGAGTGGAAAGCGCTTACCGTCTTTTTACTGGCCGTTCTGCTCTGGCTGGGCGATCCCCTGCTGTCGGCTTTCACCGGAATCTCCATCCCTCTGGAAGTCGTCGCTCTGGGCGCGGCGGTGGCACTCTTTTTGCCGGGGATGAAGATCATGACCTGGAAAGAGGCTCAAAGCGATATTGACTGGGGGGGTATTGTTCTCATTGCAGCGGGACTATCCCTGGGGATGCTTATCTTCGAGACAGGGGCGGCCCGCTGGCTGGCCATGCTCTTCTTCTCGCCCATCGGCGGCCTGAACATGGCCCTGCGGATCTTTCTCGCTGTTTTGAGTGTGGAACTGCTGAAAATATTTTTCTCCAGCAATACTGTTACCGGTGTAATCCTTATTCCCATGGTCATTGCTCTTTCAGCAGCCCTGGAGCTGAACCCCTGGTACCTCGCCGGGCCTGTGGCCATAGCCACTTCCATGGCTTTTATCCTTGTTACTTCCAGCCCCACAAATGTGATCCCCTATGCTTCCGGTTATTTTTCGATGAAGGATTTTGCCCGCCCCGGCGTACTTTTGACTCTGGCCATCCCTTTTTGCATCACCCTGGCCTTTATTATCTTTGCCCCGCTGGTCTGGTAAGGGGGCAGGAGAAAGGGTGGACTATTCAGAATGTTTGATATAGAGCAAAGGTCTGGCCGGGCAGGCCTTTGAGTTGCTGCCGTTAACGACGAAGCGGGCTCCAGGAGAGTCGCAATTGCCGGGGAAATATCTGTTGAGGAGGTTTGCCGTTATGCTGCAGGAAAGTGAATGCTCCGGGGGTGATCTTGTCGCCCGGGCGCTCAAAAATGAGGGAGTGGAGCTGATTTTTAGCCTTAGCGGGGGCCATATCAATCCCATCTATAACGGATGTCTTGTGGAGAAGATCCGGATCATCGATACGCGCCATGAGCAGGCCGCCGTGCATATGGCCGAGGGGTGGGCCCGCTATACAGGCAGGCCCGGGGTGGCCGTGGTCACGGCGGGGCCTGGTGTGGTCAATGCCCTGCCGGGCATGGCGGTGGCGGCACAGAGCGGGGTGCCGCTGGTGCTCATCGGGGGCAGAAGCTCCCTGGCTCGCAGGGATATCGGCGCCATGCAGGATATCGACCAGCTGGCGCTGCTGCGGCCGCTCACAAAATGGGCTCGCCAGGTCTACCAGGTGGAGCGCATCCCCGAATATGTTGCCGCTGCTTTCCGCCAGGCGGTGACAGGAAGACCGGGGCCGGTATTCCTGGAGATTCCTGTTGATATCATGCATGAAAAGATAGCGCCGGAGAGGGTGCGCTTTCCGGAACGCTATTACAGCAGGCGGCGTCCCTGCGCCCAGGAGAAGGATATAACTGAGGCGGCTGCACTGCTGGCGGCTGCGAAGAAGCCGCTCATACTCGCCGGTAGCGGGGTTTTCTGGTCCGGCGCCTCCGACGAGCTCACAGGTTTTGCTCAAACGCTGGGGATCCCCGTATATACCCGCAATATGGGCAGGGGCACATTTCCCGAGGATCGCGAGCTGGCGGGCGGATTTTTCCCCATCGGGCTGATGCAGGCCGATGTTGTTCTCATCCTGGGCACGCGGTTGGACTGGACGGCGGGCTACGGCAGGCCGCCTTTACTGACTATGGATACAAAAACCATCCATGTTGATATCGATGCCTCCGAGATAGGCCGGAACCGCCCCGCCGACGTGGGGCTGGTGGGTGACATCAAGGCCATACTGCGTCAGCTGCGGGAGAGTCTGAAACCCGGGATGATGCAGATGGATGAATCCTGGGTCGGGACCATTGCGATGCTGCGCTCTGCGGCCCGCGAGTCGGCTTTCCAGGGTATCGATTCTGCGGCCGGGTTGATCCATCCGGCGGCGCTGTGCCGCGAACTGGCCTCGCTGCTGCCGGAAGGCGCTTCGCTTGTTGTCGATGGGGGGGATATTGCCGGGTTTGCCGTTTTGACCATGGATGCCTTCTCCCCTTCGTCTTTGATCTGGATCGGCGCTTTCGGCCATCTGGGCGTGGGGCTTCCCTTTGCCGTGGCGGGGAAGCTGGCCGAACCCGGGCGGCCCGTTGTGCTCATCACAGGAGATGGCGCCTTCGGGTTCAGCGCCATGGAATTTGATACCGCTGTCAGGCACTGCGTGCCTGTCATCGTCATTATCGCCAATGATGGGGGATGGGGCCAGATTCGCCGCGGGCAGCGCCGCGATTACGGCCGGACTGCGGGGGTGGAACTGGGGGCGGTCCGCTATGACCGCATGGTCGGGGTACTGGGCGGTTACGGTGCATATGTGGAGAGATTGCCTGATCTGAAGCCGGCCCTGGAGGAGGCCCTGGCAAAAGGGCTGCCCTCATGCATCAATGTGCGGACCGATCCGGAGAGCGGTTTCTCGGGAATGGATCTGCCCTGGAAGATCAACTAGCTGTCCTGAGCAGGTGCAAGGCTGTTTTGCCTATATCCCGATGAAAGCATCTCGCCCCATCAATGTGATAAAAAGGAGAGGCATTTATTTATTGCGGTATGGAGAACACGTGAAAATTCCGGGGGAAGGAGTGTAATCCATGGGAAGATTTGACGGAAAGGTGGCCCTGGTCACGGGCAGCGGCAGGATGGACGGTATCGGCTCTGTCTGCGCTGCGCGGCTGGCCGGGGAGGGGGCCTCTGTTGTGGTGACCGATATAGAGTGTGCCTTTCCCGATTTCCCCGGCTACAAGGTGGGGGCGCCCGATGAGCTGGCCGGGGTTGCCCGGGCGATTAACGGCAAAGGCGGCAGGGCGCTGCCCCTCTTTGCCGATATCACCGATCCTGCTTCCGTTAAACGGCTTGTGGGGGAGGTGATAGGGGAGTTTGGAAAAATTGATATCCTGGTGAACAATGCGGGATGTTCCCCCGGCCCGGCGCCGCTGGCCCAGTTTACCCTGGCAGCCTGGCAGAGAACCCTGGCGGTCAACCTGACGGGGACTTTTCTCTGCTGCCGGGAGGTTGTTCCCTCCATGATTGCAGCGGGGGGCGGCAAGATCATCAATATATCCTCGCGCGCCGCGAACAGGGGCGCACTGTGGATGCATGCCTATAGCGCCTCAAAGGCGGGCGTGCTGGGGCTGACAAAGTCCATGGCCCTGGAGCTGGCTCCTTTCAATATCTGTGTCAATGCCCTCTGCCCCGGAGATATCCAGACAGAGTTGAAGCAGTGGGGACTGGAGATGGAGGCGGGGGTAAAGGGTTGTACCGTTGAAGCGCTGAAGGAGGAAATTGCCGGGGCCACACCCCTGGGGCGCCTGGGGACACCGCAGGATGTGGCCGCTGTTGTGGCTTTTTTCGCCTCGGCCGATTCAGACTACCTCACGGGAGAAGTGATCAGTGTCTCGGGCGGGCATGGCCTGGGAAATGCCACGCGCAGGCCTGATTTCTAATCCGGGTGGGGAGGGGCCAGTTCGCGGTAGACAAGCTGCAGAAGGCGGGAAGCAGCTTCTGTAAGGCGGGTCTCGGGCAGGGTGGCGGCATAGACATCTCTGGTGAGCTTTGCACCTTCAATCCTGACATAGCTTAACAGCCCCTGTTCCAGCTCACTTTTTACAGCGAGGCGGGATATGAGGGCGGCGCCCAGGTTGGCATGAACGGCCTGTTTGATGGCCTCAAAGCTGTTGAAATCGGCAATTACATTCAGTTCTTCGGGGGAGAACCCCATTTCGACAAAGGCCTCTTCCATGTCCTTGCGGCTGCCCGATCCCTTTTCCCGCATGATCAACGGCTGGGCCTGAAGTTCGTTGCCGCTTACGGCATCGCGGGTGGACCAGGGGTGATGGGGTGACACCACCAGGATGAGCTCGTCCTCCATCACCTTCCCGGGGTTAAGCCTCTTTCCGGGAAGGGCGCCCACCAGGAAAGCCAGCTCAACCCTGCCTTCCTGCAGGTAAGTGTAGACCCGTTCATTGTTCCCTATGTGCAGGCTGTAACTGATTTCGGGATGAGATTCGCTGAAAAGGCCCAGCAGGCGGGGCAGGGTATAGTCGCCGAACGTGGGTGCTGCACCGATGGAGAGTTTGCCATGCAGCGTTCCCTTGAGCTTCATCATCTCGTTTTCCAGGCCGGTGGAGACCTTTTTCAACTCTTTTAGATGGGAGTAGAGAAGAGCCCCCGCAGGGGTGAGCTCCAACCCCCAGGACTTGCGTAAAAATAATTTGACGCCGTAGTGTTCTTCCAGCTTCTGCACCGCCGTTGTTACGGCAGGCTGTGAAATGTAGAGATCCCGGGCGGCCTGCGATATGCTCAGACAGCGCGCAACATGAATGAATACTTCAGCCCTGTAATCTAGCATTATCCTCGATGCCTCCCCCGGCCGGCTTATCGGCTCTTCGAACTCTTTATTTGACATGAGGCTGTCCTTTACCTGTTGATCAATGATATTTGCCGCCCCTTGCTCTTCTCTCAGCAGGGCCGGTGGGCGCCATCCTCCACCCGGGCAAGAGCGGTGTGGATGAGTCAGATCCTCCGTCCCTCCGACTCACTCTGACTCCCTCCGATTCATTCAGGGATTCATAGAGGGGAGAAATGGGGATATAGCAATTTCTTATTTCACAATCGTCCAAATAGTTTATATAATATACCCAAGTGCGCTCATCACTTTGGCGGCGGGATGAAGCGGCAGTTCTTTGACTTGACAACTATAACGATGGCAGAGGAGAGGATCACATGGATACGCCTTTTCCTTTTGAGGCCGTTCTGGTTTTTGGGGTCATGGCTGTAATGCTGTTACTGGGGATGCTGCTCAGGTCATCCGTAAAAGTTCTCCAGAAATTTCTCATTCCCAGCTGTTTTATCGGCGGCATATTGGGGCTGATATTATTAAGTACAGGTCTGGTAAAGGTGTCAACCTCCCTGCTTGAGACTTTTGCCTATCACCTTTTCATCATCTCCTTCATTTCGCTGGGCCTGACTGCCAGTATGACCGGTAAGGGGAGGCCGGCGGCAGAAAGCCCCATAAAGGGGGCGCTGTGGATAGGCCTTGTCACAGGTGTTGTGATGGCCCTGCAGGGTATTATCGGGTCTTTGTTTGTATTTTTGTTGAAGCCCGCCGGTTATGATCTGAATCCCGTATTCGGCTTTCTGGCGCCGCTCGGTTTCGCCCAGGGGCCGGGGCAGGCCCTCTCCATGGGCAAGGTCTGGGAAGAATTTGGCTTTGCCCATGCCGCAACGCTGGGCCTATCCTTTGCGGCTTTCGGTTTTGCCTTTGCCTTCTTTGTGGGGGTTCCCCTGGTCAACTGGGGAATTCGCAAAGGATATTCTGCGCTGGCGCCGAAAACTCTTTCCCCGGAAGTGTTAAAGGGAATCATGCAGAGGGAGACAAAGAAAGAAGTAGCCGGGGAGCTGACGACCCATTCGGGCAATGTCGACACACTGGCGTTTCATGCCGCCCTGGTGGGGCTGGTCTATGTGCTCACCTATTTGTTGATAGTGGGGATCGGGAAAATCATATCTGAAGAGGTGGCCAAAGGGCTATGGGGATTTTTCTTCTTTTTCGGGATCATCATAGCCCTGCTGATCAAATTTCTCATCAACAGGGTGGGCCTGGGGCACCTGCTGGATTCGGGAACGCAGCGCCGGATCACAGGCTGGTCGGTTGATTTTCTCATTGTATCAACGATCATGGCTATCGAGGTTGTCATCGTCCGGGAATATATTGTGCCTATCCTTTTGATCAGTCTGGCTACAGGCATAGTGACTACTTTCGTGATCTTCTATCTTGGCAGGAGAACCTGGGCCTACAGCTTCGAGAGGACCATGGGTGTGTACGGAATTGCCACCGGGACCGCCCCCGTGGGGCTGCTCCTGCTGAGGATCGCCGATCCGGATTTTGAGACGCCCGTTGCCCTGGAGATCGGCATCCAGGCGCTTTTCGCGGCGCCCTTTGTGTTCAGCTACATGCTTCTGATGAACGGCCCGCTGTGGTGGGATTGGAGCCTTCAAATGGTGCTGCTCATCTATGGAGGCGCCATGGTGCTCTCCTTGATTTTGCTGAAAGCATTCAAATTCATCGGCCCCCGTAAATTTTAAATTTGAATCATATCTAAGGCGGGTTCACAGTTGAAAGCGGTAGTGATCGAAGGCCCGGGCAGGCTGGCAATTGTAGAGAAAGCCGTTCCCCTTCCCGGGCGGGGTGAAGTCCTGATAAAAATCAGTTACTGCAGCAAAGTTGCCGGGGATTTCCAGCGGCCTTCCCCGGAGAAGATAGAAACTCTAGTTATTTTAAAAATTAGCTGAAGTGGTGTATATTTAAGCTGGAACAGCCCGGCCGGGGAGAAGGAGCAGGGGATATGAGTTTCGGTTTTTACGGCAAGGTGCTGGAGATAAATCTGAGCACTGCAGAGATGAAAGAGAGGGTGCTTCCTGGGGAGGATTACCGCCGCTACCTGGGCGGCTCCGGCCTGGCGGCTAAAATATTTTTTGAAAGGGGCTGCCACAGGCTCGATCCCCTGGAGGAGGCGGCTCCCTTGATGGTCTTTACGGGACTGTTCACGGGACAGAAATTGCCTACGGCTTGCAAAGCCTCTTTTTGTGCCCGCTCCCCGGCCACGGGGATCTGGGCCGAATCCACAGTGGGCGGTTACTGGCCCGCTGCGCTCAGGAGTTGCGGTTATGACGGCCTGATTATTACGGGACGTTCCCGGCAGCCTGTTTATCTCTACCTGGATGGCGCCGGCGCTGAGATCAGGGATGGCTCCGCCCTCTGGGGAGCGGATGTATATGCTGCGGGAGAGCTGCTCGAGAGAGAGCTGGGCGAAGAGATACGTGTTGCCGCTATCGGTCCGGCAGGTGAAAAGGGAGCTCTCATCGCGGCGATCATGATTGACGGCGTTGACACCCGGGCGGCGGGACGCTGTGGACTGGGCGCCGTCATGGGCGCCAAGAATTTGAAAGCTGTGGTTGCCCGCCGCGCCGGCGCCGCGCCGCCGGTTGCCCATGCCGCCGGTCTGGCCGGCGCTCGCAAAGAGGTGTTGCCGCGGCTCCGGGAAAAGACGAAGGGGTTCTCGGATTTCGGCACCGCCGGAGGGGTTCAGGCGGTGGAGAAGTGGGGAGATCTGCCCATCTGCAACTGGCGAGGCGGCTCCTGGGCAGAGGGGGCGGCCCGGGTCTCGGGGCAGGCCATGAAGCAGGCGGGCCTGGTTGTAAAACATTATGCCTGCTTCAGCTGTCCTATCCGCTGCGGCATGGATGTGAAGGTTGAAGTGGGGCCCTACCGCGGCACCGTGGCCCACGGCCCTGAGTATGAGACCATCGCCGGTTTCGGCTCCATGTGTTTAAATGACGATCCCAATTACGTTATCGCCGCCAATGACCTTTGCAACCGCCTGGGCCTGGATACCATCTCCGTCGCCTCGGCGGTAGCTTTTACCATGGAACTTTTTGAGCGGGGCCTTATCGGCGGGGCGGAGAGCGGCGGCCTTGATCTGCTCTGGGGCAGCGGCGAGGGCATCCTGGAGCTGATCCGGCTCATCGCCCGGCGGGAAGGCCTGGGAGCGCCGCTTTCACTGGGAGTAAAAAAAGCGGCGGCGCATTTCGGGTACCCCGCCGAAGAGTTTGTCGTGGAGAGCAAAGGGCTGGAGGTGGCTTTCCACGATCCCCGCGCTTTTACGAGCATGGCCCTGATCTACGCCACGGGCAACCGGGGCGCCTGCCATCTGGAGGGGCTCACCTTTTTTAATGAAAACATGACTTTTCCCGCATCGCTTGCCGGTCTGCCCGATGAGTACGATCCCCACGGCAGCGAGGGCAAAGCCGCCCTGGCAAAGAGGATGCAGGATTATATGAATATATTCAACGCTCTGGGCATCTGTAAATTCCTCCTCCGCGGGCATGTGACGGCGACCGATCTGGCCCGCTGGCTCTCCGCTGTAACCGGCTGGGATATGGGTGAGGAGGAGCTCTGGGTAACGGGAGAGAGGCTTTTCAACTTGAAGCGGTTGATCAATGTGGAGCTGGGCATAAGCCGCAAAGACGACACTATTTCTCCGCGGCTGCTTGTTCACGACAGGCGCGAGGGCGGTGCTGCGGGGAGTCTGCCGCACCTGGGCAGGATGCTGGCCGAATATTACGATCTGCGGGGCTGGACGCCCGAAGGAATACCCAAACCCGAAACCCTGTCCCGCCTTAAACTTAACTTTTAGCGCCTGTTCGTAGCGCCTGATCCGGGTACAACTGGGAAGACGGGGCGGTGCGGATTTCCAGGATCCGATCGCCGCGGACATTCCGCAGGGCTTTTCTGGCGTGGCACTGGGCTATTCTTGAAGTAGTGGTAGAATGAAGGCCTGGTAATGCCCACCGCTTTCATGAACCCGGTGCTGCTGTAGCTCCGCGCAAGGAAGATCCGGGTGGCGGTTTCAATGAACTGCTCCGCGTCGGGGAATTTCCGGCCTCTTTTTACTTTTTCGATCGTGGATTTGTTTGACGATCGCTATCTATTACTTATATGCTTTCTATATAAATCCCTACGGCCTCCCTTTAAGGTTAAAGCTAATGTAGTTATGAGAGGATGTTTATTTTAATATATAAAAATATTGACAAAACAGAATAGACAGAATATGTTTATCATAATAGAATCCTTTACCAAAAGGGATCAAAACTAACGGGGGCGATTCTGCGTTCCCGATGAAGAGAAGGAGGCAGTATTTTCGTGGCGACATACGAGACTCTTATTTACGAAAAACGGGACGGGGTGGCTCTGGTGACCATGAACCGCCCGGAAATGATGAATGCCCTGGAAGCAGCCCTGGCCCAGGACCTCGTCAGTGCTGTTCGCAACGCTGCTGCTGACGATGAAGTCGGCAGCATTGTCCTGACCGGGACAGGCAAGTCTTTCTCGTCGGGTGGGGATATCGGCCGCATGATGCAGGGGTTTGATCTGCTGGAAGGACGGCAGTGGCTCCAGGAGGGATATGCGCAGCTTGTGGAGCTGGCTACCGTTAAAAAGCCGGTTATCGCCGCTGTAAACGGCTATGCCGTGGGCGCCGGTTTCTCCCTGGCTCTGCTCTGCGATCTCATCTTTGCCGCAGATACGGCCAAGTTCGGACTGGCCTTCGTCAAGGTAGGCGCCATCCCCGACTGCGGGGCTCTCTACTTCCTGCCCCGGCTGGTGGGTTTGCAGAAAGCGAAGGAGCTCGTCTTCACCGGCGGCAATATCGATGCCGCGGAGGCGCATCGCATCGGTGTCGTCAACCGCGTTGTTCCAGCAGCGGATCTGCTGCAAGAGGCCCTCCAGATGGGGCAGCAGCTGGCCGAAGGGCCGGCTGCTGCCCTGGCCCAGGCCAAGGAGATATTGAATGCCAGCAGCAACCTCTGCCTGGCAGAGGTGATGGAGATGGAAATATATGCGCAGAGCTTCTGCTTCCAGACGGAAGATCACAAAGAAGGGGTGATTGCTTTTCTGGAGAAGCGCACGCCCGAATTTAAGGGCAGATAAAGCGGTTTTTATTTACCCCAATGAAGTCGACGATTCTCTTTATGTATCGTAAAATTCAGGAAGCCTGTACCGTTGGTGTGGTTCCTTATTATTTTGCCCGGTACAGAAATGGTCATTACCTGTGAAGTGTGCCAACGGCGACTTTGCTAAGTTATATGTTGTGGTGATCCAGAGAAAGGGGTTGAAGCCTACCTGGAGAACACTCTGGAGAGCTGTTGCTCCGGTTTGGCAGTCAACAAATCAGAAAAGGAGAGGGAAAATGAAAAAATGGATTATCTTTCTGCTTGCCTTTTGCCTCCTGTTCGGTCTTGCAGGTTGCGGTAAGGGCGGGGAGGAGATCGACGAAATTGTGGATGGGGATGAGGAAGAAGAGATCCTCGACGAGGAGGAAGTAGATCCCTCAGAGGGTGAACCCTTTGTGGGTGACTCTTTCAGCAAAATGGTGGGCAGCTACACCATCAAAACAGAATGGATTCCTTTTGACGAGCCCCTCGTGGTGGATGATATTTTTAGCGGTTATGTAGCAGTATCGGGCAATATCTACTATGTGCTTACTGACGGGTTGATCAAGCAGTACAAACTTGAAGACGGCAGCCTTGTCCATGAAAAGGATCTGCTCCTGGAGGAAGAATACAGCGGTATTCACACAGACGAAAAGGGAACGCTTTATGCATCTGCTTTCATGGCTGACTTTGTGGGATTCCGCGACGGCGAGCAAATTTTCGCCCACGATGGCCCCGATGAAGTAGCCATGCATACCTCGGGAGGATGGGGTGTTTCCTGGTTTTCGGGTCCCGATGTAGAAGTAATCACATTGGGCGACGGCGCCATAGAAAGCGAAGACTGGAATATTGCCGAGGTGTCCACCATCAGGCACATAAACATCGGAGAAAATCACATCTTTGTCAGCGGCAGCTCGGTGGCGAACGAAGAGCAGGCGATTTTTGTATACGACCTTAATAAAAAATTGCAGCTCACCCTGGGTGACAAAGAGTTTGGCGAGCCGGATAGCCTGGGTTCGGTAACAGTTGTAATTGAAACCAGCAACGGATTTATGGCGCTGGACGGTAATATGCGTGACGTTTTATTATGGAAGGCGGACGGCACTTTCATCGGGAAGATCGACGACAAGGATCTTTTCGGGACCAGCTATCCCTGGATGAGCACCGCGGTTTTGCTGCCCGACGGAAGTATTATTGCGGGCATGACCGAAAAACGGGCGGATGAATCGGCTGTTGAGTTCCTGCTCTACCGGCTGACCGGTTTCTAAAAACCCCAGGCAGGATCTCCTGGGAATGGAATTAAAACCGCCGGCTGCCAAGCCGGCGGTTTTAATTCCCGGGTTTCTGCCGGGTCCGGCATGAGGGTTAAAGATCTTTCGCAACCCAGCTCTCCTGCTGCAGGAAATGGCGGATCAATTTAGAAGTGTTATAGCAGGGCGGCAACACCGGCTGCCGCATAACACACTGTTACAGATGGAGAACATGGATGGCACAGGTTGAAATTTACCGGGCGGGCGCCTGGTTTGAACTCCTTGCGTGCAAGGAGCGCCGGCCCGGCAGCGGCCCTGCGGTGATTATTATCCCCTCAGGAGAAGAAAAAAGGGCAGCTGCTGCCATATTCCCAGGGGTTGAAAGCGGCGCCGTTGTCACCATCCCGGAATTGATCGAGCGCTACGTTAAAATAAAGGGCAGGGCGGGCCTGATTTCACGCCACGGCCTGGAGTCAGTACTAAGTGCAATTATCTCCCAATCTTCTACCGCCTACCTGAACATGGAAAGGTACCGGCAGGGCTATGTCAAAGCGCTGACCGACTTTCTCTACGATTTTCGCAGCTCTACCCTGGAGGGGCTGCAAGAAGCAATCAGCATCCTTAAGTCGGGCCGGCTTACCGACAGGGAAAAGGAGCTGGTCCGGCTCGAAGCCGCCTGCAGGCAGAAGCTTGGCGAGATAGGCTTTGACCTGCGCAGCGGCCTGGAAGAGCTTATCCACCACAGCAAGGCCGCCGGTTTCGACTTCAACGGGAGCCTGCGCCTGCCCGGAAGGGGAGAGCTCATTTTTTGGGGTTTCGACACCCTTACCTCCCTGGAGGCGCGCTTCATTGAGCTGGCCTTTGAAAAGGGCCGCCGGGTGGTTTTTTTGCACTGCGCCGAAGGGCGGGCCTCGGAGCAGGCGCTGCGGGTTCAGAAAAATGTCAACACTTTGCTGAAACAAAAGGCTGTGCCGCCGGCGGAATGTATTACTGCACCGGGCCCGAAGAACTATTATTCCATTCTGGCCGCTTCTCTTTTTCAGCCCTCCCTGGAGCAACTCCCCCCTGGCGATGCAGAAGGCGCCGGAAAGGAGGGAGTGGAGCAGCCCGTGCTGCTCAAGGCCAACGACCGCTTTTCAGAAATGGTTGCCATTGCCCGCCGCATCAGGGAGCTGGCCGGTAAAGGTGTCTCTTTCGACAGAATCCGCATTGCGGCGCCCGCCTATGACCTTTATGCCGCCATTATCAGGGAACTTTTCCCCGGTTACGGCATTCCTTTTACTCTTGAGGAGGGGCGCCCGCTGCTCGAATTTCCGCTGGCTGCACTGATCAACAACATTGTTCTTCAGAGCACCAGCGCCAATCCCTATACCTTGAGAGAGAAGATATTTTCTTCACCCTATGTCTCTTACGAATCAGAAGTGACCGCCGCCGATCTGGCGGAATACCAGGCAACCGCAGGGGTGGAGCTGCTTGCACCCGCTGATTTGCGGAAGCAACTTGAGCCCGGCGGACGCTTCCGCCTCGACTATGAGGCAATTAACGCGCTTCGCCGTGCAGCATACCGGGTAGTGCAGCCTGCCGCCGGGACCCACCCGCTGATTCTCTTTAAAAGCTATTTTGACATTGCAGGCAATGAGGCGGAAAGGCCGGCTGTCCGCTTGCAGGCTTTGCTGCAGTCTTACCTGCTGGCCGGGGCTGAAAGAGAGCTCTCGCCCTGGCGCTCTCACATGAGCGTTTCTGAATTCAAAGAGGCTTTGCATATGCTGCTGCGCCGTTTTCGCATTGCCGTTTCCGGTTCTGCTGCCTCTCCCTTTCCACAGGGGCAGTCCGTGGGAGGGCGGGAGAAGAGTGTGCTGGAGCAGATTGAGCTGATCCTGGAGAGACTTGAGGCTGTATCAGCGCCGCTGGAGCAGGCGCCTGCAGGATCTTTCCCCCTGGCGGATCTGGTGCGTATCTTTACAAGGCTGATGCTTGAGGCGCGCCTCTTTGCACCTTCCGGGGAGGAGGGGGCTGCTTCTCCGGGCGTTTTTCCCCTCTCTGTTCAGAGGGTTGACCGCGGTCAGTACCGGCGCTGGGATTATACCTTTATCTGCGGGCTTGTTGACGGGGAATTCCCGCCTGCGGAGGAGTTCAATTTCCTTCAACCCAGGAAGGATGGTCTCTTCCCCGGCCGCATTTATACCGGCGTGGACCTGGCCCGCCACCACTTCTACCTGCTCATCGGCAGCACAGCCAGGGGGCTCTATCTAAGCTGCCCCCGCTCCTACAACGGGCGCAGGCTGCCGCCGTCGCCGCTGCTGAAAGAGATGGAAAAGCTGCTGCCGCGCCCCGCCGCCGGCAGCGCTCCAGGCCGGGGTGCAGCGGCAGAGGCGGCCGGCGGGGCGCCTCTTTACAGCCGCCGTGAGAAGCTGCTGGCCCTAGCTGAAAAGGTGGATAGCGGCTATGCCGGAGTGGCGCCCCTGTTAAAAGAGCTGCGCCGCGAGGAGAAGCTCTTTTTTGACCATGTCGCTGCGGTGATGCGCTTTGACGGGCTGACATCGGACGCTAATGTGCTCTCGGAGTTTGACGGTCTTTTTAACCCCGGGGGGCCGGCGATCCCTCTCCTGGAAGGCCCCCTCCAGGGAATCAATTATACTGCGGAAGTGCTGGAGCGCTATGCAGCCTGCCCGCTGCGTTTTTTCTTTGATGACATCCTGGGCCTGAAAAAGGAGCCGGATTATGATCCCGACAGCACCGGGGGAGGGGCGGCAATATGCGCAATCCTGAAAGAATATACTGCGGCGATATGCGCCGCAGAGAAGGTCCCGGATAGTGAAGTGGCGGTGCTGCTCCGCGGGCTGGCGGCCCGCCATTTTGAAATGCAGGAGACGGCGGCGGGGGCCGATCTTTTTCAGCTCCGTTTCAGGAGACAGCTCACTGCCGGCCTGAAGGGGGAGGAAGAGAGGCGTCCGGGGCTTTTTCATGCTTTCCTGAAATATGAAGCGGAGGGGCCCGACCTGATCCAACCCTGGCGGGCAAACCTCTCGGGTGAAGTGGAGTTAAGTGAAGCTTTTACAGTCGCTGTGGAGATCGACCGGGTTGATCTTGCTCCCTGGAGCGGCGATTATATACTCTACCGCTACACCACCGCGCCGGGCGATCCCCGGCGAATTGTGAGAGGGCTGCGCTTTGATCTGCCCCTTATGCTGATGCTATTTGCGGATTATGCCTCCAGGGAGCTCCCTGCAGCCGCTGCCGCCGGTCCGGGTAGCGGCTGCAGCCGCCCTGCTGCCGGCGCCGGGCTCTATCTGGTTAAAAGTCCGCAGCAGCTGCAGCGGCGCAGCTACATGGTCACAGATCACCTTGTGGCTCCGCGCAGGCATCTCGTTTCAAAAGAGCGCCCTATTTTCTCCGGGCAGCGCCACGGCTTGATCGAGCAGGAGCACTTTGCTGGCGCCATAGAAAGCATCGCAGACCATATCCGCCGGCTGCACCGGCTGATGAAAAAGGGTGTTTTCCACCCGCCCCTCTGCAAAGAGAGGGAACAAAGCTGCGCCAACTGCACCTTCAGCCGGCTCTGCCGCAAAGATCAGGCGCGGCTGGACAGCCTTTGCCTGGCGCTGCACGGGGCAGAGGAGATCAATCTGATCAAGGAGCTTTTTTAATGGCTGAATCCATTTATCCCACTCTTTTTCAACATCTGGCCACCGACTACCGCCGCAATATGGCTGTTACCGCCGGCGCCGGTACAGGCAAAACCGCTGTGCTGACTGCCCGGATCATCAAAATACTGGCTCGTGAGTCCCTTCTTCTGGACCGGCTGCTCGTGCTGACCTTTACCGACAAGGCGGCTGTTGAGATGAAGGAGCGCATCTACAATGCCATCGATAAGGAACTGGCCGAAAAGGGGGAGCCCCATTTCCAGAAGCTTAAGGATACTTTTCTGAACAGCTATATCAGCACCTTTCACGCCTTCTGTGCCGCGCTGCTGCGGGAATACCCCATTGAAGCGGGGCTGGATCCCTCTTTTCGGGTGCTTGATGAAAGCGACAAGATTATTTTTCTGCGCAGAAGCATCGCCCGCTCCATCAGGGAACTGGCTGCGGGAGGAGGCGGGGTGGAGCGCGAGCTTTACCTGCTTAGCGGCGAGTTTTCCCGCGCGGCCCTTGGCGGCGCCGTGTTCACGTTGATCCAGAAACGCGAGGATGCCGGTACCTGGCTCGCCGGTATTAGCCGGCTTGAATGGCCGCAATACCGCGAACGGCTGAGCTGCTATCGCTGCTGTATTACCCGCGAGCTCTCTTACAAGCTGGCCCGGAGCGGGCGCCTGCAAGAGCTGCGGCAGTCTCTGGCCGCCCTGGAGCCTCCTTGCGGCGACGAATCCGCCATCAGCCGGAAAAGGGAGCAGGCCCTGGAGCTGCTGGCGCAGCTGCAGGCGGAGCTGGCGCCGGCTTTGTCGGGCGAGGTGGATATCGCGGCGCTGGAGGCGCTGAAAGCGGATCTTCTGCAAAGTGCCAGGCTCTCGGGATCGCCGCCGGGGAACTGGGAAGAGGAACTTTATGAAGGGGTGCGCGGCATATTTTATTCCATTCGCTGGCTGCTGCAGGATTATCCCATCGAGGGATTTGCCATTAATGATGACCATGAGCAGTACGGGTTCGAGCTGCTCAAAGCCCTGGCTGCCGTCACCCGCTACTGTCTGCAGGCCTACAACGAGGATAAGGCCGCTGAAAATTATCTTGATTTCCAGGATCTCCAGCTCAACGTGCTTCGGCTGTTCGGGCAGGAGAGATATCGCCCCATCCTGGAGGAGCTGCGTGAGCGTTTTCGTTATGTGATGGTCGATGAATTTCAGGATACAAACAGTATTCAGTGGCAAATCGTGCGCCAGATTGCTGTGGATGGGGATGATCGCATTTCCCAGCCGAGACTCTTCGTGGTGGGTGACGAAAAGCAGGCGATCTACTCTTTTCGCGGCGGCGATGTCTCTCTCTTCTCCAGGGTGCGCCGGGAACTGCGGGAGGCCAACTTTGACGGGCGGCATTACCGCCATCCTTTTAAGCTGGACCGGGGCGGCGGGACAGACTACCGCTCAGAATACCACAGGCTGCTGGGCGGTGAGGAGGAGACGGAAGCGCGCGCCGGACAGATTATCTTCTCCGACAATTTTCGCTCTGCCGGGGCGCCCATCAACTTTTTCAACATGTTCTTCAGCGACCTGCTCTCCAGGGAGATCTACGAGGAGTACGATGCCCGTCCGCAGCGGCTTAACTGCTCCGGCAATGGCGCCGAAGGCAGCGTGGAGCTGCTCCTGGCAGATGAGGGCGGCGGGGGTGGCGACGCTTCTCTGGAAATGGGCGCGGCAGAGAGTCTGAAAGAGAACGCCGCCTGGCTGACTCCTCATTTCCGGGAGGCGCTGCTGATCGCGGAGAAACTCAAAGAGGTTTTCACCGGTGTTCATGATAAATACGAGCGGGTCCGCGATTGCGCCCGCCGGGGCCAACCCGCCGTGGCCATCCTGCTCAACCGGCGCACCATGATCAAAACCTACGAAGAGGCGCTGCGCAGAAGCCGGATCAATTTCACAGTGGTCAGGGGGCGCGGCTTTTTCCAGCGTCAGGAGGTCGTTGACCTGGGCAATTTGCTGGGTTTTCTTATTGATCCCGCCGATGACCGGGCCCTGGTAGCATTTCTGCGCTCACCCGCCGGGCACACCTCTGATGAGGGGATCTTTATTTTATCCCGGGAGGCGCCGGGTATTTCCCTGTGGGATAAGCTGCGGGGCTTTGCGTCAGGGGCGGAGGGGAGCGGGGCGGGGGGTTGTTTATCCGCCGCCGACAGGGAGGCTCTGGCCGACGCCCGGGCCAACCTCTCGCGATGGCTCAGCCATGCCGGGCGGATGCCGCTGATGGAGCTGCTCCGCGATATCATGGACAGCGGCGGTTTCTATGTTTCCCTGGGACGGGGGTTCCGGGGCGGGCAGGCAGTTTCGAACATGGAGAAAGTGATGGACAGCGCCCGCGAGATAGCCCTGCAGGGCGGCGATCTGGCCGACTTCTGCCGGTGGCTGAACGACCGCATCGATTACATCGAGGAAGAGGGCGAAGCCGATATAGACATCAGCCTGGGCGGAGCGGTACAGATCATGACTGTACATCAGTCCAAGGGGCTTGAATTCCCCATGGTCTTCATTCCCGATCTTGCCGCCGGCTTCAATTTCGGCGAGCGCGAACAGCTCTGCGCCGGCCGGGTGCCCTGTGAAATGAATATCACCGCCGGCGGTATTGAGAGGCGCGAGCTTCCCGAAATCGGTATTGATGCGCCAAACCCCGATAACGGATGGATTTCAGAACCGCTCCTGGTCAAGAGGATCATCAAAAAAAGGCAGCGCGACATGCTTATCGCTGAAAAAAAGCGGCTTTTCTACGTGGCCGCCACCCGGGCCATGGACCACCTGGTGCTGGTGGGGCATGCCTCTTTCAACAGTCCCACTGTGATGCAGCGGATCAGCTACGCTCCTCTTGACGGGATGATCAGCTGGATGGACTGGCTCAACCGCATCCTCGGGCTGCCTTCCAGGGCGATAGGTCTGAGCGGCAGCATCCTTTACGGTAATGAGGCGGGGGAGCCGATGGGGATACCCTACCGCAAATTTATCTATGATCCCGCGCGCCGGGAGGCCGCGGCTCCGCTGCGAACAGTCTTCCCCCTTGACTGAGAAGTGCTGGACGGTGTGAATTCACCCGTCTTTTTCAGGGTGGTTTCTCTGTGGGAGTCCCGTAAATTTACGTTTTTCACGGAAGGCGGACCAGAAAGCGGCAGCGCTTTCTTTCCTGTAGCCAGGTCTTTCTACAGGAAAGGGTTTAGGGAATCTGTTCGCTTCATTGTTTACCTGCTTGCCCTAGCCGGTGGCAAACCTGATCATATCCTTTGCCCTGTCTATCTCGATTAGTCCCGCTACGCAGTGATCCCTGCAGGGGCAGTTTTCCCTCTCTGCACAGATCCCATCTGCGCCGCGCGTGCTGCATCCCCGGCGAAAGAGATGCCGGAGCGGTTCAGCGAGATCCAGGGCAACCATGGGCAGGCCGTCGGGGCGAAGGACACCTTCCAGGGATCTGGACCAGGCTTCACTGATGGAGTCGAAAAGCTGCTGAAGCGGCCCTTCATAGCGCCCTTTCACCACGCCCAGGGTCAGGGTGGCCCCGGCTATATGGATGTCTTCTGGAATAGGGATTTTTTCCATGTTTCTCAGCGGGAAGCCCAGGCTTTCCCGGAGCATCCCGATCCACAGAGGGGCCATCACGGAGCTTCCCAGGTAAGGAAAGTCCTGTTTTTTCTTTCTCCCTCTCCCGTGCCGGCCCTCCAGCAGCTCCTGCAGGATGCGATCAGCCTTGTAGTCACAAGAGGCCGGCAGGTTTAGAGGATCGTCATCGTATTTTTGCAGAAAAGTTGTGGTAATGGTGGCCCAGATCTGAGCGTCCTTGACCGGGTTCCGGCTCAGCCCGGATCTCTGCAGATCCCGGATTATCCTGCTGAAAGGCACCCTGCTTAATTCCGCCGGTTCAAAAAGGTATCGCGTTTTGGGATTATCATATGTCAGGCGGGAGTTCTGCCAGAGCTCAACAGCGTCGCGCTGGTCACTGATCGCCGCTGTAAGAGTGATAAAAAGCAGATGTTCCCTGCTTCCCCGGACCATGCCCCCAGGCATCAAATTCCCGGGCATTGCCTTTTGTCCGTGAATTCCTTCCGATCTGAAGGCCCTGTAGAGCACTTCAGCGGTGGTGCGCCCTTTCCGGCAGTCTATATGCATCCTTACCTCCGGCACGATGAAGATGGTAAAACAGACATCCGAACGGCTTTCCTTGCAGTCCCAACTACTGGTAAAGTTACTTACACCGGTGCCAGGCACCGATGTAAGTAACTCTCCCCTTTCTACAGCTTTGCCGCTTATCCCTGCCGCTCTGTTTTACAGCCGGGGGTTATCCTGAAGACATTCTTTCGGGTATCCCTGCCGGCGCCGCTGCAAGGCAGCGCTGTATTGTGCATTGTCATTGCCGGGGAAATAGAACCCGCCATCCCGGGTGCGAAACTTGAAAGAGCTTTTTTCACTTCTGCGGTGCGGTATGCTTCCGGGAATTATTACTTAGGGAATCATAACAAAAACTTATGTCCGGAGATGACGGCGTGATCGATCCCAGGCTTTATACGCTGCTGGCGGTAGTAGAGATATCGGGGTCTCCATCCTGTCGCGCAGCGTCTGCCTCGACGAGCTGAAGAAGAAGAAAATCACCGCGTTGCCCATTGAGAATCAGAGCATGATTCGGGAGATCAATATCCTCTACCATAGCGATTTCATGCACATGGATATCCTGCAAAACATGATGAAGGAATACAACAAGGTGGTCAAATTCTATGTTTAGGAGAGGCCGCGCGGGGCGAATGGCGGGAGATGTTTTTTAGCCGGCCAATAAGCCCCAGGGAAAATATGATAATCCCGGAGAGGGCGATAGCTCCCCCAACGGCAGTGGCGGCAATATGGTAATGCTGACCCCAGCTTGCCGCGTTGAGGTAGAACGCGGCAGCAGCGGCGGCGCCGCCCAGGGCTAGAAGGATACCGGTAATCATGGGGCCGGTAAATTTGAGGGCCGGGCCAGGCTCTCTATCGTAATCGTAATCACAATCGTCATAGTGGTCAACTTTTCCATCAATGTAGCCGGATTCGGGTTGTGTAGCAGCGGCAGGTTGATCCTCGAAAATTTGATCTATGATCCGCTCTGTCCGGGCAGGATCGCGGGACAGGTTGCCCCCCTCTTCGTCGGGCTGTTCAGCAGGGGAGGAACTTCTGCCTCTACCTGCGCCGCCCGGCTTCTCTTTCGGAGCTGTGTCGGTTTCAAGAGGGGTGGCAGCGGTGCTTTCTTCGACTGCAGCAAAGGCTGCCTCTTCAATTGCCTCTACGGTCCCGTCTGCTTCCAGGGTCTCCTCCGGTGACAAGGGCGGCCATGCTCCATCCGGTTCCTGCTCTGTTCTGCTCTCCGGAGAAGGGGGAACTACGGCGGGCTGCTCCTCCCTTGCCGGCAGGACGACTGCCTTTATGTCATTTTCCCCGGCCTCGTTTTCCCTTTCTACGGCCTCATCGGGTAGAGAGCCCTCCAGAAGCAGGTTGGGGATCTCGGCGGCCCTGATCCAGCGGGGCATGCTGCTGTTCCAGACCAGGTCATCGGGCTGAATGCCGGGACGGCTGCACAGCTCTTCCCAGGTCAAGGGCCCCAGGTTTCTGTTGCCGTGGTAGAGATACCAGGAAAGGGTTCTGGCAGAAGTTTCGCTTGCCGGCGCGGCGTCGATGTTGCAGAGGGTGCAGCCTCCATTTTCCGTCCAGCATTTCTCGTGATAGGAGGTCCGGCATTTTGAGCAGGTGACATAGTCATGGTAATCTCTAAGCGGCAGTTTGCAGAAAGGGCAGCTGTTGTTCTTGAGAGCGTTCATTGTTTGTTCCCCTTTATCTTAAAAAAAACCTGTTCAATTTCCCTTTTTCCTTCTACAATCAGCCAACTATTTCCTTCAGCAGTAACAGATTTATGTCTCCCTTCGGCCGACCCGGCAGAGAATCAGGGCGATGGCCGCCGCTGCCAGGGCAAAGAGAGACATCAGGTTAAAGCCGGAAAGGTAACTGAGGGTCCGGTCGTAGGCAAGGCCGACGAGGAGTGGTCCTGCCAGCACTCCGATATTCAAACAGGTTGAGGTGATGCCATAGCTCAGGCCCGACTGCCTGGCGGGGATAAGTTTCGGCACCAGCGAAAATACGGGGGAGGGAATAAACGCTGCTGTCAGCCCGATGACACTTCCCAGGAGCAGCGGGTTCAACCCCGAGCGGGGCAGCAGCAGCAGTAGGGAGGCCAGCACGGCGGAGCCGCCGATAATGAAATACTCCTCCCGGCCCACTTTGTCCGTGAGATATCCTACGAGCGGGCTGAACAGCAGAGAGCCGACCATGAAGAGGCTGCTGAGAAAACCGGCATAGCCGGGATCATAGCCCGCTTTGATATAGT
>CAZQEV010000011.1:0-8542 GCA_964592135.1 uncultured Syntrophomonadaceae bacterium
AACCCGGAAACCTACGAGGTCTTCAGCCCCGAAGAGGTGGGAATGCAGCGCCAGATCATCATCGGCAAGCACTCCGGAAGCAAAGCCGTGAAAATGAAGTTCGAGGAATACGGCATCGCCATCTCCGACGAAGAGGCTGATGATATTCTCCGGGCGGTGAGAAGCGCCGCCGTTGATCTGAAGCGTCCTCTTTTTGACAAAGAGCTCATGTATATCTATGAAGACTACCTCTATGATCAAAAAATGCCGCCGCAGGTTCATAATAATAGAGGCGGCGGAGGTTGATACGGCGATCTATCCTGGGGTATGAGAATGTGAAGAAAAGCTTAAGCTGCAATATTTTCCTGAAATAAGTTAAAATAGAGTCAAGAACAACAGAGAGGAAGTGGTTACGATGTTTGATGATTTCATATCCGCCACCCTGGGTTTGTTGATCTTGAGCAAGGAGAAAGCCGAAGAGTTTTTCGATATTCTCGTGGAGAAGGGTGAGCTGCAGCGTGACGATGCCCAGAAGCTGCTCAACCGGATGAGCGAAAAAGGGAAAGAGGAGAAAGAGCACTTCATGGAGCAGCTCCAGCAGTTGAAGGAGAAGCTGGAAGCATCATGGAAACAGAGGTTTGTCAGCCGCGATGAGCTGGAGCGGGTTGAAAGAAAAATCGATGAACTGGCGGCATTGATCAAAGAAAAGCGGGAATGAAACTGGGATTGGGGCCCCTGCGGCAGCTGCGCTACCTGGGACGATACCGTCAGATCTTGAAAATCCTGATCAAATACGGCTTCGCCCAGGCCCTGGACGAGCTGCGTCTTTTCGGCCTTAGCGAGAGGATCTTTCTCCGGGGGCGGAAGGTGAACGAAGCGATGCCCCGGAGGGTTGAAGCCCGCCTGCGGATGGCTTTGACAGAACTGGGCCCGGCCTTTGTCAAGCTGGGACAGGTTCTGAGCACCCGTCCCGATCTGCTGCCGCCTTCCTATATCGAAGAGTTCTCCAGGCTGCAGGATCGGGTGCCGCCTTTTTCTTCAGAGCAGGCGCAGAAGATCCTGGCTTCGGAGCTGGGAGCCGCACCGGGAACCCGCTTTGCCCGCTTTGATCCCGAACCGCTGGCGGCGGCATCACTGGGGCAGGTGCACAGGGCCCTCCTTCACAGCGGCGAAGAGGTTGTCATCAAGATCAAACGTCCCGGTGTTGATGCAATGGTGGAGCGCGATCTTGATATTCTCACTGAACTGTCTGCATTTATCGACCGCAACACGGATCTGGGTCCTGTTTACCAGCTTTCCGCCGTTGCCGCAGAGCTGAAACAGATCCTGCTGCGGGAGCTGGACTACAACACCGAGGCGCGTCACGCGCAGCGCTTTCGCCACAATTTTGCCGGCGAACAGCGTATCAGCATCCCCCGGGTTTTCTGGGAAAACACCACCCGGAATGTGTTGACCCTGGAGTATCGCAAAGGGGTTAACCTCAACCGTTACATGCAGGATCCGGCTCCGGAACCGCCCCCCCGGGAGGTGGCGGTAATACTGGCCGACGCATTTTTCAAGCAGGTTTTCATAGACGGCTTTTTTCACGGCGATCCCCACCCCGGGAACATTGCCGTGCTGCCCGGCGGAAACCTTTTTTTTATGGATTTCGGTTCCGCCGGTTATATCAGCGACACGCTGCGGGGCAAATTTGTATCCATTGTCCGGGCCATGCAGAGCATGGACACCGCTGCAGTTGCCGATGAACTGCTGGGCTTCGCTTTTGTGCCGCCGGGGATCAACCGTCTGGAGCTGATCCGGGATCTGGATGAGCTCCAGGAGCAATACTTCGAGATCCCTTTGAAGAATATCGTTGCCGGCGAAGCGATCCGAAAGCTGATGCAGATTGCCGTGAAACACCGCCTGCGCTTCCCCCATGAATTCATTCTTCTGGCCAAGGCGGCGATGACGCTGGAAGGAACGGTTCTGCGTCTTGATCCGCAGTTCAACCTGGCCTCTGAAGCGGCAAAGTATGCCCCGGCACTGCAGCGGAGGCAGCTAAAACTGGAGATGAGGCGTCTGAAGGGCACGCTGCGCGGATACCGCCGCCTTATGGAGGTGCTTCCCGAACACGCTGTGGAGTTTCTGCGGAACTCGGCTGCGGGAGAACTTAAACTCAATGTGGAGCTGCCTCAGGTTGATCCGGTGATGAAAACGGTGAAACATGCGGTCAACCGCCTGGGTTTCAGCATCATCCTGGCAAGCCTGATCATCGGCCTGTCGCAAAACATCAAACTGGGGACCATTGCCTGGCTGGAAAAAATCCCTTTGGGCGAAATTGTGCTCATCGGAGCCGTACTTGCCGGGCTCTGGTGGATATTCGCCGTCATCCGCTCGGGAAGACTCTAACAATCAGATCCTGGAGGAGACTGGGTTTTGAAAGATAAGATCTATGCCGTTGCAGATATAGGCGGCACGAAAATATTGTTGATGCTGGTGGGGCCGGATCGAGATGTAATCCTGCGACGTTTCCTTCCCACGCCGGCGGAAGCCGCGCCGGAGCTGGTGGTCGGCGCTTTAGATGAGGCGCTCTTAGGGATGCTGCGGGAAACAGGGCGGGATCGCCAATCTCTGGCCGGCCTGGGTGTCTGTATCGCCGCACTTCTTGATTATGACGCAGGGGTGATCTACGAATCACCGAACCTGGACTGGCATGAACCGGTCCCTTTTCGCAAGATGCTGCAGGACCGCTGCGGCTGCCCTGTATGGCTTGAGAATGATACCAACGCCGCCGTCCTGGGCGAAGTTAAGTACGGCGCGGCCCGCGGCCACCGCCATGCCGCCTATATCACCATCAGCACCGGTATCGGGGCAGGGCTCTACCTTGATGGAGAGATCTACAGGGGGAGCGGAGGTTTTGCCGGCGAGATCGGCCATATCAAGCGCTACGGCAAGGGGCGCCGCTGCGGTTGCGGAGACTATGACTGCCTGGAGGCCTGGGCTTCGGGAGAGGGGATCGCGCGCAGCGCCAGATCTCTGTGGGACGAGGGGGATCCCTCAACAGGGCTCCTTAACACCGCCGCTGTTTTCGATCTTGCCGCTGCGGGGAACAGCCTGGCGAGCACCATTATCGAAAAAGCCGTTGAGGATATCGGTACAGGCCTGGCCAACCTGGTGACTCTGTTGAACCCTACCTGCCTGGTGATCGGGGGAGGAGTGGCCCGAAACCAGCCCGCCCTGATCGGGCTGCTCCAGGAGAGGATCAATAAGATCGCGGTTCCGCCCGCTGTAAAAATCACCCGGGTCGAGGTGGCGGCGGCCCGGCTTGAACCGGAAGCGGGGGCCTGGGGCATGTTTGCGATGATGTGCAGGTGAGAAAAAGATGGAGCTACCTGAGTTTATAGTTACAATCCAGGATATTTTAGGCGCATTGATCCAGAAGTACGGTGCATGGGGTGCGGGTGCGGCCATGCTCATTGAGAGTGCCGGGGTGCCATTCACATCCTCCGTGGTTCTACTTACTGCGGGCGGAATGATCCTGAGGGGCAAAGCCGGGTTCTGGACGCTGCTGCTCGCCTCTACGCTGGGGATTATCGCAGGCAGCATGATCAGCTACATTGTAGGTTTCCTCGGGGGCAGCCTGGGACGGGTGGTGGGGAATAAATTTCTCAACCACCACGCAGAAAAAGCTCCCGCCGGGGGTTCCTCCAGGGGCAAGGTTTATGCTTTCATAGAGAAATACGGCACCTATTCCATATTTGCAGGGCAGCTCTGGGGAGTGACGCGCACATTTATCTCCTTTCCCGCCGGAGCGATGCACATGAATTTTTTTGTCTTCATTGGCTCAACCGCTCTGGGAGGGGCTATTTTCAGCCTCTGGGTTATCGGCTGGAGCATCCTTTTCACCGGAGCGGCCGGCCTTATTTTCCGTCTTGTTAGAACCCTGACCTCCATTTCACCCTGGATCTGGCCGGCGCTCCTACTCTGCGCCGCCGCCCTGGTCTATCTTTTCCGCAAAAAGGGATGGAGCCTGCCCCTGTCCACACTGCTGACCCGCTTCAAAAAGTAACCTTACTTATACCGGTGCCAGTGGGACACCGGGGACGGTCCTGTGTGTCCCACTTCACCGCTCCAATATTTTGATCCGATAGCCCCAAACTGCAGACCTTTCAATCTCACTGACTCTGCTTTTTATCGACTGCCCTTTCATTCTGAGTTTCATCCTTGGCAAACCCTCTCGTCGAAGGATCGGGGAAGCGTGCAGCTATGCCGGCATGGTGTAGAGCATAAAGGGGTGAGTCAAATCCTCCGTCCCTCCGACTCACCAGGCTCAGACTTTGCTGATGAAGTGCTGTATGAGAAAGTAGTCGAGCAGGGAGATGATGATGAAACTGAATGTGTAGCCGCAGGTGACTCCGTTGATCCCCCATTGAGGCAGCGCGGTAAGGCAGTAGATGATTGTCAGGCTGACGGCGGTACCGACCAGGTCGGAGGCTACGGCGTAAGCGGGGCGGCCCATGCCGTGCAGGATCGCGGCGGTGGTAAATTGCATGTAGGCAAAGGGGGCCACCGGGGCCAGCCTGGCGAGCAGCCCTGCAGAAGCGGTGCCGCCGTAGAGAGCCGTCGAGAGTGGGGAGGCGAACAGGTAGAGCAGCGCCGCAGAAAGAGATCCCACTGCCAGCGTGCCCCAGAGCGAAAGGTTGACCAGGGTCTCCAGGCGGCTGCGCCTGCGCAGGGCCGTCGCAGCGGCAATGGCAGGCACAAGAGTGGTATTTAGCGGGATGATCAGAACAGTGGGCAGAAATAGAAGAGGCAGCGCCATCCCCGCAAGTTGACCGAAAAGCGTTGTGGCCCCGTCCATGGAAAAGCCGGCAACCTGCAGCCGTGACGGGATCATGAGAGACTCTAGGGTTTGAGTAATGGAGGTGCTCAGGCGGATCAGCAATATGGGCAGGGCCAGGGAGAAGATCTCTTTGAGCAGATGAGGTTGAGACAGGCGAGACGACGGGAGCGGCGCTTTCCTCTCTTCAGGCGGCAGCATGAGATAGAGCACGGCCAGGCAGGCGATCTCACCGGCGATGATCCCGCCAAAAAAGCCGGCAACGGCCCTTTCCAGGCCGCCGGGGAGCAAAGCGCAGGCGGCAGCCAGTCCCACACCGACGCGAATTACCTGTTCGGCAACCTGAGAGAGGGCGGTAGGGGCCATCTCTCCCTGCCCCTGGCTGTAGCTGCGTAAAATAGAGGAGATGGCGGCAAAGGTAAAGGCGGCCGGCATCAGACGCAGAAAGCCGATGATGCGGCGGTCGGGGATGAATTTCAGGGGAAAGGCCGGCGCGATGAGGAGAATGATCGTGGTGACGGCGGCGGCGGCCAGCACCATGCGCAGGGTAATCTGACGCACTTTACGCCGGCCCGCGATATCGCCGATGGCGCAGCGATCGGCGACCATCTTTGTTACAGCGCCCGAAAGCCCCAGCCCCGTGATTACCGCCAGGAGGGCGTAGAGAGGCAGGATCATCTGGAACAGCCCCAGACCCTCCGCCCCGATGAGGCGGGCCAGGGCCATCCGGTTTACCAGCCCGATGATTCGGACCAGGATCCCCGCCGCAGCCAGCTGGAGGGTTCCCCGAATAAGCGATGATCTAAGAACACCGGAGTGCATAGCATTACTATTCTATGCTGTGCCGGGTTCAAGAAGACTTTTGCCGCCGAATTATTCCCCGGGCAAGCGCAGGATTCGTCAATGTTTTAAAGGTTTGAGAAGGAAGGGGCGGGATATTTGCCTGTTGCTGCTGTTACCTGCCGCCGGGAATGGCGGCCCGGGCGATTTTCGACATGGTCCGGGCTACTTTTTCCGCCCAGAGCGGATCCTCGGCGTAGCGAGGCCCGATAGCGATAAGATTGTCCCCCCGGTAGCCGCGGGAACCGCGGCTTAAATAGCGGTTGTAGAGCAGTTTGGCGGTGAAGTGGATACAGTCACTTTTGGAGGAAAAACAGAGGGCGCTCTGGTAAGGGGTGGAGCCCCCTGCGCCAAGTCCGAAAAGGTTGTTTTTTTCGCGGGCAAGCCTGGACATTCCCCCGGCGCTTTCCACGTAGGCGATTGCCGAAAGGACCAGGCTGTTCACGCTGTAAAGATCTTCGGCCTGCACCAGCGAGTCTCCTGTTCCTTTGAGGCCGTGAGCGCCGAGCCTGTTCCAGGCTCTCTCGTACTGCTTTGCCGTAAAATTGGAAAGTGTGAGCACAGGCATGACGGAACCCTGCATGGCGACGGCATTGCGGTAGGTCTCCCGCTGGTTGAAGAGGATCGTTTCAAGTTCGCTGTTCCTCTGTTCAACGTTTTCAATGTGGATAATAGCTTCGTGCAGATCCTGGATGAGCTCGTTATTTTTTTCATTAGATTCGACGAGTTCCCGCGATGTGTTTTCGTAGATCTCTTCCAGATCATCGATCCGCCTGTTTAAGCGGTCATATTTTTCCTGCTGCTGGTCCTGGTAATACTGCACATAGACCAGGATCAGCATGGTCAGCGTAGATACTGCCAGAAAGGAAACCCATCGCAACTGCCTCATTAACTCGACCCCTCTTAAAAATTTGTTAGCCGGGTTCGGATATTCTACCTTTCGGTTTAAAGATTGAGAATTCCTGCTTTTGGAGCCAATAAAAGGCCTGGAAGATTAACATTTCGCCAAATAATGGCAGGATAGCACCCGCCCAACCCGGCTATCATAGAGAAAAAGGAGTCTCAAGGGAGGTCTTGTCCGGTGACGGAAGTAAGATGTACAGTGCACAGCTGCGAATTTTGGCAAAGAGGGGATTACTGCGGTGCCAGCAAGATCTGGGTAAGGAATAACTTTGCCGGCGATGATGATGAGGATCTTTTTTTCAGCCCGGAACTTGAATTCGCCGCAGAGCCCGGATTGGTGCGAGAAGGGTGCGGGGAAAAAGGGGAGGAGCCGGCGGCGCTCTCCTCACAGCAGACCTGCTGCGAAACGATGCGCTTAAAGAAAGAGAACGATCCTCTTAATCGCCGGGGCTGCAGGTAAATATTCGGCTAGACCATCGGGTTTAAAATTCCAGAGGGAGAAGCAGGGTGATCCTGCTTCTTTCCATTTTTACGGCCGCCGTTTTCACCCTTTTTCTGCGAAAGGATAAATATTTGGTATAATGAGTCCAGAAAGGAGGCATGCGGTTGCAGCAGGAGATTCTGGAAAGGGCTCACCAGGCCGGGCTACGCGGTGAGGGTAAAAAATATCTGACCATTACATTCGGCTGCCAGGCGAATGAATTCGACACCGAGGTGCTGGCCGGAATGCTGGAAAGCGCAGGCTACAGCGCCGCCGCCGCGCTGGAGGAGGCCGATCTCATCGTGATCAATACCTGTGCCGTCCGCCGGAAGCCTGAAGAGAAGGTGGCAGGACTGCTGGGCAGGCTGAAAGCACTGAAGGATCAGAAAAAGGATCTTTTCATCGCAGTGGGCGGCTGCATGTCCCAGCAGCCTGCGGTGGCTGCAGATCTGGCCCGGCGCTTTCGCTTTCTCAACCTTATTTTTGGGACCCATGCGCTGCCTCGCTTTCCCCAACTGCTGGAGCAGGCGGCAGAGGCCCGCCGGCCCATCATCGATATCAATGAAGAGCCCGGCAGCAGGGAGGGGCTGCCTCTACGTCGCTCGAGACAGTTTCATGCCTGGTTGCCGGTGATCTACGGATGCAACAATTTCTGCACATACTGCATCGTCCCCTATGTGCGGGGGCGCGAGCGGAGCAGACCCTTCAATGAGATCATGCGCGACGCCCGCTCCCTGGCCGCCGGTGGATACCTGGAGATAACCCTGCTGGGACAGAATGTGAATTCCTACGGCAGAGACCTTCAGGAAGGCCGTGATTTTGCCGATCTTCTGACGGAGATTGACGGGATCGAGGGACCGGCCCGGATCCGTTTTCTCACGTCACACCCCAAAGATCTCTCGCCGCGCCTCCTGGAGGCCATGCGCAGAGGAGATAAGATCTGCGAGCACCTGCACCTGCCTGTACAGGCGGGGAGCAACCGCATTCTCAAGATGATGAACCGGCGTTACAGCCGCGAACACTATCTGGAACTGGCCGTCGCGCTCAGAGAAGCGATCCCGGGCATTGCCTTAACCACTGATCTCATGGTCGGCTTCCCCGGTGAAACTGAGGCGGATTTTCAGCAGACCCTGGACCTTGTCGGCGAGGCCCGCTTTGATCATTCCTTCACTTTTATCTATTCCCCCCGTCCGGGCACCCGGGCGGCCGGGGAAAAGGAGCTGCTGACGCCGGGCGAAAAACAAAAACGTCTGTGTACATTGACCAAGGTACAGAACGAGATCAGCCTGGATCTCAACAGGACCCTTATTGGGAAGACTATGGAGCTGCTTGTGGAGGGGAGAAGCAAGAAAAATCCGGAGATGCTGAGCGGGCGCACCCGTTCGAACAAGCTGGTCCACTTTTCCGCGGCGGAAGATCTGAGCGGAAAGCTGGTAAACGTAGAAATTACCGAAGCTTACACCTGGTATCTGTCAGGGAAGATAGTTACTTAAGTCGGTGCCTGGCACCGGAGTAAGTAA
>CAZQEV010000011.1:8642-19491 GCA_964592135.1 uncultured Syntrophomonadaceae bacterium
GTATCTGTCAGGGAAGATAGTTACTTAAGTCGGTGCCTGGCACCGGAGTAAGTAAGGGAGGGGGTTGGTGGATGAGAAGAGCGGTTCCAGGGGTTTTTGTCTGCTCTGTCTGCTTGCTGGTCCTGCCGGCGCTTTTCATCGCCGGCTGTACGGGGAGGCTGCCGGAGAGGTCGGCTGAGCGCTTCTTTGCGCTCTGGTCGGAGCAAGATTATGGGGCCATGTATGAGCTGCTGGACAGAGCTTCCCGTGAGGCCTATTCTGAAGAATATTTCACGGAGCGTTACGGCAACATCAGCCGGGGCATCGCCCTGGAGAGTGTGGAAATTAGGGATGTGCACAAGAAAGAACCGGCTGCCGGCGGGGCCGCCTTTTCCCTGGACCTAGTGCTGGACACATTCACTGTGGGCCCGATCCCCGTTAATTTCAGCGTTGAGCTGAGCCGCGAAGGAAGAGGCGCCCCCTGGCTGTTGCAATGGCATCCCGGACTGATCCTGCCGGAGCTGACTGATGACCGAAAAGTCGATCTCAAGAGGGAAGTTCCGAAGCGGGGAGTGATCACCGACCGCAATGGAGAGATCCTGGCCGGGCCGGCTCTTTTCAAAGAGGTCGGCGCCGTTCCGGGCCGTTATGATAATGAGGATCTGCTGGCCGCCGAAATCGAACTGGTGCTGGGCCTTCCCCGGGAGAGTATTATCAGTAAATTGCATCAGCCCTGGGTCAGTGAAGGGCTCTATGTTCCCCTGGCCGTGCTGGGGGCAGAAGAAGAAAATCTTGTTCAGCGGCTGCTCCAGATTCCCGGGGTGATGATCAACGACATAGAACGGCGCAGCTACCCCGCCGGCGCCGCAGCCTCACATCTGACCGGCTATATGGGTGAGATCACCGCCGCAGAGCTTGATGAAAATGAGGGAGAAGGCTATGCGGCAGGCGATCTGGTGGGCAAGTCCGGGCTGGAGGCGGCGCTGGATCGCCGTCTTGCCGGCAGCAGCGGCTACATTCTGCGCATTCTCGAAGAGGACGGCACTGAAGCGGCGCTCATTGCGAAAAAGGATCTTCTTGACGGCGAGGATATCGCGCTGACTGTTGATCTGGATCTGCAAAACTGCGCCGCTGAGGCATTGGATGGTAAGAAGGGGGCGGTGGTGGCGCTGGATCCGCACAGCGGAGAGCTGCTGGCGCTATGCAGCAGCCCGGGATTTGATCCCAACATTTTTATCGCCGGCCTGACCGCCGCTGCATGGCAGGAGCTGCAGGCAGACCCTGCGCTGCCCTTACTGAACCGGGCCCTTTCCGGAATCTATCCGCCGGGCTCGGCATTCAAACCTTTTACCGCCGCCGCGGCGGTTGCCGAAAAGGCAATTGATCCCGCCGCTAAAATGGAAATTTCCGGCGATGAGTGGCAGCCTTCGGCATCCTGGGGGGATTATCACGTCAGACGGGTCCATCCTGAACTGAAACGTGTTGATCTGAATGAAGCGATGAAGTTTTCCGACAATATCTATTTTGCCCGCGCCGGACTGGCTCTGGGCGGGGATAAGTTTCTGGAATACGGGGAGCGTTTCGGTTTCGGCGAGGCGATGGACTTTCCGCTGCCGTCGGCCTGCTCCCGCCTGGCAGGCGAGGGGATCAAATCGGAAATCCAGCTTGCCGACAGCAGCTACGGACAGGGCGAGGTCATGATCACGCCGCTGCAGATGGCTCTTCTCTACAGTGTTTTTGCCGCCGGAGGCACCATGCCCGGGCCGCAACTGCTACTCCCGGCCAGTCCTGCACCCTGGAAAGAGGATCTGCTCAGCTCCGGTGTTGTGGAGACAGTGCACCGCGCCCTGGTGGAAACGCTGCATGGAGAGCGCGCCCCTGCCGCCGGCGGTATTATTCCCGGCTTCACCGTTGCCGGCAAGACGGGGACAGCCGAAGTGCCCGGGGGCAAGGGGAATACCTGCTGGTATGTTACCTACGGCCCTGCTGATTCGCCCGGTATCGTAGTGGCGGCGGTGATCGAAGAGGGCGCCTGGGCAGGCACGGATGCTCTCCCGGTAGGCCGTGCCGTGCTCGAATACTATCTGAGCCCGCCCGAAGAATAAGAATAACTGGCCACAGAATCGCAGCGGCGTAATTATCTCTAACGGAACAAAGCCCGGTGTGCCCCCGCCGCTGATGGCTGCTTTAAGTGCTTGATTTTTTAATGGAGTAGGTGAGGGTTTTTTGAGCAAGTTGACCCCGATGATGAAACAGTATCTTTCTTTTAAAGAGCAGCATCCGGACAAGATCGTCTTTTTCCAGGTAGGGGATTTTTTCGAGGTCTTTTTCGAGGATGCCGTCGTTGCGGCCCGGGCCATGGATGTGGTTCTGACCACCAGGGACGGCAAGAAGGAGAACCCCGTTCCCCTGGCGGGGGTGCCGCTACATGCAGCGGATACTTATGTAAACAAGCTGCTGGGCAAGGGTTTCAAGGTAGCCCTCTGCGAACAGGTTGAAGAAGCGGCGGCTGCCGGCGGCGGGCTGGTGCGCCGCGAGATTACCAGGATCCTCACCCCGGGAACGGTGATCGATCCGGAGATGCTCGAGGAAAGCAGAAACAATTACCTGGTCGCCATAACCTCGCTTCCCGGCGGCGGGGCGGGCTATTACGGTATAGCTGCCGTGGATGTCTCCACCGGCGATTTCCGGATCAACGAATGGGCCGGCGAGGCGGCGGCAGCGGCTGTTGCGGAGGAGCTGCTGCGGCTGCAGCCCGCAGAATGTATCTACAGCTCCGGGGAAGTGGCGGAGTTGTTCCGCCCCTATCTGGATCAGGATGATGCCTCCGGGACGATCCTCGATTACCCGGCAGCCCCGGAACAGGTCAGGGCGCTCCTCACGGGACAGTGGGGTGAAGAGATCTGGGAAAGTCTCTCTCTTTCACGCCACCCGGCGGCTGTATCCGCCGCCGCCGCCGCGCTGACCTACCTGAAGATGCTGCAGCACCCCGCCCGGGGGAAACATTTTCGCAACCTCGAATTTTCCTCACCCGCCGGCCGGATGCTTGTGGATGGGATTACGGAGCGCAACCTGGAGCTGACCCGGACCATGCGGGAGGGCAAAAGGGCGGGGAGTTTGCTCGCTCTGCTCGATCACTGTCTTACGGCCATGGGCCGCCGCCGGCTGCGCCTCTGGGTGGAGCAGCCTTTAACGGAAAAGCAGCCCATCGAGGAACGACTCGATGCGGTGGAAGAGTTCCTGCAGAATCCCCTTGTCAGGAAAGAGCTGCGCGCCATATTGCAGCAGGTGATCGATCTGGAGCGTTTCTGCAGCCGTCTCTGCAGCGGCCGGGCCGGCGCCCGCGACCTCGTGGCTTTAAAACATACTCTGGAACAGCTGGAGCAGCCGGCACAGCTTCTTGACGGGTGCCGGGCGGCACTGCTGCAATCTCTGCGGCAGATGCCCGATTTTAGCGGGCTCACCGCCAAGATCGCAGGCGTGCTCGTCGATGATCCGCCGCTGCAGCTGCGCGAAGGCGGCCTCATCCGCGAGGGCTGCAGCAGCGAAGTGGACCGGCTGCGGGGCATCACCAGGGACGGCCGCAGCCGGCTGCTGGAATTTGAGAAAAACGAGCGCGACCGTACGGGGATCAAATCGCTGCGGGTGGGCTATAATCGCAATTTCGGCTATTATATCGAGGTAACCAGGCCCAACCTGGGGCTTGTTCCCCCGGATTATGATCGCCGCCAGACACTGGTCAATGCCGAGCGTTTTATCACCGCAGCGCTGAAAGAGATGGAGGAGGAGATCACCGGCGCCCGGGAGCAGCTCTGCCGGCTGGAATACGAGCTTTTTGAGGCGCTTCGCGAAGAGGTGGCCGCAGAAGTGTCAACACTGCAGGCGGCGGCGGAGCGGCTGGCCCGCCTCGATTGTCTCCAGGGCCTGGCCGAGACGGCGGAGCGATACCGCTACTGCCGTCCTCGCATTACAACCGGAGGAAAGTTATGGATCAAGCGCGGCCGTCACCCTGTTGTCGAGAGGGCCTCGAATGAGCGTTTTGTGCCCAATGATCTGCTCATGGATGAGGAGGCCTATGTTCTTGTGATCACCGGGCCCAACATGGCGGGGAAGAGCACCTATATTCGCACTGCTGCGCTGATCTGCCTGATGGCGCAGATGGGCGGTTTCGTGCCTGCAGAGGAGGCGGTGCTGCCTGTTCTGGACCGGATCTTTGCCCGGGTGGGAGCGAGCGACGATCTGAGCAGCGGGCTGAGCACTTTCATGGTGGAGATGCAGGAAACAGCATCCATCCTCAAGGAAGCCACTCCGCAGAGTCTGCTCATATTAGATGAGATCGGCAGGGGCACGAGCACCTATGACGGCATGAGCATCGCCCGCAGCGTCCTCGAATATATCTGCCGCAAGATCGGGGCGAAGACCCTATTTTCAACTCATTATCACGAGTTGACCGGCCTGGAGGAGGAGCTGAAAGGGATCAAGAACTACACCATGGCGGTAAAAGAGAGGGGAAAAGAGGTGCTCTTTCTGCGCAGGGTGGTGGCGGGAAGATCGGATAAGAGTTACGGGATCAATGTGGCCCGCCTGGCGGGGCTCCCCCTGGAGGTGCTCCTGCGGGCAGAGGCCATTCTGGCCGAACTGGAGACGGCGTCCGCGGCGTCGGGGAGCCAGCTCAGCCTGGTTCCCTTTGTCAGGGAGCAGCCTGCGGATGAGGGGCCCGGCCGGGAGCTGATGGATGATCTGAAAGCCCTGGACCTGAACCGGATCACTCCGCTGGAGGCGCTGCAGCATCTGTACAGGCTGCAGCAGAAGTTATATCAGGATGAGGCGGAGGGAGAATTATTTGACTGAGGGAAAAAGTTCGGCCAATTTGATCCGGGTCTTGGATCCGCGGACAGCCGAGAAGATCGCCGCAGGCGAGGTTATCGAACACCCCGCTTCCGTGGTCAAGGAACTGGTGGAAAACTCCTTGGACGCCGGGGCTTCCCGAATCGAGATCAGCGTCACCGAGGGGGGGAAAAGGTCCATCAGGGTTACCGATGACGGCTGCGGCATCGCTCCGGCGGAACTGGCGCTGGCCTTTTCCCGTTTCGCCACGAGCAAGCTGAGCTCGCTGGAGCAGCTGGAGTCAATTACAAGCCTCGGCTTTCGCGGCGAAGCGCTGCCGAGCATTGCCGCCGTATCCCGGGTTACTGTCACCACCAGGCAAAAAGATGATGTTGCCGCGGCGCAGATCAGGGTTGAGGGAGGGGAAATCTCTCCGCCGGTAGAGGCGGGAGCGCCTGAAGGAACGGAGGTCCTGGTGGAAGATCTATTTTACAACACCCCGGGGCGTCTCAAATTCTTGCGCGGCGGGCCGCAGGAACTGGCCCGGATCAGCACTCTGATAACGGGCATGGCCCTGGCCTCTCCGGGATGCTCTTTTACGCTCCACAGCGAAGGGAGAACTGTGCTGCGCACAACAGGTGACGGCTCCCTGCTGCACGCCATCGGCGCTCTTTACGGCAGCGGGGCCGCCTCGGCAATGCTCCCGCTGCAGGGCGGTGATTCCTCCGGCGGAATCACGCTGGAGGGCTACCTGAGCGCGCCGCATTTCAGCCGGGGATCGCGGCGCTGGATCACCATTGTGGTTAACGGCAGGGTAATCCAGAGCCCGCTTTTGGCAGGCGCGCTGGAGCGGGCTTACGGGGGCATGCTGGCGCGCCGGCGCCATCCCCTGGCGGTGATCTCCCTCAAGGTGCCGCCCGACAGGCTCGATGTGAACGTTCATCCGGCGAAAAGCGAAATCCGCTTTCACCGTCCCCAGCTGTTCAATGAACTGCTTTTCCGGGCGGCGCGTTCAGCCCTGCACGGCCCCTCCGGCGGCGGCTCCGAACCGGCCTGGATCAGTGAGCAGCAGGAGGAGTGGCGCCGCAGGCAGCAGCAGCTGATCTATCCTGAAAGGGAGAGAGAGGAACAGAAGCCGGCCCTTTTCACACCGGGAGCGGCACCGGCGGAAGATACGGCCGGTGCAGGGCCGGGACCCCTTTCTTTTTACCGCCCTGACGCCGAAACCTCCGGAGAGAGGGCTCCGGAGGAATGCCGCCTTATCGGTCAGTTTCTGCACAGCTATATCGTGGCTCAGCGGGGGGAGGAGCTCCTCCTCATCGACCAGCATGCCGCCCATGAACGCGTCATCTATCATCAACTTTCCACTGCCGGGTCTGCCCCGAAATTGGCCCAGCTGACGGTGCCGCTGACCCTGGAGCTGCCTCCGGCCTGGCGCGGGCGCCTCGAGGAGATCCGACCCTCTCTCGAGGAGGCGGGTTTTAACCTGGAACCTTTTGGAGATAATAGTTATATTCTCCGTTCCGTTCCCTTTCCGCTGGAAGGGGGCGGAGAGAGGGGAATCCATGATTTTCTGGAAGAGCTTTTGCAGGGGGAGCCTGAACCGGGTCTGGAAAATCGCGAGAGGGTTTTAAGAACAATGGCCTGCCATCAAGCGGTGAAGGCGCGACAGCCTCTTTCCAGCGCCGAGGCCGGGCAGCTGCTGCGCCGCTGGGAGAAGACCCCAGGTGCTGCGCACTGCCCGCACGGCCGCCCGGCGGTGCTCAGGTTTCACCGCGATGAACTGGATAAAGGGTTTCAGCGTAAAGGAGGGCGCAGCTGATGTCAGGCAAGATACCGCTGCTGGTTCTGGCCGGCCCCACCGCTTCAGGCAAGAGCTCACTGGCCCTGCGCCTGGCCCCCCTCCTGAAAACTGAGGTTATCAGCGCCGATTCAGCCCAGGTTTACCGCGGCCTGGATATAGGCACGGCCAAGCCGACGGCCGGTGAGCAGGAAGCAGTGCGGCACCACCTCATCGACGTTGTGGATCCGGATCAGCGCTACAGCGTTGCCCGCTACCAGCGCGATGCGCAGAAGCTCATCGGCAGCCTTTGGGCCGGCGGCCGGCTGCCTTTCATGGTGGGCGGAACAGGTCTTTACCTGCGCGCCGTCACCGATAATTATGCTTTCGGGAAGAAGGGACGCGACAGCATCTTGAGAGAACAGCTGGCGGCGGAAGCCGACAGGATCGGTCCTGAAGCGCTGCATGAGCGCCTGGAAAGGCTTGATCCGGCGGCGGCGGAGAGAATACATCCCCGCGACCGCAGGCGGATAATCAGGGCCCTGGAGGTCTTCACTCTTGAAGGAGCTCCCATCTCGGATCAGGTGGTGCGCACGCGAAGAGAGGAGCCGCCCTACCGGCTGCTTATTTTCGGACTGACACTGCCCCGGCCGCAGCTCTACCGTGCCATCGAGGAGCGGGTGGAGGCGATGCTCCATCGCGGATTTTTAGAAGAGGTGCAGGGGCTGCTTCGGAAAGGTTATCCGCGCAGCTGTCCCGCCCTGCAGATTCTCGGTTACCGTCAGCTTGCCGCCTGCATCGCCGGAGAGATTTCACTGGAGGAGGCGGTGAAAGAGATCAAAACAGAGACGCGGCGCCTGGCAAAAAGGCAGTTGACCTGGTTCAGGCGCGATCAGCGGATGATCTGGCTGGATCGATCAAAAGAAGCGGAACCGGAGCGGCAGGTGGAAATAATCAGCCGCCGGGTAAAGGAAATCTTAGCATAGAAAACGAATAGTATAGCCTAGCCTAAAGAGAAATGGAGGGACACCGATGAAAGTACCGGTGAATTTGCAGGATACTTTTTTGAATCAGCTGCGTAAAGAGAGCATGTCGACGACTATATTTCTGGTCAATGGATACCAGATCAAGGGCGTTATCCGCAGTTTCGATCAATTTACAGTGCTTATCGAGGTGGAGGGGAAGCAGCAGCTCGTTTACAAACATGCGATCTCCACGGTTATTCCGGCGCGGAATATCAGCCTGCAGCAGTCCGACGACAGCCAGGTAGAAGCATAGACAGGGAGAAAAAAGATTTCGTCTTCAGTAAAGAAGTAAAGAGGGCGCCCATGCAGGGCGCCTTCTTTACTTGAGCAGGCAATCCCCTTTTAACTTTCAGATGCGTATAATGGTACGGTGCACTGAAAGGAGAGGATGGGATGTTTCTTCTTTCCCGGCAGCCCTGCGCGCCCGTTGACTACCAGCTGTGGCGGAAAATCGAGCGGGGCGAGATGGGGACGCTGGAGGCGCTGCACCGGATGAGCGAAGAGCGGCCCGGAGACATGAAAAGGGATGAGCCTCGCCCTGATGGGGCCGCCGCGGCAGCGGCCCTCTGGGAGCTGAACCGGCTTGTAGGTCTCTTCGAGGTGAAGCAGGTTGTGGAAGAGATCAAAGCTTACATCGAGATCGGCCGGCAGCGCGCCGCTCATCACTTGAAGTGCGATCAGCTGGTCTTGCATATGATCTTCAGCGGAAACCCGGGGACGGGCAAGACCACGGTGGCCAGGCTCCTGGGCAACCTGTTCAAGGGTCTGGGGGTTCTGCCGAAAGGGCATCTCGTGGAGGTGGAGAGAGCCGATCTTGTGGGGGAGTATATCGGCCATACCGCTCAGAAAACGCGGGATCAGATCCGGAAAGCCATGGGCGGCCTTCTCTTTATCGACGAGGCTTATTCGCTGGGCCGCGGCGGTGAGAAGGACTTTGGAAAAGAGGCTATTGATGTGCTCGTAAAGGCCATGGAGGACAGCCGCAGCGGTTTTATTCTCATCCTGGCCGGCTACCGCCGCGAGATGGCCTCATTCATGAAACTGAATCCCGGTTTGGGCTCCCGCTTTCCCATCCACATTGAATATCCCGATTACAGCGTGGCCGAGCTGCTGGAGATTGCCGCTCTAATGGCACAGCAGCGCCACTACCGCTTTTCCGACAGGGCCAAAAGGAATCTGCAGCGCCACCTGGAGGAGCGTAAAGGGGATCTCAATTTCAGCAACGCCCGCCTGGTGCGCAACCTCATCGAGAAGGCGATCCGGCGCCAGGCGCTGCGGCTGAGCGGGCAGGATCAGCTGAGCAGGGAAGAGCTGATCACCATTGAGCATACCGATATGGCGGTGGAAGGGCAGTGAAAGTGAGCCTGGCTGTGGTAGGGGCGCCCCGCTGCGGGAAAACCCTTTTCTGCATCAATTTTGCGGAGTTCCTGGGCTGCCGCATCCTGAGTTTTACGGAAGAGGGCGGTACGGGGCGGGGGAGAGGGAACCTTTCACCAGCCGCCGCCAGGGAGCTGATGGTGAATCATGGGCGGCGAAACAAGGGAGTGATGCGCACCTTTGCGGTCCACCTGCTGCAGCAGCCCTGCAGGCGCATTGTCCTCATCGACACCTCTTCCCTGAAAGAGGGGCAACCGCTGCCGCGTTACGAGCGCACCAGGCTGCTGCTGACCCTGCAGGCGCTGGAGAGCGCCGCAATGGTGTTGCAGGTGATCGACCTGAGCTGCGGCGATCCGGCACGCCTGGAATTTGATGATCACGTGGGCCGCAGTCTTGCCGATTACTGCAGGCGCCAGGGAAAGCTCTTCTTAACGGCCGGCAGCAAAGCCGATCTTCTCGAAGACTCCGAGGGGAAAGAGCACAGTACCGCTGCCGGCAAAATGCTCTACATCTCCTCTTTGACGCAGGCCGGTTTCCCCCGGCTGAAAAGCGATATTCTGGGCAGCACCTTTTCCCAGGGCCGCTCCATGGTCTCTAGTCATCCCATAAAATGAAACAGGAGGGCCATGCTCACTATCCCCACAAGCAGGGTGAGAAATATGCTTTTGGAGATCAATCCGGCAGCAAGGGTGGGGATGGCAGCCCAGATGTAGAGATTGTCTCTCCCGAAGTCGATTATCCCCCCCGGGGCGAGGACACTCACGGCGGTGAGGGCGCCGAGAACGGCGGGGGCAACGAAGGAGAGCCATTTTTCAAGCCAGGGCGGCATTTTGAAGCGGGTGAAAAGGGCTACCGGGATGATCCGCGGCGCCAGGCTGAAGAGAGCTACACCGCAGATCATGAGCCAGATATCAGCGGCCTTCATCAAGCATAACCCCCAGTGTTGCGCCGGTAAAGGTGGCGACGATAATGTTGAAATTATTGGCCATGGCGGCAGGAATGAAGTGGCCCACCAGGAGGGCGACAAGTGAAGCGGCGATGGCGGCATAGAGATGGGATCTGCGGCGGATGAGGATGATCAGCAGAGAGATATACATGGCCGGCAGGGCGAAATTCATCCCCAGGCGGTCAGTGTCGGCGATAAAGGTCCCCAGGAGCGCTCCGGCAAGGGTACTGCCGCTCCAGCTCAGGTAGGAGGGGAGAGCCAGGCCGACAAGATAGGACGTTGTGGGCGGGTGGGTCCGGTAGCGGTTCATGGATACGGCGTAGATCTCATCTGTAAGGAAGAAGGACAAGGCGGCGGAGAGGGCGGGGGGAATCCGCTTCTTTAGATGGGGCACCGTGGAGGCGGCAAAGAGAGCATAGCGCAGGTTGACAAGTAGAATGGTGAGGAAGATGGCAATTACAGCCGCCCCTGCTTTGAACATCCCTACGGCGATAAACTGTCCCGCCCCGGTCAGACAGAGGGCTGACATGATGAAGGCCTGAAAAGCGGAAAGCCCCGAGTCACCCGCCAGCACGCCAAAGGCAAATCCCAGGGGCAGATAACCGAGGACGATAGGAAATGAATCTTTTAACCCCTGCTTCAGTTCTTGCTTGATCAAAGTCTTTATTCCCTGTTTGATGTTAATGAAATCGCGCCGGATTTCAGTCCTGAAGGGCTCTTTCCGGTTTAATCTTACATAATTCTGCAGGCGCCGCGTATTATCCTTTTTTGCTTCTGCAGACCCTTAAATGTTACTGCCGCAATGCGAAATCACCCGTAGCGCAAGGTGCCAGGCACCAAAGGGGAGTAGCGGTAGCGGGAGGTGCCAGGCACCAAAGGGGAGTAAGAGGGGTGCCGGACACCGCAAGGGGCGGT
>CAZQEV010000011.1:19591-25333 GCA_964592135.1 uncultured Syntrophomonadaceae bacterium
AGGTGCCAGGCACCAAAGGGGAGTAAGAGGGGTGCCGGACACCGCAAGGGGCGGTGATATGTGGTAAAATAGTAATAAGATGATTTTATGGAAGGCGGTCTGCGAATGCTTCTGGGCATAGATGTGGGCGGCACCTCCACCGACGGCGTTTTGATCCAACAGGGGGCTGTGGAGAGGAGCATCAAGAGGCCTCGCAACAGCAGCGGGCTCACGGAAAATATACTGGATGTGCTGGACGGGCTTCTGGAAGGGCTGAATCCGGAGGAGGTACGGCGACTGGTGATCAGCACAACCCTGGTCACAAACCTGCTGGTAACGCAGGGTGGGGTTCGCACGGCGCTGTTGCTTGTTCCCGGCCGGGGCCTTCCCTTTGATTATTACAAAATAGCTCCGGATACATATTTTCTGCAGGGAAATGTTGATTTCAGGGGGAACGTCACCGAGCATATCTCTGAAACAGAGATCAATACAGTGATCGATGATGTCCGGGAAAAGGGGATCAGGCATATAGCTGTGGCCGCCAAGTTTTCCCACCGCAACCGCTGCCTGGAGCAGGAGATTGCGGGAATGATCGGCAACCGCTATCCCGAGGCGGCGGTGCTCCTTGGCAGCGAAATCGCAGATCGCCTGAATTTCCCCCGCAGAGCGGCAACAGCATACTACAGTGCGATCACTGCCCCGCGCTGGAGCGAATTTGCCTCCAGGGTCGAGGCGGCGGTGAAGCAGCGGGGCCTGACCGCCCCTGTTGAAATTCTTAAAGCCGACGGCGGGACGATGCCGCTGGAGGTGTCGCGGCAGAGGCCCCTGGAGACGGCCTATTCCGGACCGGCCGCCAGCACTATGGGTGCGGTGGCGCTGAGCCCCCGAAAAGAGAATGCCGTGATGATCGATATCGGAGGGACCACTGCGGACATTGCCCTGCTCATCGAAGGTGAACCGCTCCATGCCTCCAAAGGGGCCTGCATCGGCGGCCGCTTTACTCATATCAATGCCCTGGCTTTGCGCTCACTGGCTCTGGGCGGCGACAGCTGCCTGAAAGCAGGGCCGGGGCCGGGGAAGATTGAGATCGCAGCAGAGCGCCTGGGGCAGGCGGCCTGCTTCGGCGGCCCGGCGGCAGCGGTGACCGATGCCTTCAACATGGCGGGGAACTTGAACATCGGCGAGGCGGCGCAGAGCGAGTCTAAAATTGCGGAGCTCGCCGCATCCGTGAATATGGCCCCATTAGAACTGTCCAATGCGGTTGTAGATCTGGTTGTGACACGTCTGCAGGCGCTCATTGAAGAGATGTTTCGCGAATGGGAAAACGAACCGGCCTACAAGGTCTGGGAAATTGTGCACCGGCGCAGCTTCAAGCTGGATCGGCTCATCGGGATCGGGGCGGCAGCGGGGCAGATCGTGCCCCTGTTGTCGGAGAGAATCGGAGTTCCCGCCACGGTGCACCGCCTGGCTCCTGTGGGCAATGCTCTGGGCGCAGCGGTGGCGAGGCCGACACTGGCGCTGCATCTTTATGCCGATACAGAGCAGAAGCGCTTTGTCATAGACCAGGAAGGGATTGAAGGGGTGATCCCCGATCCCTCCCGCTTCCAGCTTGAAAGAGCCGAAAAGCTGGCCCTGGAGCATCTGGCCGGGCTGGCCGCAGCCAAAGGGGCCGGCGGCTATGCCAAAGAGGCGCGCGTGGATCTTGCGGAACAGTTCAACATGATCCGCGGCTGGAGCAGCGTGGGGCGGATATTCCAGGTGGCGGTGCAGATCGCGCCCGGCCTTATTGATGAATTTCAGGGGGTGAGCGAATGAAACCGACAGGACTGCTTTTCTTTCCTGCTTTTGACTGGGCCATATCGCCGACGCATCCTGAACGCGAGGAGAGGCTCCTCTACACAAGGGATCAGATCTTTGAGGAGGGGATCATGGATCTGCCCCAGATCCGGGAATATCAGCCGCGCCTGGCCTCGCCGCGGGATATCGCCCGGGTTCATTTCTGCGTGCCTGATGTGGAGAGCATCGCCACAGAGGCTCATTTTGTCTCCGCCGGAGGGGCTTTGGTCATGGGCGAAGCTTTCCTGGAGGGCGAGGTCAAAAACGGTTTTGCCATCATCCGCCCCCCGGGGCATCACGCCATGACTGTGGCTCACGGCAACCGCGGCTTCTGCAATATAAACAACGAGGCCATCATGGTCGAATACCTGCGCCGTAAATATGGGCTGCGCAGGATCGCCATCGTAGACACCGATGTGCATCACGGCGACGGCACCCAGGAGATCTTCTACCACGACCCCGACGTCCTCTTCATCTCCTTCCACCAGGACGGGCGGACCCTCTACCCCGGCAGCGGATTTGTGGAGGAACTGGGCTGGCCTCCGGCCTGGGGAACGACGATAAATATACCGCTGGCCCCCTATACCACCGACGAGGGGATCCTCTACACCATCGACAGCCTGATCCTGCCTCTGCTGGAGGAGTTCAAGCCCGAGCTGGTGGTGAATTCGGCGGGGCAGGACAACCACTACAGCGATCCGCTGGCCCATATGCGCTTTAGCGCAACGGGATATGCCGAGCTCAACCGCAGGCTCTCCCCCGATATTGCCGTGCTCGAAGGGGGCTACTCCGTGGAGACGGCGCTGCCCTATATCAATATGGCTCTGATTATGGCCATGGCCGGGATCGACCACTCCAACCTGCGGGAGCCCGATTATGAAAGCGGGGCCTTTCGGGAAAACCCCGACAACGTGGCGCGAATCGGGAAGATGGCCGGGCTGCAGCTGGATAATTTTCGCCGCCGTCATGAGAAGCAGGCTGCACTGAAGAAAAAGCACGGAGATTTTTTCAGCACCGCCCGGCGGATCTACTACGATACGGATAACATCAATGAAAATCAGCAGATCAGCCAGCGTCTTTGCGATGACTGCTCCTCCTACCGGATCATCGATTCCTCAGCCGTGCATGCCGGCGGCGGCCGTAAGCGGGTGCTCTGTTTAAGCATTCCCCTCTACAGCTGCCCCCGCTGCTGCGAGGAGGGCCGCGCCGCCTATAGAGAGCTTCTCGAAAAAGGCGAGGGCGGATGGGATTATATCTATCTGCAGGATCGCGCTGCCGACGACTACCGCCGTTTTGACTGCCGTGGCGACCTAGAAGAGATTCTCCCGTGACAGCTTCCATTTTATCTTCCTTCAACTTGCCGGGATTTTTGTTTTATCTTCTACTCTGGAGTAATAGAAGCTTATTGTGCTAAGATGCTGTCTTGAGGGCAGTTAGCAACGCTTCAGGCCTTGTGGTAACATATAGCTAATAATCGATGAAGGGTGAGCTGCAAAACTGGCTGCTGAAAAAGCGATACTGGTGGGACTGGAAAGAGCGGGAGAGGGGGCTGAGATCGCCGCGGCCATGGATGAGCTGGCGCTTCTGGCGGAAACCGCCGGCGCGGTGGTCGTCTCAAAGATGGTGCAGCGGCGGGATGCTCCCGATCCTGCCTCCTATATTGGAAAAGGAAAGGTAGAGGAACTGGCGGATGAAGCTGCGCTGGCGGGCGCTGAGCTGGTGATCTTCAACGATGAACTCTCACCCTCCCAGGTGCGCAACCTGAACGGGATTCTTGAGACAAAGATCGTGGACCGCACCGCCCTGATTCTCGATATTTTCGCCCGCCGGGCCCGCTCCCGCGAAGGGAAACTTCAGGTGGAGCTGGCCCAGCTGCACTACCTGCTGCCGCGGCTGACCGGTTTGGGCGTTCAGCTGTCCCGGCTTGGCGGAGGGATCGGCACGCGCGGCCCCGGGGAGACGCAGCTCGAAGTTGACCGCCGCACCATCCGCCGCCGGATCAGCGATCTGGAGCATGAGATCAGCGGTTTACGCCGGCACCGCGCACTGCACAGGCGCCAGCGCAAACGTCAGCGATTCCCCGTTGCCGGTCTGGTGGGCTATACCAATGCGGGAAAGTCAACGCTGCTCAACGCTCTCACCGGAGCCGACCTCTACACCGAGGATAAACTATTCGCCACCCTTGATCCCTCCGTCAGGCGAGGCCGTCTGGAAGACGGCCGGGTGATCCTTTTTGCCGATACCGTGGGCTTTATCCAGCATCTGCCCAAACAGCTGGTGACCGCCTTCCAGGCCACGCTGGAGGAGATTGCTGACGCCGATATCCTGCTCCATGTTGTCGATATCAGCCATCCGCGGTGTGCACCTCAGATCGAGATTGTGCGACGGCATCTATCACGGCTCGATCCCGGCTTTGAGGAGCGGGAACTGCTGGTGTTCAACAAGATAGATCTGATGGGGAATTTAACGGAGCGTTCCCTTTTTGAGCGTGAATACCCCGGGGCCTGTTTCATCTCCGCGCAGGAGGGCGGGGGGCTGGGAGAGCTGAAGGAGAGGCTGGCCCGGATTATCGACAGCTGCAATGAAAGGGTGAAAGCCTACCTGCCGTACAGCCAGGGCGCCATTTTGGAGCAGATCCGCCGCTCAGGCAATATTCTCCGGCTTCGCTACCGCCCTCTCTATGTTGAAGTAGAGGCAGAGGTAGATCCCTCTCTTTCAAAGAAACTGGCTCATTACAACAGGCCTCCGGAAAATGAGAAAGCGCCGGATCAATCTGCGGAGGTGGAGGCGGAAGATGACTGATTACCGCGATCTCCTAAGTCACGGCCTTCCTGTAAAACTGCAGGGCCTTGTCACTCAATCGCTTCAAAGAGTGCAGGAGCACTGGAAAGAGATCGACGGTATTGTTTTCGCCAATCAGCGCCGCGTGCTGAAGGCGCTTCAGCAGCAGAGAATCGGCGAGGCGGATTTTCAGGACAGCAGCGGCTACGGCTACGGCGACAGCGGCCGTGAGAAGCTGGAGAGCGCTTACGCCGCCATATTTGGGGCGGAGGCGGCGCTCGTTCGCCCGCAGATAGTTTCGGGAACACATGCGCTGGCTCTGACACTGTCCGGTCTGTTACGCCCTGGAGAACTGCTGCTCTGCCTGATGGGACCGCCTTATGATACCCTGCAGGCGGTCATCGGAAACAGGGGTGAGGAGACGGGGACCCTGGCCGAATGGGGGATCCGGCACCATTACGCTGATGTCGGCGCAGACGGCTGCCCCGATCTCGCTACACTCGAACCGGGCCTGCAGCCCCGCGTGATCTATATTCAGCGCTCCGCCGGATACGATGTCAGGCGCAGCTCACTTACCAACGTCCGGATCAGGGAAATGGTGGAAAATATGCGCCGCCGCTATCCCGGAGCCTGGTTCGTGGTAGATAACTGCTACGGCGAATTTGCCGAATGTGAGGAGCCGCTCCATGCCGGTGCAGACCTTATCGCCGGTTCTCTGATCAAGAATCCGGGCGGGGGACTGGCTGGAAGCGGCGGTTACATCGCCGGCAGTCGCGATCTGGTGCGCCGCGTTGCCGCCCGCCTGACGGCGCCGGGACTTTACGGTCAGCTGGGCGCTTTTACAGGGAAACGCAGTCTCTTTCAGGGCATCTTCATGGCCCCCTCTCTTGTGGGAAACGCTCTGAAGAATGCTCTTTTCGCCGCGGCGCTCTTTGAAGAGATGGGCTACGAGGTCAGGCCCCGCTGCGGGGAAAGGCGGGGCGATATTGTGCAGACGATCATTTTAGGGAGCGCAGAGAAACTGCTGCGCTTTTGCCAGGCTGTCCAGGAGGCTTCACCTGTTGAATCATACCTCACCCTGGAACCGGGTCCGCTGCCCGGCTACGAGGACAAGGTGGTCATGGCTGCAGGGACCTTCTTCCAGGG
>CAZQEV010000012.1:0-24627 GCA_964592135.1 uncultured Syntrophomonadaceae bacterium
TAACAAGGGCAATGGCCATCCAGAGGGACATGATCAGGGTTTCCTGGCGCTCGATGATGCTTCCGACGCTGATATAACGAAAAAGAAAGGGCACCGGCGCCAGGTAATCCGCCGCTCTCAAGCCCAACAGAGCCAGCGCGGCAATGGAAAGGACGGCAAAAAGAAAGCTTGCAGAGACTACAGCCGTGAGCATCGACCTCCAGGCGCGCCGTTGATTGTTCAGTGCGGGCAGAATTAACGCGATAAGATTTGTTTCGGTGAAAAAAAATATGGCAGGGTAGGCGCCTCTTAACACCGGTCTAAATCCGTTGGAGAGAGCGGGCAGTATTTGGGCGAAATCGAGCTCTTTGAAAATTAAAAAGAGCCCCCCCAAAGCAAAAAGCATGACCAGGGGCAGCAGGATTTCGTTGACCCGGCAGAGCACCTCCAGACCGCGGCGAACAGCATAGGCTGCAGCCAGCACCATCAAAGAAGGAAAAAGCTCTACAGGGGTTTCCGGGAAAAATTGAATTTTAAGCAGTTCTGCGAATTCGCGGATCACCAGCATGTTGACATAAAAAAGAAGGAGCAGATAGGCTAAACCAAAAAGAGTTCCCAGGGGCCCGCCGGCAATCTCCTTGCTGTATTCAATAATGGTCTGACCGGGGAAGCGCAGACCCAGCTTCACATTGATCAATCCAACCACAACGGCAGCGGCGGCAACGATAAGTATGGATAACCAGGCGTCCTGCTTCGCTTCCTCGAAAATCATGGTCGGAAGGATCAGGATTGAACTGGCAATCAAGACGGTGAATAGTAAAAATGTGAGCTGTCTACCCGAGATCTTTTCATCCTCAATATTCATCCTGCTGCTCTCCTTGATCCTGCTCCGGGGGATGGGGCGTCTGCCCCGGCGGCTGGCGGTATACATTTCGTGGGACAGTTGCCCTGGGCCGGCGTTGCAGCAGGGGCAAGGGGGTCCGGATAAAGACATCCTTCCATTCGCTGTAAAGGGAGGGAGCCAGCGGTGAAGTATAGGGGACGCCGCAGGAGCGCAGCGAGACGGCATGGGCGAAGATTACAAAGTTCAGCAGCGCCACCCCCAGAAGACCGAGCAGGCTCCCCGCAAAAAGAAGGGGATATCTGAAGAGCACGATGGATTCCGAAGCCGGGGGGATGATGAAGCCGGCAATGCCTGAAAGCGCCACGATGATGACCATGGCCGGGGTGACGATACCGCTGCGGATAGCGGCATCGCCGAGAACAAGGGTGCCCACGATGGCCACCGCCTGTCCCACCGCCCGGGGCATACGCAGCCCCGCTTCTTTGATCAGCTCAAATATGGCCAGCATCAGAAAAGCTTCCATCCAGGCCGGAAAGGGGATCCCCTCCCGGGCGCCGGCCATCCGCACCATGAGGATGGTGGGGATCATTTCGGGATGATAGGCCTGCGCCGCCACATAGATGGCGGGCAGATAAAGGGTGATAAAGTATGCCCAGATCCGGAGCAGCCGGGTTAAGGAGGCGATAAAGGAGCGGCCGTAGTAGTCTTCGGCCACCTGGAAAGTTTCCACCAGGAGATGGGGCATCGTCAGGGCGAAAGGAGAGCCGTCGGATAAGATGGCCACCCGCCCCTCCAGCAACTTTGCCGCGGCCACATCCGGTTTTTCGGTGATGCCCACAGTGGGAAAAAGAGAGTAGGGGTCCTCTTCGATATAGCTTTCAAGATAGCCCGAATCGAGGACGGCATCGATCTCGATGCGCTGCAGGCGGCGGCGGAGCTCTTCCACGACCTTTTCATCGACAATCCCCTTGATATAGGCAAGCACAACGGGGGTAGCGCTCTGTTCGCCGATCACCATTCTTTCCATCTTCAGCTGCGGACCCTTGATCCGGCGGCGCACCAGGACGAGGTTGGTGACAAGCTCCTCGATAAAGCCTTCCCTGGGTCCGCGGATGACCACCTCTGTCTCGGGCATGGTGACATCGCGGTGTTCATAGGCTTTGATATCGACAATGACGGCGCGGTCCGCCCCCTCGAGGAAAAGGGCCACTTTGCCGCTGAAAATACCCGCTGTGACCTGCTGCAAATTATTCACCGTGGTGATCTCCCCGCTAACGAGGCACTGTTCGACGACGAGATCAAAGGCCTCTTCAGGGGTTATCTTTTTGGTGGGCTGAGTGAGGCGCGACTGAAGCATGAGCGCATCCATGATCCCGGCGGCCTGGCCCTTGTCGATAAAGCCTTCCAGATAGATCAAAAGAGCCGGCAGGCGCTGTGTTCCTATTTCGAAGCTCCGTATGACAATATCATCGCAGTGATCGTAGATCTCGTCCAGCTGCGCCCTGTTGCTCTTCAGGGAGGCTGAAATATTCACCTCTCCGAGCTCATCCGCCGCCTCCACCAGGTCAAGGGGAGTTTCTAAAACTTTTTTGGAGAACAGGCTCCGGAAAGGGCGCAGAAATTTGCCGAGCATTATTTTTCTCCACTCTAACTAATATTCGGTAATTGCTATAAGGTTAGTATGACTTTAATCAGAACAATTATGTTGGATGGGACAACGGGGACGTACATTCCTGTCCCACTTTGTTACTTCCGGTGCTTTTTTCCTGCAGGAGAAAAACATTCTGCCGCCGGGGATGCCGGGGATCATTTCATGAAGAACGCGCCGGACCCCCATCTCAAGCAGTCCGCTTCTGTCATTTCCGAGTGATGAAGCCGGCGGTGGTATCTTTTCGAATAAGCAGACCTTCCTAGCTGTAAACTAAAATGTTGATTACTCGGGAGGCGATCGATTGTCTTACTCCAAGCGCCGTGAGCGGCGTCCGGCCAGGCGAGGTTGCGGCCCTGAGGCGCCGCCTTCACCACCGCAGAGTCCTGTATTGGAAAACATCCAGCAGCTGGGTCAGGTCCAGGCGCCTCAGCTTGAAAGCAATATCTATGCGCTGACGATTATCGGTCAGATTGAGGGGCATCTGACCCTGCCGCCGCAGAACAAAACCACGAAGTATGAACATGTCATTCCACAACTGGTCGCGGTGGAGCAAAATCCCAAAATAGAAGGCCTGCTTGTGCTTCTGAATACGGTGGGCGGCGATGTCGAAGCGGGGCTGGCCATTGCCGAGATGATCGACACCCTCTCCAAGCCCACCGTGACCCTTGTTCTCGGCGGGGGGCACAGTATCGGGGTGACCCTGGCGGTAGCAGGCGATTATTCCTTTATTTCAGAGACGGCGACAATGACCATACACCCCATCCGCCTTACGGGACTGGTCATCGGTGTGCCGCAGACCTTCGAATACCTGGACAAGATGCAGGACAGGGTGATCCAGTTCATCACCAGGCATTCAGAGATCACAGAGGAGAAATTCCGCGAGCTCATGTTCAGCACCGGCCAGCTGGCTCGCGATATCGGCACCGTCCTGGTGGGTAAAGACGCTGTTGATGTGGGGCTGATCAAAGAAGCCGCCGGGCTGGGCCGGGCTGTCGCTTTTCTGAACAGCCTTATTGAGGAGCGGCGGAACGGGGGGGTGACGCCGTGATCCATTACGCCGCCCTGCCGCCGGAGCTGATCTTCCAGGGCTGCGAAAGCTATACACCCGAATATCTGACCATCCCCTTTGCCCGCGGATCAATCGTTATGGAGCCCCTTTCAGCGACGGAGATGCGGATAGTCCGGCTGATGAGCAGCGATCTGCGGGACTATCTCAACCCCGCGCTCCAGCCGGGCCGGATCATCGACCTTCTTGCAGGGGCTCCCTAGACAGAGCTCTAATCCGGCAGGCGGATCATGGGGTATTGCCGCTCCAGAGGGGCTGTTTGGACAGAGGCGGGTCTGCACCGGCATTCATGATTTTTCTTTGAACATCCCCCGGCACCCCCGGCGGGGCATAATTTCTTCACTATGGCGTAAAGATGATGGAGCCGGCATCTGCAGCGGGGAGGGGGAGCCGATTTGTCATGGACCGTGGTCATAAAAACGGCCTTTTTTTTAGGGGTGTTCCTGCTGGGGTTGCGCTGGATGAGCGGCGCCCTGTCCCGCAGCACGGGACCGCTTTTTAAAAAAATGCTTTCCAGGCTGACAGGCAGCACCTGGCGCGGCTTCGGCACCGGGTTCCTGGCAACAGCGCTGCTGCAGAGCAGCAGCCTCATCACAGTCATCGTCATCAGCCTGGTCAATGCCGGGGTGATGACCCTCTCGCAGGGTTTCGGTGTAATTATCGGCGCCAATGTGGGCACGACAATTACCGGGCAGCTGCTCTCCTTCAACATCTACTGGCTGGCCTGGCCGCTTCTCATTTTGGCGGCTATAGCCAGGTTCGCACCTCACCGGGGACTGCGTAAAATGGCGGCTCCTCTTATGGGATGCGCTCTTCTCTTTTGGGGAATGGGCGGCATGACGGCAGCGCTTGCTTCCTTGAAAGAGGGGGATCTGATCATGAAAGCATTGCAGAGTGCCGGAGAGACACCCTGGAGGGGTATCGTCACCGGTGTTGTGGCTGCGGCCACAATGCAAAGCAGCAGCGCGGTGATGGGGATTGTGCTGGGCCTGGCCCATGAAGGGCTGATCACCCTGCCCGCAGGTGTTGCTGTGGTCATCGGCGCCGACCTGGGGACCTGCTCCACTGCACTCATCGCCTCTATGGGGATGGATTCCACTGCCCGGCGGGCGGCCTGGTTTCATTTCTTTTTTAACCTTATCAGCCTCATGCTGGCCATGGCCTTTTACCCGTACCTGCTTCTCATCGCTGTAAAAAGCGCCCCCATTCTCACCCGCCGTCTGGCCAATGCTCACCTTATTTACAACCTGCTGGGAGCGCTGACGCTGCTGCCCCTGGCTGAGCCGCTGGCCCGCTGGATGGAGAGCGGCTCTTTCCCCGGATTTCACCGGCGCCTGTTCAGATGATCAAGATATGGGGGCCTGCAGGAGAAAACCTGTCCATACAGAAAGAATAACTGCAGAAACTTTCATAAACATGAGGAGGATACTATGAGTTTGATCAAGGCTATTCTGCTGGGCATTATCCAGGGGCTGACGGAGTTTTTGCCTGTCAGCAGTTCAGGACACCTGGTAATCTTTCAACGTATTTTAGGAATTGAAGGCGCTGGTGTTACCCTGGAGGTGCTGCTTCATTTCGGCACGCTGCTGGCGGTATTTTGGGTCTTCAGGCGTGATTTTCTCGATCTGCTGAAGTTCCCTAAGGACACTGTTCAGAGGCGGTTTTTGCTGCTGCTCATAATTGGGTGTATTCCCACCGCTCTGATCGGCTACTTTTTGGGAGACTTCATCGAATCCATTTTTCACTCCCTTCTGCTGACAGGAGCGGCGCTCGTCGTCACCGGTATTATCCTGAAACTGCTCACACTCCTGCCGGAAGGGAAAAAAGATATTACATCGATGCAACCCCTTGACGCCCTCTGGGTGGGCCTGCTCCAGGGGGTCGCCGTGATTCCCGGTATCTCCCGCTCCGGCTCAACAATTACCGCCGCTCTCTGGCGGGGACTGGACCGCGCCACAGCGGTGCGCTACTCATTCATGCTGGCCGCCCCGGTCATCTTCGGCGCTACCCTTCTCGAGGTCAAGGATATGATCAAGGTGGGGATTGAAAAAACCCTGCTCCTTGACTATACCGCCGGGACTGTCGCAGCATGCATCTGCGGGATCCTGGCGATTCGCCTTTTCATCCGCCTGCTGCAGCAGAAAAAGTTTCATTATTTTGCCTACTATTGCTGGGTGGCTGGAGTTGCGGTGATTATTGCCTCTTTTTTAGTGAGCTAGGGGGAGAAAGCTTAAAAACAAAGATTCTTGACAGGGACCGGATCAACTCTCCCCTTCAGGGAGGGTAAAATAGTGATTTGCCCGGGTTCTGATAATCGGTTATAATGTAACTTGGGAGGCAATATATGGGAAAGCGCGGCAAAAAAACCATGTCACAGCGCCGGTCAGGGCTGCGTGAAGAGATCGGGACCCAGATTAAAGGGATCCTGCTCATAGCCCTGGCGGTGTTCTGTTATGCAGGCGTGATCTATGCCGATCAGGCCGGGGAGCTGGGCATGTTTGTCCACAACCTCTTCAGAATCATCGCCGGGGATACCGCTGTGGTGATTCCTTTGCTCATCGGTATTTTCGCTTTGCGGCTCATGCTGCCGGAAGCCTACAATATAAAAACCCGCCTTATCGGAATTCTCATACTGCTGCTGCTCTTTACGATCCGGGCTCACTTTACACTCATGCTTGAACAGCTGGATGCTTTCACCGGGCATGATTTTTACCGCTCCGCTCTGGAGATGGGATGGAGTAAAATGGGGGGAGGCCTGCTCGGCGCAGCCTTTGCTGCGCTTCTATTTTTCTGTTTCAAGGAAATAGGCAGCTATATCGTCATTGCCGCTGCGGCGCTGGTGGCTGCGCTGCTGATCATGGATGTCACCGTAACGCAGATCTTCAGGCAGGCGGGAAAGCTATTTTCCTGGCTCATAACCCTGTTGAAACATTTTGGCGTCTACCTGAAGGAGATCTACACGGTATTGATGAGCGGCAGCGGGGAAGGGGAGCCGGAGCAGGAAAAAAAAATTATCGAAACAGAAAATAGTAGGAATCAGGCCTTCGCCGGAGCCGCCCTGGGAATATCCGGCGACGAGAATGGTGCGCCGCAGGAATGGAACGGATCGCACACTGCGGCAGAGTCATATTACCAAAAAGAGCGGCGCCTGGGCCTGGTAGAACCGCCGGAAAATGATCAGGAGACTCCTTCCCAGGGAAAAAAATACCGACTACCCAGTTTCTATACACCACCTTCCCTGGATCTGCTTGCCAGGCCCGGCCGCCTGGGGGAGCAGCAGCAGATCAAGGGAAGCCGCGACCGGGCCAGGCTGCTGGAGAATACACTGGAAAGCTTTGGTGTGAATGCAAAGGTGATCCACGTTCAATCGGGCCCCACAGTGACCCGCTTTGAAGTCCAGCCCGAGGCCGGCGTGAAGGTCAGCCGCATTGTCAGTCTCTCCGATGATATCGCCCTGAACCTGGCTGCGCCGCTCGTGCGCATCGAGGCGCCCATACCCGGAAAAGCAGCCCTGGGAATTGAGGTGCCGAACAAGATCATTGCTCTGGTTTACCTGCGCGAAGTCCTTGAGGATCGCAGCTTTTTGAACAGCGGTTCTCCTCTGGCAATCGGCCTGGGCAAGGATATCACCGGGGTTCCGGTCATTGCCGATCTGACAAGGATGCCCCACCTGCTCATTGCCGGAGCCACCGGCTCGGGTAAAAGTGTCTGCCTTAATGCGCTGATCATCAGCATCCTCTACAAGGCCAGGCCGGAGCAGGTCCGCTTCTTGATGATCGATCCCAAAGTGGTCGAACTCAGTGTGTACAACGGCATCGGCCATCTGCTCACTCCGGTGATCACAGAGCCGAAAAAAGCATCGCTGGCGCTGCGGAACATGGTCAAAGAGATGAACAGGCGTTATGAAATATTTGCCCGGGAAGAGGTCAGGGAAATCGCCGCCTACAACGATCTTGTTGCTACAGGAGGCTGCGAGGGGGAAACCCTGCCCTACTATGTTGTGATCATTGACGAACTGGCAGACCTGATGCTCGTTTCCCCCGGTGAAGTGGAAGACTCCATCGCCCGCCTGGCCCAGATGTCGAGAGCTGCGGGAATACACCTCGTGATCGCCACCCAGCGCCCCTCCGTGGATGTGCTCACCGGAGTGATCAAGGCCAACATCACCTCGCGGGTCGCTTTTACCGTTTCCTCGCAGGTCGACTCCAGAACAATCCTGGATATGGCCGGTGCTGAAAAGCTTCTGGGACGGGGCGATATGCTTTTCCATCCCGTGGGAGCGGTAAAGCCGATCCGGGTTCAGGGCGCCTATGTCAGCGAGCGCGAGATCAAAAGAATCGCCGATTTTATTAAGGACCAGGGATGGGCTGAATATGATGTCGACCTTGATACACTGGCAACGGAGGATGAGGAACTTTTCGAGCCCGATGAGCTGTTCCCCGATGCCGTTGAGCTGGTTGTGCGAACGGGCCAGGCCTCAATTTCGCTGTTGCAGCGTCGCTTTCGCATCGGCTACACCCGGGCGGCAAGGCTGATCGATGATCTGGAACGCCGGGGTGTCGTCGGGGAGTATGAAGGCAGCAAACCTCGGGAAGTTATCGTCACTTCCGAGCAGGCTGCCAGGCTGTATGAAGAATTCAAGAAAACAACCCATTAGAACGAAATCCCTTCACTGTATATCTTTTAAAGGGGGAATGCGTCATGAAAGAGCTGGGAGATTTTTTAAGGAAAGCCAGGGAGGAGCGTCTCATCTCTTTAAGCGACATCGGCGACAGAACCAAGATCCAGTTGCATTACCTGAAGGCCCTGGAAAGCGGTGACTTTGACGTTTTTCCCGGTGAGGTTTATCTTAAAGGAGCCCTGAGAAACTATGCGGAGCTGGTGGGCCTCTCCCCTGAAGAGGTGCTGGAACAGTACCACGCCCTGAAAGGCGAAGATCTGCCCGAAGGACCTGTGCCGGCGCCTGTGCGAAAACCTGCGGCGCCGCCGCAAAAAATCGGGGCGGTTCGAGCCCCCTCCTTTGTCTACGGACTTATCGTTCTGGTGCTGCTTCTGGCGGCGGGCGGATACTGGCTGGTCACACATTATCAGCAGAAAGGAGCTGCCGAACCCGATCCCCATGGAGAGGCCGGAGAGGCGGGTCCGGGTAATCCTGCCGAATCCGGTGGAGAGAACAGAGAGGGGGATGAAAATCCTCCCGATGTCTCCTCCGTTGAGATCAAATCGCTGCCGGAGGCATCGACATCACAGGAAACTGCATTTTCTGTCGAGAATGTCGAGAAACTGGAGCTAAAACTGTTGTGCAGCGATAGATGCTGGATCAGGGTGCAGCTTGACGGCAGGGAACAGTTTCAGGAGAGAAACCTGCTGCAGGGTGAAGAGATAGTTTTCGATGCATCGGAAAAGATCTGGATTCGCCTCGGTAATCCACCGGGGGTTGAGCTGACCGTGAACGGTGCTGCTGTTAAAGAGAGCAAAAATGAGAAAAATGCGCATAATTTTCTCTTTGTCCGCAAGTAAGGGATCTGCCGGTAGTAGCGGTTGAGCGCCCTTTATCATTCCAAACGAAACTAAACGAGGTGCAGCAAAATAAGTGAAAAAAGTTCGAAAAATTGCCGCCGTAGCACTGGGATGCGCCAAAAACCGCGTTGACACGGAGGAGATCCTGGGGCTGCTCGGCCGGTGCGGCTACCTGATCAGCAGCCGTCCGGCAGAGGCTGATGCAGTTATTGTCAATACCTGCGCCTTTATCGAAGCGGCGCAGCAGGAGTCTATAGACACGATACTGAGCCTGGCGGCCCGGCGCCGGGGTGGAAAACCTCTTCTCATCGCAGCAGGATGTCTGGCCCAGCGCTATGGCGGTGAGCTGCTCAAAGCAATGCCCGATCTCGGCGGCGTTATCGGGGTGCACAGCTATCAGGAACTGCCGGCCTTCATGGAAAGCTGCTTTGCCGGAAAAAGGGAGCTGCTCTTGCCGGCGCCGCCTGCACTCTACAGCAGCCTGGGAGCACGCCTTCTCACCACTGCGCCGCACAGCGCCTATGTGAAAATTGCCGAAGGTTGCAGCAATCACTGCCGCTACTGCCTCATACCTTCACTGCGCGGTCCTTTGCGCAGCCGGCCTGCTGAAGAGATCATCACCGAGATAGGCCGCCTCATTGACGGCGGTGCGCGCGAAATTAACCTTATCGCTCAGGATACCACGGCTTATGGCGCCGAATGGGGCGCTGTCGAAGGTCTCAGCGGGCTGGTGAAACAGATTCTCGATGCTGTTCCCGCCTTTTTCAGGATGCGCATACTCTATGCCCATCCCGCCAGGGTGAGCGACAGCCTTATTGATCTTATCGCCCGGGAAAGACGCCTCTGCAAATATCTTGACATTCCTCTGCAGCACATCAACAGCGATCTGCTGAAAAGGATGGGGCGGCGCTATTCCCGCGAAGAGATCGTGGATCTTGTTGGAAAGCTGCGGCGGCGCATTCCCGGCATCACTTTGCGCACAACCTATCTGACAGGCTATCCCGGGGAAAGGCCGGCGCATTTCCGCGAGCTCCGTTCATTCATGCAGCAGCAACCCTTTGAACGCGTCGGTGTTTTCGCCTACTCCCGCCAGCCGGGCACTGCGGCGGCAGATCTCGGCCGCCAGATTCCCACCCGTGTTTCAGAGAGAAGGCGCCGCGACCTTCTCGCGATCCAGCAGACTGTGGCGCATTCCTTTAACCGCAGCCTCGTGGGCCGGACATTCACTGTGCTCCTGGAGGGCCCTGCCGGCTCCGGCGGTCTTCTCTACTGCGGCCGCACAGAGTTTCAGGCTCCTGAAGTGGACGGATTGACCTATGTCCGTTCCCTGCATCCGCTCCGGCCGGGCGACTTTGTCGATGTGCTCATTACCGCTGCGGCTCCTTACGATCTCTACGGCACAATCCTCAAGGCAGAAGAGGGAGGACCTGCCACCTGATCAAGAAAGAGGAATGAATCACCCGCCTGCAGGCTGTTGCCCGCCGGCAGGCACTCTGCTATAATCATAATACATTATGTAAACTAATAAGGGAGCGGTTGACTGTGCCTGATCTGAGATGGAACAGGGTTTTACTTGTAGCGCTGTCGGCGCTGGTTCTCTTTTTCGGGATTAACCACATCTACCAGTGCTATTTCAAGCGTGAACCCCTTCTCGATGAAATCTGCAGCCTCGAAGGGGTTGCCGGCGCTGAGATAATCTCTGATAAAGGCAGGGAAATTCTGATGATCACTCCGGAGAGCTCTTTTCAAGGAGAGCTGCAAACGCTCATTGGAGCAGTTGAAAAGGAGATATCAGGTCGCTACCGGAATCCACTGGCCGTTGAAATCAAAGACCGGCGAAACCCGCTGCTTCACCGCTTTGCCTCAGCTGTAAGCCCCGATCTCTACGAAGCGGTCAGGTCGGGCAGTTACCGCGCCGCTGCTTCCGGAATCGGAGAAATCGCCGGAGCCTACGGAATAACGGACTATTCCTTTACCGTTGATGCCCGCTATGTTTATCTGCAGGTGCGCGATGGATCCAGTTATCTTTATCTCATCGTGCCGCTGCCGTCAGCTCCGGAAGGAGGGTCTGCAGATGCGTGAGCTTCTGGCGGGATCGGGGGCCGCCGCCCTTCTGATCCTGCTCTACTACCAGAGCAATCTCATCCCCCTGGTGATCCTGGCAGGCCTGTTCCTGGCCCTGTTCAGCTTTTCCGGGCTGAAAACGCAGCGTCTGGGAGCAATGGGAAAAAACTTCAGAGGCAAGCAGATCAGCTTCAATGAGATCGGAGGCCAGGAGGTAGCCAAGAAAGAGCTCCTGGAAGCGCTTGACTTTGTGACCATGCCGCAGGAGATCAGCCGCATGGGAATCCGGCCGCTGAAAGGTGTGATGCTGGTAGGGCCGCCCGGTACGGGAAAAACATTGCTGGCCAGGGCGGCGGCCGGTTACACGGGGTCAACATTTATCAGCGTTGCCGGAAGTGAGTTTATCGAAGTATATGCCGGAGTGGGGGCACAGCGGGTGAGACAGCTTTTCAACCAGTGCCGCCGCAAGGCGGCAGGTGAAGGGCGCAAAAGCGCTATCCTGTTCATAGATGAGATCGATATTCTCGGGGGAAAGCGCGGCCGGCACAGCAGCCACCTGGAATACGATCAGACCCTGAATCAGCTCCTGGTGGAGATGGACGGCCTTGGCGGAAACAGCGATATCCATACCCTGGTTATCGGCGCCACCAACCGTCCCGAAGCCCTTGATCCGGCGCTGCTCCGGCCGGGGCGTTTTGATCGAACCGTTCAGGTGGATCTGCCGGACCTGGAGGGACGTGAGCAGATCCTGAGTCTGCACCTGCATAACAAACCCCTCGCAGAGGGTATCTCCCTGGAAAGAATTGCCCGTGAAACATTTGGCTTCTCCGGAGCGCACCTGGAAAGTCTGGCCAATGAGTCAGCCATCCTGGCCCTGCGTGAAAAGCGGAGCCGTATCAGCGAGAAAGATCTTTTTGAAGCTGTTGACAAGGTGATCCTGGGTGAAAAGCTGGAGCGCCGGCCTGACGAAGAGGAGCTGTGGCGCATCGCCGTCCACGAAACCGGGCATGCCCTTGTCGGCGAAGAGCTTAAACCGGGCTCTGTTTCCCAGGTGACGATTACACCGCGCGGCAAAGCATTGGGCTACGTCCGCCAGAAGCCGGAACGCGACTACTATATCTATACCCTTGATCATCTGGAAAGGCAGATTGCGGTTTTACTTGGAGGTGCCGTCAGTGAAAAGCTGATCCTGGGAAACCGCAGTACCGGATCGCTCAGCGATTTCAACCAGGCGGTCGATCTGGCCAAGAAGATTATCGCCGCCGGGCTTTCCCGCCTCGGTGTTGTCAGTATAAAAGATCTGCCCGGCGCTCTGCTGCACCGGACTATCCAGCAGATTATCGGCGATCAGGAGCGGTGGGTCCAGGATCTGCTTGTGGGAAAAATGGGGCTGATCAAGGAGATCGCCCGCTCCATCCTGGAGAAAGAGAAGATCAGCGGGGAGGCGCTGCGCCGTCACATCTCAACGCCACCGGAACAAGCATGCTGAGGGCGTGTTATAATTAATCTAAAAAAACATGGATGTGATGCGCATGCAGACAGATCTGATCTGTATCGGCAGTGAGCTTTTAACGGGGCTGGTGGAGAATACCAATGCCGTCTATATTTCACGCCGCCTCTGGTCGCAGGGCATTCCGGTGCGGGAGCAGCGCGTTGTAGCGGACAGCGCGCCGGCAATTAAAGATGCTTTGCAGGAATCCATGTTTCACAGCGAAGCGGTGATCTGCATCGGGGGACTTGGCCCCACCGACGATGACCTCACCAGGGAGGCGGTTTCGGAACTGCTGGAACGCCCCTTATGCCTGCACCGGGGATGGATGCAGCGCCTGGAGCAGATGTTTGCCGGGCGGGGCTACCCCATGCCGCCGGCCAACCGCAAACAGGCTCTGATGATTGAAGGGAGCAGCCTGGTGCATAACCCCCGCGGCACCGCTCCGGGAGCCATCATCCCGGTCGGCCGGGGGCGGTGGGTCATTCTTCTTCCAGGGCCTCCCGTAGAAATGGTCCCCATGTTTGAAGAAGAGATTCTCCCTTTTCTGAATAAGAGGGGCTCAAAAGGGAACTGGCGCACAAAGATTATCCGGACTTCAGGCTGCGGCGAGTCTTTGCTTGAAGATAAAATAAAGGAAATTGGTTTGCCCGGCGGTCTCGATTTATCCCTTGTAGCCAGGGGGGGGGAGGTGCTGCTGCAGCTGAAGAGCTGCGATCAAAAGGCGGCGGATCTTCTGGAAAAAACCGCGGCCCGCCTGCGCCGGGATCTTGGAAAATATGTGTACGGTGAAGATGAGGAGACACTTGCCGGCGCCGTTGCCGCGCTCCTGACAGAGCGCCGCCTCAGTCTGGCGCTGGCGGAATCCTGCAGCGGCGGTCTGATGGCGGACAGCATCACCGATGTGCCGGGCAGTTCCCGTTTTTTCAACGGTTCGCTGGTTACATATGGAGATGAGGCCAAAAAGAGCATTCTGGGAATCAGCGGTGCGCTGCTGGAACGTGAAGGAGCAGTGAGCGAGGCGGTAGCCCTGGAAATGGCGCGCTGCGCCCGGGAGAGGCTCAGCGCCTCTATCGGCGCCTCCATTACCGGGATAGCCGGCCCTGACAGCGATTCTACGGGACGCCCGCCGGGCCTGGTCTATATTGCCCTATCCGGAACCCTGGGAGATAAATGCCGCCGCCTGGAACTCACCGGCACCCGCCGGGCGGTAAAAGAGAGGGCGGTACAGGCACTCCTGACATTGCTTTGGAGGATGATGCACCCTGAAGGGGAATAAGAGAATTGAACTGCTGTTGCTTCTTTTCCTTGCCCTGGCCGGTTTGCTTATCGCCGTTACACTTTTCAGCGAAACATGCTATACCGTAAAAGCCTTTGAATTAACGGCATCGCTCGTTCCCTCTTTACGCGGCGAGACAGTGTTTGTTTTCCCTCCGCTGGGCAGATTAAGAGCGATCACCCACAGAGCTCCTTTTCTCCTGGAAATCACCCTGAAGAATGTGGACCTTGATCAGCTCTCCGCATCGCTCCGGGAGCTGTCCTCATCACCTGCCATCTCGTTTTTACAGCATGAATTCCAGGAGAAAGCGCTCTTTTTCCTCCTCCGTCTGTCCATTATCACTTTTTTTTGCGCCTCCCTGTTCGCCCTGTTAATCTTTAGGCGGGGCGGCCGGGCCCGGGTTTTGCGCAGGGCCTCTTTTTGCGGCTTGCTTTCTGTTCTTCTGCTGGCGCTGCTTCTGGGATCAACGCTGATCTATCCCTACAACAGCAGTGCCTTTGATAACCCCCGTTTCGAAGGCGCTCTTGCGGCGGCGCCCTGGATTATCCGGCTGGCCGAACAGGCGCATGATACCGTAACCGCATTGAGTGAACAGTTCGGAATTATGGCGCTAAGTCTGGAGGAGATCTCCAGCCGCCTGGACCGGTTCAACCCTCTTCCCGAAAGCGGCGAGATCCGGGTGCTGCATGTCTCTGATATCCATAACAATCCCGCCGCCTTCGACTTTATTGAAAAGGTAACCGGCAGCTTTCAGATTGATCTGATCATTGATACAGGCGATCTGACCGATTATGGTTCGGAACTGGAAACAGAGATGGCCGGCAGGCTGGCCGGGTTGGGCCTGCCCTACCTTTTTGTTCCAGGAAATCATGACACATTGCAGAGCATCGAGATGCTCCGCCGGGAAGGGGCCGTCATTGTCGGGCCCGGTCCCGTTGAGATTGCCGGTTTGCTTATAGCAGGCCTGGCCGATCCGGCAGCGGCAAAGGAGACGGCGGAGGTGGCTTCAGAGAGCGTCATGCTCCGTGAAAGCCGTCAGGCCAGGCGGGAGCTGCCGGAGGATGGAGAACTTCCCGATATCTTTGCCGTCCACAATCCGCTGATGGCAGAACCTTTCATGGGAGAAATGCCGGTCATATTGTGCGGGCACACCCACAGCGCCGGGATCGTCTTCGATGAAGGAAGCGGCACTATTCTGGCCAACGCCGGGACCACCGGCGCAGCAGGGGTCCGCGGCCTGCTGGCGCCACACAAGAACCCTTACAGCGCCGTGATCCTCTACTTCAACCCTGAAGCCGGCGGCGCCTTAAAACTGACCTCCCTTGACCTGATCAGCATCGAACAACTCCAGGATTCCTTTACCCTGCAACGGTTCTACAATCGCCCTTCAGGCAGTTAATGTTTCTACAAAAAAGGATTTTACTGAATAAAAGTAAATAATGCAGGTTAAGGGCCTTTAAAGCGCGGCCTGATGTCAGGAGGCAATGCAGATGCGCCTGTTTATCGCAATCGATCCCCCGGTGGAGCAGAGAGAAAAACTGCAGATGTTGCAGCAGCGCCTGGCCCATTCTCTTGACGGGGTCAAGTGGGTCTCTCCCGATGGTCTTCACCTTACCCTCAAGTTTTTGGGGGAGCAGGAGGAGGGGCGGCTTCACTCCATCATTGCAGCAATGAAAAAGACAGCGGGTTCAACGGCCCCCTTTTACCTCCAATTTGCGCGGATCGGCCTTTTCCCATCCCCACAGCGGGCCAGGATCATCTGGGCCGGCATCGGCACGGGAGCGGCTGAAACGAAAGAGCTGGCTGCTTTACTGGAAGATGAACTGGCAAAAGGTGGCTTTCCGCTGGAGCAGCGTCCCTTTAAAGCTCACCTCACCCTGGGCCGCATCCGCCGTCCCCTGCCCGCTGAAAGGCTGTCGCGCCTGCTCGACTCAGAGAACAATTTTTCAACAGAGAAGGCCGCAGTCCGCTCCATGCGCCTTTATGAAAGCCGCCTTTCAGCGCATGGAGCACGCTACACAGAGCTGGAAGAGATTATTTTTATGGAAAAATAGAGGAAATTAACCAGAAAACAAGAATTAAAAGATCAACAGCGAAACCCACTGAAAGGGGTTATAGGAATGGACAAGGACAAGGCTCTGGAGGCGGCTTTACTCCATATTGAAAAACAGTTTGGCAAAGGCTCGATCATGAAACTGGGACAGCACGTAACCACGGGCATCGCCGTAGTTCCCACAGGCTGCCTCTCCCTTGATCTGGCTCTCGGTATCGGAGGTCTGCCCAGAGGACGGGTGGTGGAGATATTCGGTCCTGAATCATCGGGGAAGACCACCGTGGGGCTGCATGTCATTGCCGAAGCCCAGAAACAGGGCGGCTATTGCGCTTTCATCGACGCCGAGCATGCTCTTGACGCCGGCTATGCCGCCAACCTGGGTGTGAACATCGATGAACTGCTCGTTTCTCAGCCCGACACGGGCGAACAGGCTCTTGAAATTGCCGAGGCGCTGGTGCGCAGCGGGGCGATCGATGTTCTGGTCATCGACTCCGTGGCTGCGCTTGTACCCCGTGCAGAAATTGAAGGTGAAATGGGAGACACCCATGTGGGCCTGCAGGCCCGACTGATGTCGCAGGCGCTGCGCAAGCTCTCGGGAGCGATCAGCAAATCGCAGACCGTAGCTGTCTTCATCAACCAGATCCGGGAAAAGGTGGGCATCATTTTTGGCAATCCTGAAGTGACGCCCGGGGGCAGGGCACTTAAGTTTTACTCCTCCGTTCGTCTCGACGTGCGCCGGGTGGAGGCGCTAAAACAGAGTGATGTGATTATCGGCAACCGGACCAGGGCCAGGGTGGTCAAAAACAAGGTGGCGCCGCCTTTCAAGGTGGCGGACTTTGACATCCTTTACGGCAAGGGGATCTCCGCGGAGGGATCGCTCATCGACATCGGAACCGATATGAAGGTGTTGCAGAAAAGCGGGGCCTGGTATTCATACAACGACGAACGCCTGGGACAGGGGCGTGAAAATGTGCGGGATTATTTAAAAGAGCATCCCGAACTGAGCAGGGAAATTGAGCATAAAATTCGCGCAATCTGCGAACTTCCTATTCCCGGTGCGGTGGAAGCAGAGGAAAGGGAGAGCGGGGAATAATGCCCCTTGAACCGGAAGAAAAAGCGCTGGGAAAAGCGCGCGCCGGCCTGCTGCGCCTCCTCAGCTACCGCGGGAGGAGCAGGCGCGAGGCGGAAGAATATCTGGAGCGAAAAGGTTTTGATCCTGCTGTCACAGCGGCCGTGCTGAAGGAGATGGAAGAGTGGCGCTACATTGATGACAAAAACTTTACCAATGAATTCATTGAAAGCTGCCTGCGCCGGGGCTGGGGGCCGCTGCGAGCCCGTTTTGCTCTGATCGCAAAGGGTATTCCCAAAAACTTAGTTGAAAGGGGCTTAGAGCATTACTACAGCCCGGAAGAAGAGCAGTTACTTGCCCGAAAAGCACTGGCACGAAGAGCTGCTCCCCATACTGAAAAGGCGGACAGAAGCTGGATTCGCCGGCAGATTGCATACTTGCAGCGTCGCGGTTTTCATGATCAGGTGATCAGAAACGCCCTTAAGGAGTACTGCTCATTTTTTGACAGTTGACCTGTTCGGGAGTCTGTAAGAGTTCATCCTCCTTCTTTTCGCGGTAAAGATGAGGCCGCATAACCGGCCATACCCGGGAGATGCAGCCTCATGCAGGTTGCATTGCTTGACATAATTTTTCCTGAAGGTTACAATATTCTCGAAACGACTTGCTCATTGCTTTTGCTTTCTATATAGGTTCTTAATAGGTTCTTTTTTTCCAGTACCGGTTTAAAAGAGATACATTGGGTGCTTTAAGAAGCGCTGGCATAGATTTGTAAAGATGTAAGGTGCGGACACATTTAAGGTGTAAGTATCTTTATATCAGTTGTTCTCTTTTAAGCTGTGTTCTGTGAATACAGCTTATTTATTTTAATATACCGAAATGGAGGTGGAACTTGATGAATGAATATATCTGTATTGCCATTGCCGCAATCGTATTGATCCTCGGCGTGATCGCCGGTTATTTTGTGCGCAAACTGCTTGCTGAGGCCAAAATAACTTCAGCTGAAACGGCAGCCGCCAGAATCTTAGAGGAAGCCGGGCAGGAAGCCGGCGCGATCAAGCGGGAAAAGTATCTGGAGGCAAAAGAGGAAGGCCATAAACTTAGAAATGAAATCGAAAGGGAAAGCCGTGAACGGCGCAGCGAGCTGCAGCGGGTTGAAAGGCGGCTCATGCAAAAGGAAGAAACCCTTGACCGGAAAACCGGTTCCATCGAACGTAAAGAAGATGATTTACGGAAAAAAGAGGAGGAGAACCGCCGGGCTCAGGAAAAGCTTGAGCAGCTCTCCAAACGTCAAATCGCCGAACTGGAGCGCATTTCCAACATGTCCATGGAAGAAGCCAAAGAGACAATTTTACAGAGAGCCCGCGATGAAATTTCACATGAAATGGCGATGATGGTAAAAGAGGTGGAGACGCAGGCCAGGGATGAGGCCGCCAAAAAGACGCGCGAGATCATCACAATGGCGATCCAGCGCTGTGCGGCGGATCATGCCTCTGAAGCCACAGTATCGGTGGTTTCACTGCCCAACGAGGAGATGAAAGGGAGGATCATCGGCCGTGAGGGGCGCAATATCAGGGCGCTGGAAACGCTTACCGGTATCGACCTGATCATCGACGATACTCCGGAGGCGGTGATCCTGTCGGGTTTTGACCCGATCCGGCGGGAAGTGGCCAGGCTTTCACTGGAAAAACTGATCAGCGATGGAAGGATTCACCCGGCCAGGATTGAAGAGATCGTGGAAAAAACGCGCAAAGAGGTGGAAACCCAGATCCGGGAAGAGGGAGAGCGGGCCACATTTGAGACAGGTGTGCACGGCATCCATCCCGAACTGGTGATGATGCTGGGCAAACTACGTTACCGGACCTCGTACGGGCAGAATGTGCTGCAGCATTCCATCGAGGTGTCTCACCTTGCCGGGATGATGGCCGGCGAACTGGGGCTTGACATCACTTTTGCCAAAAGAGCGGGGCTGCTGCACGATATCGGCAAGGCCTCTGACCATGAAGCCGAAGGCTCGCATGTGGTTACCGGCGCCGCCCTGCTAAAAAGATACAAGGAAACTCCTGAAATGATCAACGCCGTGGCGGCTCACCACGGTGATATTGATTTTCTAACACTGGAAGCTGTTCTGATCCAGGCTGCCGATGCTATTTCAGCATCCCGCCCGGGAGCCCGCCGCGAAACCCTGGAGGCATACATCAAGCGCCTGGAGAAACTCGAGGGGATTGCCGAGTCCTTTGAAGGAGTAGACAAGGCTTATGCCATTCATGCCGGCCGGGAGATCCGGATTATGGTCAAACCGGATCGGATCGACGATCTGAAGTCAATCCAGATGGCCCGGGACATTGTGAAAAAGATCGAATGCGAACTGGAGTATCCCGGACAGATCAAGGTCAACGTGATCAGGGAAACCAGAGCTGTCGATTATGCTAAATAAACCATTAATACCTGATAATATTAAGTGCCCTGCGGGGCACTTTTTCTATTTTCAGCAGGACTTTTAGCGGAATCCATGGAATAGAATCTTAGAAAAAGGAGGGGGCTTTATGCATAAAGACTCACTGGACGAATCATATCATGTAAATATGCTCATAGGACTGCTGTTGCGTTACCCCGAGATCTATACTATTACCTTCAATGTGCCTACTTCCTCATGCTCTCTTTCCTACATGATCAGCCGGCAAATAGGTCGCGACGAGTTTATGGCTCTCCGGCGGCGCCTCAAATTGAGCCTGAAATTTTTTTATTTTCTGCAGGATTGCGAAAAAACCCTTGAATTTAATATAAGCAAAAACAAATACCCCGGCCTGACCCGGATCCAGATCACTTTGGAGGGGGACGCTATTCTTGGTGAGGCCATCAGCCTTCTGACTAAAACCATGCACGAGATTTTTGAAGAAGATCTTATCGGCGAGATCCGCCCCACCAGTGAAGGCTGCCTGCCTGAGATAACGGCGCCGCCGGAAGAGCTGTCCGGCCCACCACCTGCCGCCCAAAACCGCAGGATGGGACACCTCTTTGCCTTTCGAGATGCCGGGAAGGTTTACATATATGACAAATAGCTTCTTTTCATGATCTAATCCTGCCTGTTATTTTGGAAACATCCCGCACCGCAGAGCATTTTGCCGCATAGTAATGTAAAAGATCTATGCAAATATCTCTTTAAAATATGATGACGCTGCACAAATTGGTAGAATAAAAATTTTCCCACTTTTCTGGCAGGAATTTATAGTTTTCCAGAGAAGTATATAAATATAATAAGAGCAGATCCCGTCAAAGGAGGTATTAACTGGTTAAATGGAAGTGCTAAAAGTTTCAGCAAAGTCCAATCCAAACTCTGTGGCCGGTGCACTAGCAGGTGTATTGCGTGAACGGGGCGGGGCCGAGATCCAGACCATCGGTGCCGGAGCCCTGAACCAGGCCGTAAAGGCGGTCGCCATTGCCCGCGGATTTGTCGCCCCGGGCGGCATAGATCTTATCTGTATCCCCGCTTTTACGGATATTCAAATCGACGGGGAGGAGCGTACTGCAATCAAATTAATTATTGAGCCGCGTTAATTTTGGTAGAACTCGCTGTTGAAAAGACACCCTGAGCCAAATCCGGTTGGGGGTGTTTTTTTTACTGCGATTATAGAGTAGAATAGGATCATGTTCACTTCCAGGTTCACAATTGCCGACTGCCACTGCGACACCATCTTTCTGTTGGCGAAAAACGAATACGATTTTGCGCGGCGGAATTCCACCGGCCATATCGATCTGCCCCGGCTTCGCGAGGGGGGAGTGGATCTGCAGTTTTTTGCAGTTTGCACCGCTTCCGAAAATAAGAGCAGCTGCCTGCAGTCGGCCCTGATCCATATCGCCAACTACCACCGCTGCCTGGCGGCAAACAGCGAACATATCACCGGCCTTGAGAATATGAAGGATATGGCGGCGGCACAGCAGGAGGGGAAAATCGCCGCAGTGCTTGCCCTTGAAGGAGCGGAGCCCCTTGAGGGCAGTCCGGAATTGCTGGATATTTTCTATTGCCTGGGGGTGCGTGCTCTTTCCCTGACGTGGAATCACCGCAACCACTTTGCCGGCGGAACAGATGAAGATACTGCAGGCGAAGGCCTGACGCACGCGGGCCGGGCGCTCGTGCGAGAGCTGGGCGGCAAGGGAATCATCCTGGACCTGGCCCATATCTCGAAACGCTGTTATTTTGAAGCCCTGGAGCTGTCTGAGAAGCCCCCGCTGGTGTCCCATGCCAATGCCCGGCAGCTCTGCGATCATCCCCGGAATCTCACCGACGAACAGCTGAAGGCGCTTGCCAACCGGGGCGGCGTCATCGGGCTGAGCATTTATCCTACTTTTATCTCCGGCGAGGCGAAAGCAACCCTGGAACAGCTGCTGGACCACTTTGTCCATATCGCCGGACTCATCGGTGCAGAGCATCTTGCCTTCGGCTCCGACTTTGATGGTATCCATTGCACTGTTGAAGAGATCAAAGATGTCTCGGATTATAATTCGCTGCCCCGGGCTCTTTGCCGGCGGGGTTTCCACCCTGGAGAGGTTAAACTGATGGCCTGGGATAATGTCAACAGAATCTTGAAACATAATATCGACGGCGGTTCGCCGTGAGGCCAAAGAAAGGGCAGCTGCCGGTAGACCTCCACCTGCACAGCACCGCTTCAGACGGATTGCTTACGCCGGGAGAGCTCATGGCCCGGGCAGCCGCAGCGGGCCTTGCCGCCGCGGCACTGACAGATCATGATACGCTGGAGGGGGTTGAAGAAGCCCTTGCCGCCGGGCGGCGATGGGGCCTGGAGGTGCTCCCCGGGGTAGAGATCAGCGCATCCAGCGGAGAACGGGAAATCCACCTCCTCGGTTACGATCCTCTTTTTCCGGAAAAAATAAACAGCGTCCTGGAAAATCTGCGCCGTGAACGGCGCCGCCGCATGGAGAAGATGCTGTTTCTGCTGCGCGGCCTTGGAATTAGTATCACTTTCGAGGAGGTTTCCTCTGAAGCAGGGAAAGCCGCACCGGGGAGGCTGCACCTGGCCCGTCTCATGGTAAAAAGGGGCTATACCCCCGATACGGATGCTGCATTTTCGCTCTATCTTGAGCAGGGACGCCCTGCATTTGTTCCCCGCAGAGTCATGGATCCGGCTCAGGCGATTAAGCTGCTGCATCAAGGCGGAGCTGTTCCGGTGCTGGCCCATCCCGGCATGGCGGGAAGAGGAGAGCTGCGAGAACTTGTGGCCCTGGGACTGCGTGGTGTCGAGGTGATTCACCCGCTTCATCCACCTGAACTGATCCGTTACTATCGTCACCGGGCACAGCAGATGGGGCTTCTCATCACCGGCGGCTCCGATTATCATGGCGGTGAACGATCAAGTAGAATGGGGGACTATACCGTTCCCTACCGCTGCCTGACCGCTTTAAAAGAATCTCCCCGCGGCATGCAATAGAAAAAATGCATCTGCATGCCCTTCCATGGGACTGTTTGAAATGATAGAATGTCCTTATGCTGAAGCCCGGGTAAAAGGAGACGGTGAACATGGCGGAAAAACTGATATTTAGCATGCAGGTATTTTTTCTTGGTATATCGGTGGTCATGGTTGTTCTCTTTGCCCTGTACGGGCTCACTGATCTATTCAACCGGATCTCCGCTCACCTGGCAAAAAAGGAAAAGCCGGTTCCTGATCCGGATCCGGCAGACAGCAGTGAAGGGCTGTCGCCTCAAGTTGCCGCTGCTATTGCCGCGGCGATAAACTTTCACAGGAGCGCTGAACCCGGACATGCCGGAGTTTTTTGCATCCCTGTCGATCTGCCGGATCTACAGGGCTCTCGCTGGGCTGCTGAGGGGCGGAAAGCTCTTCTGGACAACAGTTTGCAGCTTGATCTATCAAGGAGGAAAAGGACTTGAAGAATTATAAAGTAACCGTTGACGGACAGATCTTCGATGTGTTTGTAGAAGAGATTACGGACTCCAGTTCTCCGCAAAGCCGGGGAGCTTCCCAACCCAAACCGCTCTCCAAACCATCACCTTTGGCGACATCTCCGGGATCACAGCAGATCCGACCCGCCGTTGATGACACACTTAACGTGGAAGCACCTATGCCGGGTTCCATCATCGATATTACGGTGAAAAGCGGAGAGAGGGTCAAAGAGGGTGACGTCCTTCTCATACTGGAGGCAATGAAAATGGAAAATGAAATTACCGCTCCCCGTCCGGGTACGGTAAGCAATATATATGTAAATGTTGGAGATACCGTTAGCGGCGGTGAGCCTCTCATGGAGCTATCCTAGCGCAGTTTAAAGTCGCAAAATTAACAGAAAGGGTTTTAGGCAATGGGAGAACTGATTCGAGAATTTATTCAAAGCACCGGCTTTTACCATCTTACGCTGTCTGAGCTGGCTATGATCGGCATTGCCTGCGTACTGCTCTACCTCGGTATTGTCCGAAAATATGAGCCGCTGCTGCTGGTGCCGATAAGCTTCGGGATGCTGCTGGTGAACCTTCCCCTGGCCGGTCTTCTCCAACCGGAAGAACCGGGCATAATCGGGGGGCTGATCTACTATCTTTCTCTAGGCCTGGAAAAGGGGATCTATCCACCGTTAATATTTTTGGGGATCGGTGCGCTGACCGATTTTGGGCCCCTTATCGCCAATCCCGTGACGCTGCTTCTGGGGGCGGCGGCGCAGCTCGGCATCTTTACGACCTTTACCGGAGCATACTTTCTTGGATTCACCGCACCACAATCGGGAGCCATCGGCATCATCGGCGGCGCCGACGGCCCCACCGCTATTTTTGTAGCCGGCAGGCTGGCGCCTGAACTTTTGGGCTCAATTGCCATTGCCGCTTACTCCTACATGGCGCTGGTGCCCATCATTCAACCGCCGATCATGAAGCTGTTGACAACAAAGAAAGAGCGCGAAGTAGTCATGAAACAGCTCCGTCCCGTTTCCAAAACGGAGAAAATCATTTTTCCCATAGCCGTCGTTATTCTGACAGGGCTGCTCCTGCCGGCGGCTGTACCGCTCCTGGGAATGCTCATGTTCGGCAACCTGCTTCGCGAGAGCGGGGTTACGGAGCGTTTGAGCAAGACAGCGGAGACAGAGCTTAACAATATCATCGTGATATTTTTGGGCCTTTCCGTGGGCGCCAAGGCCACGTCCGAATATTTCCTGACACTGGACACAATCCTGATCATTGCACTGGGCCTGGCCGCCTTTGCTTTCGGCACCGCAGGCGGTGTCTTAATGGGCAAGCTGCTTTACGTCATCACAAAGGGTAAGATCAACCCGCTCATCGGCTCTGCGGGGGTCTCAGCGGTGCCCATGGCCGCCCGGGTTTCGCAGACCCTGGGCAAAGAGGCCAACCCTGACAACTACCTGCTCATGCACGCCATGGGGCCAAATGTCGCCGGTGTCATCGGCTCTGCCGTTGCTGCCGGGATTCTTCTTTCCATCCTCGGTTAAAAAGCGGAGCCCCACAAAGATCGCCGGTTATAGTAACGTTGGTTACCCATAACACCTTGCTTTGTGAGGCTCCACCCTTATTATGACCCTGATATCTTATTTATATACCATGATTTGACCAATATGTTTCATATTTCCTTCCGCCGTGATCATAT
>CAZQEV010000013.1:0-24255 GCA_964592135.1 uncultured Syntrophomonadaceae bacterium
AAAGAACTGGTTGATCGTTACAATGAGACGGCTCACCTGGTTTTTTGGGACGGTTATCAAGCTTTTTATATGGATAAAGTTGAGGGAACAGCATCCATGCGCATGGTTTACCAACTCGGCAAGATATCTCCGCTGCACTGTACCGCCAACGGCAAGGCGATTCTGGCCTGCCTGCCCGATGACAGGATAAGAAAAATCATGGAAGAACAGGGTATGGAAAAATACACGGTAAATACAATCGCCAACATTGATGATCTTTTCAAAGAGCTTGAGTTAACCAGGCGCAGAGGCTACGGCATCGACAATTCTGAAGAAGAAATTGGTGTTGCCTGTGTGGCTGTACCTATTTTAGATTATAATGACAGCGTTATCGGGGCTGTCAGCCTGTCGGGCTCCTCAGCCAGGATCAATCAGGATAACATTCTGGAAATATCAGAAGACATCAAAATGGTGGTCAAGGATATCCAGGTTGCTTTAGGAAGATGCAATTGACATCACGTAAAAAAATTTTCCATAGTTCCCAAACAGTGTTTAGCATAGCCAAACGCTGCACCGGAAAGGAGGCTTTAACATGTAGGGGCAGCCTGGTTCAGTAGCGTGTAGATTCGCTTTTCAACTAAATTTATACTGGGAGGTTTAGCTGATGATTATTGATGCACACAGCCACATGGGAAGGTCCTGGTTTGCCTGGTGGGATAACAAGGTTACGCATCAGGGATTTGTTGAATCGATGGATAGGTGGGGTATCGACAAGTCATGCGTATCTTACTGGGGCATATTTTATGATCCGCATGCGGGTAATGACGAGATAAAGGAATTTATGAATGAATACCCCGATCGCATCATCGGTTTTGCCTGTGTCAACCCGCGGTTTTACGATGACGCGGTAAACGAAGTGATCAGGGCGAAAGAACTTGGATTTAAGGGTTTGAAGCTGCATCCGGCGGCAACGGAATGGTATGCTGATTCGCCCTTGGTTTATCCAGTTGTGGAAAAAGCAATTGAGCTTGATTTACCCATGCTGTTTCACAGTGGCAAGGACGAGTATTCCCATCCCCGCAATCTGGGCAACCTGGCCAAAAGATATCCTGAAGCTACTTTCATCATGGGCCATATCGGTGAAGAAGCTGTTCTTGAAGGTGTCCAGGTTGGCGCACAGTATGAAAACATCTTACTTGACACCACGGGTTCCTATAACCTCTACGACATCATGAAGTATGTGCTCCACTACGTTGGAGACGATCGTGTTGTGTTTGGTCTGGACTTTCCGGCTTACAATCCCGGACCCGAAATCAGCAAGGTTAAAGATGCCAATATTCCGGATAAATCGAAAGAGAAAATTATGGGTTTGAATATGAAACGCCTGTTAAAACTGTAAAGGCGGCAGTCCTATACTCCAAGAGAAAAAAAGGAAAATAGTGATATTTTCCAAAACAAGGAGGAGTAAAGATGTTTAAGTTTGATTTAGATAAGTTGAACTCAAGGAAAGTCAACAAAGACATTCACCATCAGCGTCGAGCACTATTTAAGTCGATGAATTTTGATGATGAAGATCTGGATCGCCCCATCGTAGCTATTGCCAATTCATGGAATGAGCTACTCCCGGGACATTACTACCTCAGACAGGTTGCCGAAGCAGTCAAGGCCGCCATCTGGCAGGCGGGCGGGATGCCCGTTGAATTTAACCATTTTGCCCCCTGCGATGGTTTGGCTGATGGGAATCCGGGCATGTACTGGATTCTGCCGAGCCGCGACGTTATGGCGGCTGCAATAGAGATGATGGTGGAATCTTCAAGGGTGGATGGGATTGTCGCCCTGTCAACATGTGATAAGGTACCGCCTGCTCAGTTGATGGCTCTGGCCAGGATTAACCTGCCCTCTATTATCGTAACCGGGGGTTATATGAAACCGGGACGGTTTAAAGATAAGAATATAACGATCGAGTACATGATCGAGAGGTTTCCTGATTGGAATGAGGGAAAGCTGCCCCACGATGAATTTCTCGAAATTGAAGACTGTGTCTGCCCAACTGCAGGTGCCTGCTCCATGATGGGTACTGCAAATACTTTTTGCTGTATTACCGAGGCTTTGGGCATGTCCATAACGGGGAACGGGGCCACGGCTGCTTATGAAGCCAAGCTGCATCGTATTGCTAAAACAGCGGGCAGAAAGATTATGGAGCTCATCGCAAAAGATATAAAGCCCAGAGATATTATGAGCAAAGAGGCAGTGGAGAATGCTCTTATGGTTCATTCGGCGATCGGCGGCTCGACTAATGCCGTTCTGCATATGCCGGCCATCATAAATGAACTGGGTTTGGATGTATCCCTTGATCACTGGAATGAAATCAGCGAAAAAGCGCCGCATCTTGCTTCCCTGACTGCAGGGTCGGATCACAATATGCTTGATTTTGATTTGGCCGGCGGTATTCCTGCGCTGATGAATGAAATGAAGTCTATTCTTCATCTTGATGTGATGACATGCACCGGAAAAACGCTTGGTGAAAATATACGCGGCGCTAAAACCAAAAACCATGATGTGATCCGACCGATGAGCAATCCATTTTATGAGAAAGGTGCAATTGCTATTCTCAAAGGGAACCTTGCTCCCGACGGTGCTGTGATCAAGCAAACAGCCGTTGATAAGTCGATGTTAAGTCATACCGGTCCGGCAATTGTATTTGAAAATGAAGAAGATGCCAAAGAAGCGCTGTTAAACCACAAGATCAAACCGGGTAATGTGGTAGTAATCCGCTATGAGGGGCCCAAGGGAGGCCCCGGAATGAGAGAGATGTACTCATTCCAGACGCTGGTGTTTGGGATGGGTCTGGATAAATCGATTGCCCTTGTGACGGACGGAAGGTTTTCCGGCTTCACCAGGGGGCCGGCAATAGGTCATGTTTCCCCTGAAGCTGCCGATGGCGGTGTCATTGCGATTATTGAAGATGGAGACATTATCGAATACGACATCGCTGCCAAAACCTTGAATGTGAAGCTGGCGGAGGATGAAATAAAGGCAAGATTAAGTAAATGGCAGAAACCGGAGCTGAAGATTAAAACTGGCTTCCTCGGCAAAATATACACCAAGGCTGCACAATCTGCAGATAAGGGAGCCATACTGGACTTGGGTGAATAAGTGCTATCCTGGCCTGGGTGGGTAAAGCGAGCATCACTGTTCGCTTTACCCATGTCTCCTTAAACGTGTGGCATCATGGGCGACTAGATGGAGATAGGCCTTAAAATTAGGTTAATAGGAGAGTTTAACTTGGGAAACACAACTAAATTATTTTCTAAAAATAACACTATATTGGTTGATGCAGCTATCTCCGCAGGGTGCACCCATTTTTTTGGGTATCCGATAACCCCTCAAAATGAAATAATTGAAGGATTTGCCGCCAAGCTTCCTGCTGCGGGCAGGGTATTTTTGCAATCAGAAAGTGAGCTGTCTGGAATTAATATGGTGGCTGGATGCGCCAGTACCGGTGCGCGGGTGCTGATCTCCTCTTCCGGCCCCGGCTTGAGCCTAATGCAGGAGGGCTTGTCATATATGGCCTGCGCAGAGATTCCCTGCGTTGTGGTTAATGTAATGCGTGCCGGCCCGGGCGATGGCGACATCAGGGGGGCGCAAGGTGATTATTTCCAGGCTACCCGCGGGGGCGGTCATGGTGATTATTATATGCCTGTATTCACGCCGGCCTCCGGGAACGAAATATTTTCTATGGTCGGTAAAGCCTTTGACAAGGCCTTTCAGTACCGGACCCCGGTACTGCTATTGATGGATGGTTTGCTGGGCCAGATGATTGAGGCGGCTGAAGTGCCTGTTGAGGAGAAGAAATTATCGGAACCTCCCGCATGGGCCGTCAGGGGTTGCAAAGGACGCGAACCAAACTGCATAAAATCATACTTTAATGATACCGAAGATTGTGAGTCATTTAACAAGCATTTGCAGGCTAAATTTGCGCAGATGAGAAAGGATCTGCCTGATTTTGAAGCAGCAGATGTCAGTGATGCTGATTTGGTAATAACTTCGTATGGAATTATTTCCAGGATATGCAAGACGGTAGTTAAGGCAGCCAGGTCGGAGGGTTACCGGGTTGGCTATATTCGGCCGAAACTGGTTTGGCCCTTTCCGGAAGAAGCTTACAAAAGCGTTAGGGCCGGCAACATCCTGGTTGTTGAGCAAAGTGCGGGGCAAATGTTGGAAGACGTAAAATTAAGCGCACCCAGCGGCACCGCGATACATTTTTATGGCCGTTTGGGCGGGGCTGTCCCTTCGGTGAACGAGATACTGGATCAGGTCAGAAAAATATTGGACTAAGAAGGGACTGATCTTGTGGCAGCTGGAAAAATAGAAAATAAAACATTAAAAGATGAAGAAATGCACTATTGCCCGGGCTGCGGGCACGGGCTGATCAATCGTCTTGTAGCCGAGGCAATTGATCAACTGAAGCTGCGAAATAATGCTGTCGGTATAATCGGGATTGGCTGCGGCACCTTTGCCGATCAGTATCTCAACATTGATGTTGTTGCAGCGCTGCATGGGAGAGCCCCTGCAGTAGCTACAGGGATCAAACGGGCGCTTGGTCCGGAGTCTTTAGTTTTTACATATCAGGGAGACGGTGATGCTATTTCCATAGGGCTGAACGAGCTGATCCATGCTGCAGCCAGGCAGGAGTTGATTACGGCTGTAGTGGTCAATAATCTCGTTTACGGTATGACCGGGGGGCAGATGAGCCCTACATCGTTAATCGGCCAAAAGACGGCAACTTCAATTGCAGGAAGGGATTGTTCGCACAGCGGTCTTCCCCTGAAATTATCAGAAATTATTGCCTCTCTGGATAGCAGTGCATTTATTGCACGCACCGCCGTAAATTCCCCGGCAAACATAAGGAAAACAAGGCGGGCTATTGTTGAGGCATTTGAATACCAGGCTGCAGGGAAAGGGTTTAGCATGGTGGAGATTTTGTCACCTTGTCCCACAGGGTTAAAAATGTCTCCTGTGGATGCGGCTAAACATCTTGGCTCTGTCAGCAACACAAATTTTCCATTGGGAATTAAAAAACAGACGGAAATAGGTGAAGACATTTGAATCGCTCAATAATAATGGCTGGATTTGGCGGACAGGGAATAATGGTTATCGGGCAACTGCTGGGCTATGCAGCCATGCTTGAAGGAAATAAAGTTGTCTGCACGCAGTCATACGGAAACGAAATGAGAGGAGGCACCGCGAATACATCTATCATTATATCCAGCGAGGAGATAGGTTCGCCCATCGTGGAGAACCCGAACTATTGTATTGTTATGAATCTGCCCTCCTTGCTTCGGTTCGAAGGGAGCATCCAGAAAAAGGGGCTGATTGTGATAAATAGTTCGTTGATCACCCAAAGTGCATCGCGCGAGGATATTGATCAGGTTAGCGTACCAGTGACTGATCTGGCTTACAAGATAGGATCACCCCTTACCGCGAATATGGTAATGCTTGGCGCCTTCAATGCTGTGACCGAACTGGTTTCTTTTGAATCGCTGGAGAAGGGGCTTACTCATATTTTGCCTCCACATCGTCACAAAATGATTCCCCTCAATACAGAAGCTTTGAAAAAGGGGAAGGAGTATGTGCATTCACTGACAGCTTAGGCCCGGGCGTTAACGTGGCATAAAAAGTTTTGGAGGTTTAGTCATGGTTACTCAGGAAGTTTCTAATTTGGTTTGTCAAGATAGTGTTTTAAGTGACCGCGAGATGCATTATTGCCCGGGCTGCGGGCATGGCATAGCTAATCGGCTAATAGCCGAAGTGCTTGTTGAATTGGAATTAAAGGACTCAGTGGTATGTGCCTTTGGGATTGGATGTTGCAATTTTATTGATCAATATCTTAATATCGATACAATTGCCTCTTTGCATGGGCGTGCTCCTGCAGTTGCTACGGGAATTAAAAGAGCATTGGGCCGTCAGTCACTGGTTTTTACCTATCAGGGCGATGGGGATGCTATCTCCATCGGATTTAATGAGCTGATCCATGGGGCAGCCCGGGGAGAAAAGATTACCACATTTGTAGTAAATAATTCACTGTACGGCATGACCGGCGGACAGGCCAGCGACACCACGCTGCTGGGGCAAAAGACAGCAACAACTCCAACGGGCAGAAGCGAACAAGTCCAGGGATATCCCATTAGAGCAGCAGAGATTCTGGCTAAAATTGAAGGAGACAATTATATATGCAGAGTAGCTGTGTCTTCGCCGGCAGAAATAAGAAAGGCAAAAAGAGCTATCAGAAAAGCCTTTCAGCATCAGCTGGATAATCGCGGATTCAGCTATGTGGAGATACTTTCGCCTTGCCCGACAGGGGTAAGATTAAACCCTGTTGACACGATGAAATGGGTTAAAAGTAACTTGGCCCGGACATTCCCTCTGGGCGAATACAAGAATGAAGATACACGGTGCTGAGGTGTAACATTTCGGGAGGATGATAGAAATGATCGAAATAAGGATAAATAGGGAAAGGTGCAAGGGCTGTGGATTGTGTATCGAATTCTGTCCCAGTTCCATCCTTGAAGCGAGCGAAAGAATGAATGAGAAGGGTTTCAATCCTGTTGCTTCAACGGATCCCTCTTTATGCACTGGATGTAAAAATTGTGTAATTGTTTGCCCTGATGGAGCCATCGCAATTTACGGTGAAAGAAAAAGAGCTAAAACCACGTCCAAAATTGAGGAGGCTTAATTTAGGTGTACGGTCAAATATGCTTGGTTCCAGCAATCTCAAAGAAGCTCATTGCAACAGCGATAACAAAGCTGCCTGTTTTTGGTGAAGCTTTAAGAAACGGCACGGTGATTGTGAGTCCAAGCACTACCACCTTGTTCTTATACTCCGCCATCACTGGCTCACCGCCTGATTCCGCCATTGCATGTGGAATAACGACACCAAAGGGAGCCTGCATGGGAAGGGAGATGGCCTCCTTTGTTGAGGGGTCGGGACATGCAAGGACATGGATATTTGAAAAAGGCTTTCTGAAGAATGATGTGACATTGGAGGAAGTGCTGCCAGATCTTACAAAAGGTGATTTATTTATTAAGGGTGGGAATGCGATAGACCAGGATGGAAAGGTAGGAATTTATCTTGGTTTAGAAAATGGAGGCACTGTGGGTGTATCAATAGGCTATCTGCTGGGAAAGGGCATTGAAGTAATTATTCCGGTAGGTCTAGAAAAGATGATAAGAGGATCTGTTTTTGATATCGCCGGCAGGACAGGTGTTCAAAAAGTAGATCGTTCGATGGGTATGCCCGTTGGTTTTATGAACCTTCCCGGCGAGGCAATCACCGAAATCGAAGCGCTTAAGGTACTGTTTAGTGTTGAGGCCAAGCACATGGGTTCAGGTGGGGTGTTGGGGGCGGAGGGAGCAGTTATGTTGTCATTAGAAGGATCTGATGACAACATAAGTAAGGTTTTTCAGTTTATTGAGAAGACAGAATTAGATGAATTGGATTATCACGCTATTCTCCATTACTCGAATTGCCGCGAGCATAGGATGCCTTCATGTATCCGGAAAAATTATTTTTATAAAAGTAACATTAAGCAGAACAAGTAGGGATACAAGACTGAATGGAAGGAGATGTTCGATGCATTTTTGGAGACCATGATAAACTTACATTTTTCCAAACCACGCTTACGGAGGGATAAATGCTAATGAAAGTTTTGCAGAGAGTAAGGGTTTCCCAAAAAGATGTGCATTATGGTGGAGACTTGGTTCCTGGTTCCTATGTGATTGGATTGTTTGGTGATGTGGCAACTGAAGCAGCAATTTTAGTACACGGTGATGAAGGGTTATGGGTAAATATTGAGAACTGTAATTTCCTACATCCAGTGTATCCAGGTGATATTATTGAAGTCTCCTGTGAGGTGCTTAAAAAAGGAAACACCTCGTTAAAATTAAAGTTTGAAGCCCGTAAGGTAATTACAGCAAAAAATGTAGGACCATATGAGTCCTCAGGTGAGTTGATAGAAAAACCCCTTCTTATTTGTGAAGCAATTGGCACTACAGTTGTGCCTAAAAGCAAGCAATGGAAGGTTGACTAACAAAAATTGATTATACAGTGAAGGGGATCTGCTGAATGTCTTCAGGAGAAATGCTAAAGAATAGGCTAAGAAATTTATCGAGTACCAGAGAGTTCGGTGCTGTAGTGGCGGTTATTTTTATTTGTGTTTTGCTAGTATTTCTAACTCCCCATTTTCTAAAAACTACGAATTTGCTGAATGTCGCGCGGCAGATTTCGATGTTAACCATCATGGCTGTAGGGATGGGATTCGTTTTAATATGTGGGGAAATCGATCTTTCTGTTGGCTCAATATATGGGTTAAGTGCTTGCTTGGGTGGATATATCATTCAGGAGACAGGATATGGAATTGGAGCAATAGTAGCAGTTTTGCTTGCGGGGATTTTAATTGGAGCCTTGAATGGAATTCTCATAGCCAAGGTCAACATACCGGCTTTTGTTGTAACGCTAGGATCAATGGGTATATGGAGAGGGGTGGCTCTACTTATTACCGGGGGATGGCCGGTAATAATTTATAATAACGAAAGCTTATCATGGTTTTACTTTATGGGTGGAGGCTACTTGTTTGGCTTGATCCCTATGCAATTTGTTTTTATGCTTGCAGTGGTGATCATTTGCGGCATCGTTCTCCACAGGACTACTTTGGGCTATCATACTTTTGCAGTGGGGGGCAATGATCGGGCTGCAACCCTGTATGGCATTAATGTTGCAAAAATGAAAGTTTTAGCTTTTACCTTGACAGGTTTTCTAAGCGCTTTGGCAGGACTACTGGCATTAGGTTTTGTTCAATCCGCGGAACCTATCCTTGGGACTGGCCAGGAATTGGAGGTCATTGCCGTTTGCGTTATTGGTGGAATTTCGGTTAAGGGCGGAAAGGGTAGCATTCTTGGAGTAATTCTAGGTGGTATTACCATGGGGGTTTTGTTGAATGGGCTTATACTCATTGGGATATCGCCGTATTTGCAAAAGGTAATAATCGGGGCAGTTGTGATTGCAGCAGTTTATATTAGCGAAAGAATAAGCAGCACTTCAAGGCAAGTTGTATGTTGAGTTAGGCTTGAGCCGCCTAAGATGATTCTAAATTATAACAAAGAGTGGAGGGTGTCTAGTGAAAGTTAAAAAATCGCTTATTATTATAGTGTTAGCTCTTCTGTTAACAATGATTGTCACAGCACCTGGTTGTACCCCCGAAGAAGAGGGGGAAAAAGAGTTGAGAATTGCTTGTGTTTTGCAGCAAGCATACATTGATTTCTTTGTTCCTGTCCGAATCGGGGCGCAGGATGCGGGAAAAGAGTATGGGATTGAAGTAACTTACCTGGGTCCGGATGTTGAAGACGTTCCCAAGACTATCAGCATAATTGAAACAGAATTGGCTAAGGGTGTGGACGGTCTAGTTGTCCAGGCGGGCGATCCCCCCCAGCTGAAGCCTGTGCTCGACAAGGCTAGGGAGATGGGCGTACCAGTAATTAACACCAACAATGCGAATATTTATGATGGGTATACCGGGTTTGTGGGCCTTGATCCGCAGGTAGCAGGTTTAAAGCTTGCTGAGAATTTGATTGAAGTCCTAAAAGGTAATGGTCCCTGGGCAGAAAAGCATAACGTCAAGTTCGACGATCTCAGCAAGGTGCAAATTGCTTATCTTATTAATATCCCAGGTTCGGCAAACCTTGAAAACCGCATCATAGGTATGAGGAACTATCTGAGTGAAAACTATCCGGAGATAGTTGACCTCGGAAAATTTGACAGCACTACAAAAGTACCGTCCGCTAAAGAAGTTGTTGATAACTTGATTACCGCCAACCCTGATGTAACAGTATTCGTGTGCTGTGCATCAACACCTACTGTTGCTGCCGGTAGCGCGGTAAAGGATCGGGGTCTCACCGGTAAAGTGGCTGTAGTAGGTATGGATTTATTACCTGAAACCTTGATGTTAATTGATGAAGGGGTAATTGCCTTTACACTGGGGCAACAGCAGTACATGCAAGGGTATATGCCAGTAAAGCTGTTAGCTGAGCATTTGATTAATGGTGCTGAAATACCCAAGGTATGGCAGCCGGAAGTTGAGGTTGTTACCATGGAGAATGTTAAAGAAGTTGAAGCTAGAGAAGCAGAATTTATGAAGAACAAATAATATTTGCCAGTTGTGTGTGACAGTGTTTTAAACGTCTCTAGGCGGCTCAAATAATATTTGGAGGGGCGAGGCAAGTAATGTCCGAGAATAATATTATTGATTTAAAGTGCGTTTCTAAAACATTTGGCGGGATAGAAGCACTTAAGGGAGTTGACCTATCTGTAAGGAAGGGGGATGTACACGGTATAGTCGGGGAAAATGGAGCCGGTAAGAGCACCTTGATGAATATTGTCGCAGGTATTTACACCCCCGACTCAGGTGAAATAAACTACCAAGGCGAAGACATAAGATCACTGAGCATTAATGAGAGACAGAAACTTGGTATTAGCATGATTCACCAGGAGGTAACGATATTTCAGAACCTGTGCGCTGCCCGCAACATATTTCTAAACAATGAACCAAAGAATAGATTGGGTTTTATAGATTATGAATTAATGGCAAAAAAAACCATGGAGTTTTTCAAGGAATTTAAAGTGGTTCAAGATCCAAGGGTGAGGTTGGAAGCTCTTTCTGTGGCGGAGAGGCAGCTTCTGCAAATAATAAAGGCAGTTTCTTTTAATGCAAAGCTAATTATTATGGATGAGCCCAATACTGCCTTAACAGACGAGGAAACAGCAAGGCTGTTTGGGATCATTGATTACTTAAAATCTAAAGGGGTTACAATAATTTATATTTCCCACAGGCTGGAGGAAGTACTCAAGATAGCTGATCACATCAGTGTGTTGAGAGATGGAGAATGCGTTGAGACATTCAGCAGGGACGAGGCGAATATGCCTAAGCTTATTAAAGCGATGATCGGTAGGGATATGAAAAATATATTTCCCCCACCTGTCACTAAGGAATTAGATGAAGACAAATTATTGGAACTAAAGCAATTATCCGCCGAGGGATTTCTAAAGGATATTTCCTTATCTGTGGGGAGGGGGGAAATACTTGGTTTAGCTGGTTTGCAGGGTGCAGGGCGTACTGTTCTGGCTGAGTGTATTATAGGCGACAGAAAATTTCAGGGCAATATGTTTTTAGAGGGGAATGAATTTATACCCAAAAGCACTACAACTGCTATAAAAAAAGGAATTGTCTATTTACCTGCGGAGAGGAGGGATGAGGCGCTTTTTCCGGAAAAGAATATTGCCTATAATGTTATCCTCCCAAGTTTGGAAAAAGCTAAAAGTAACTGGCTTGTAGACTCCGGCAAAATCAACACCATTGTCAAAAAGCAGGTAGATGTACTCGATATTAAGACACCATCAATAATGCAATTGGTACTGCAGTTAAGTGGCGGTAATCAACAAAAAACAGTTTTTGCAAGAATATTAACTACCGAACCAAAAATGATCATACTGAACGAACCAACGCGTGGTATTGATGTAGGCTCAAAATATGAGATTTATCTGTTAATGCAGGAACTATCAAGGCGGGGTATTGGGATGGTCTTCATCTCGTCTGAATTGCCGGAGTTGATGGCTTTGAGCGATAGGATTTTGACCATGTACGAAGGGGAAATTACAGGGGAATTCGTGCCTGAGAAATCACCCAGTGAAGATATTCTGCACGCGATGATGGGAGGAAAACAAAAGGCTGCGGTGTAGTGATGGGGATCATCTTCTAATGATAGGGAGGTGAAAAGCAATAAAAAAATTCTATAAAAAATTTATAAAATAATACATTAATTGAGAGGTGACAATAATGGCATTTGAAGTTAGTTTAGAGGGTAAAAAAGCCATTGTAACTGGTTCTGGCAGGGGTATCGGACAGGCGGTCGCTATTGGGTTTGCTAAGGCAGGAGCGGAAGTAGCAATTGTATCGAGAACGGAAAGTGAATTGAAACAAACGGCTGCAGAAATAGAGAAGTACGGTAAGAAAGCTCTCATTGTTGTTTGTGATTTAAGCGATGCCGCTCAGGTTAAAGAACTGGCTAATAAGGTAAAAGGCAGTTTTGGGCGTATTGATGTCCTGGCCAATGTCGCCGGGATGGTTGCAACATCACCTTTTGAAGATATTAGGGAAGAAGATTGGGATCGGGTAATGTCGGTAAATGTAAAAGCTCCATTCTTGTTGTGCCAGGCTGTTGGCAATGTAATGATCGAGCAGAAGACAGGTGGAAGCATTATCAATACGACCTCGGAATGTCAGGATGTTGCCGAGGTTGACCTTGGCGCTTATAACGCCAGCAAAGGTGCACTCAAGATGATCACACGTACAATAGCGGCAGAATGGGGCGAATATGGTATCAGGGCAAATAATGTTGCCCCCAGCTTTGTTAATACACGGATTAACAAGCCTTTGTTTGGTGGATCTACCGATGGCCTAAAAGGATTTTATGAGAGCAAGCTGGCCAGGGTTCCTTTAAAAAGGCATGCAGAACCCACAGACCTTGTTGGCGCATATGTTTATCTAGCATCAGATTTATCGAGTTACGTAACAGGTATTACCATTTTAATAGACGGTGGGTACACCTGCTGGTAAAAGAAATGGTGTTTTTGGTATCTGAAAAATGTGGGATAGTTTGCCCCTATAGCACACTGTCCCACATAATTTAAAAATAATAAGTTCACAAGGTGATAATGATGATCATAGACTTCAGGGTTATACCACCGTTTTCTGAATTTGATGCAATCGAGGAGGCCAAGCATGTATTTCTAGAGGGATATATGGCTGTATATGGCAACACCTATGGCCAGGACATGAACATCCTGAAGACCACTGTGGAATCCTTGTTAGATGATATGGAAAAAGCCGGAGTCGACTATGCAGTGATGCAGGGAGAGTGGGAATTAGGCGATTATCATAAGATGAATACTGCTGTATATAATCTGGCAAAAAAATACCCCACCAAATTTCCAGTCTACTTCATGGGGATTGATGCGGGGCGCAATGATAACCTGCCCAGGTTGATCGAAGAGGAAGTTAGAGAACGTGGCTTTTCCGGAGTGAATATCCAGTCATGGTCCACGAGGCTGCCGATAAACCACAGAGCCTGGGGGCCGGTCTATGCAAAATGCCAGGAATTAGGCATACCGGTAACCATCCATACTTCAATCAATTTTACAGTGGATCGGCCTATCGGCCTTGGAAGACCGCTATATCTCAGCGAGATCGCATCAGAATACCCGCAGCTGATCATAGTAGCCAACCATGGCGGTTGGCCTTGGGTTAATGAAATGGTAGGGGTAGCCTGGAAACACCCCAATGTTTATATTGAAATTGGCGCGCAGTCGCCAAAGTACATTGCCAAAGCGGGGACCGGATGGGAGACTCTAGTAACCTTTGGCAACAGCTTATTACAAGATCGCGTTCTATTTGCAACGGATTGTATGCTGCCTGCTGCCAGGGTAGTTGAAGAGCTAAGGCAAATGCCGCTAAAAGACAGCGTTAAGGATAAATGGCTTGGGCTTAACGCACAGCGCCTTATTGATCGGATTAAAAAGTAGGCTATTGAATGTAAGCATTGTTATAAGGAGGTTTTTATAGAGATGGACTTTAATCTGACCGAAGAACAACTGATGGTAAGAAAAATGGTGCGGGACTTTGCTCAGAAGGAAGTAGCACCGAAAGCGATGGAAATGGACCGCACGGGCGAGTTGTCTTTGGACTTAATAAAAAAGATCGCCGATATGGGTATACTGGGATCACGTTTGCCGGAAAAGTACGGCGGGGGAGGCGGCGATTTTTTAAGTTATATTATATCAGTTGAAGAGCTGTGCAGCGCATGCGCTTCAACGGGGATAACTGTGCAAATCCATTCTACGTTGGGCACTGAGCCGATTCTAAACTGGGGCACTGAAGGGCAAAAGGAAAAATACCTGCCACTGCTGGCCAGGGGAGAGAAAATCGGTTCCTTTGCACTGACTGAACCAAATGCCGGTTCCGATGCGTCGCAAATTGAAACAACCGCCCAGGAGACTGATGACGGTTGGTTGCTCAATGGATCCAAGATATTTATTTCAAATTCAGGGTTGGCCGACCTGTGTGTAGTGATGGCCATGACCGACAAGGAAAAAGGGACAAGGGGAATTAGTGCTTTCATCGTTGAAACCGATACCCCCGGTTTTATAGTTGGCAAACAGGAGGATAAAATGGGGATTAGAGCGTCGAGAACAGCATCCCTCTATTTTGAAAATTGTCTGGTTCCCAAAGAGAATCTATTGGGGAAATTGGGGGAAGGGTTCAAGATCGCCATGCACACGCTGGATCGCGGCCGGGTTGCTATAGCCGCACAATCATTGGGTATTGCCCAATCAGCTTTTGAAAAATCACTTGAATACTCCAAAACAAGAAAGCAGTTTGGCCGGAATATCAGCAATTTCCAGGCGATTCAGTTTATGCTTGCTGAAATGGCTACTGAAATCAAGGCTGCCCGTATGCTTACCTACCATGCCGCCTGGCTGAACGATAAGGGCGAAAATATAACGGAGGCAGCAGCCATGGCCAAATATTATGCCTCCGAGGTAGCTGTCAGGCAGTCTTCAAATGCCATCCAAATATTTGGCGGTTATGGTTATATACGTGAAAATGGTATTGAAAGACATCTGCGTGATTCCAGGATCACCCAAATCTATGAGGGAACAAATCAAATTCAAAGGATTGTTATTGCAAACCAGTTGTTAAGATAAAATGTTTTCTGGAAGGGAGCGTGGGGCATGCGTACAGCTGAACAATATATATCGAGCCTGAGGAAGCTGAAAACCAAGATTTATTGTTTTGGAAGGTTGATCAATAGTGTTGTTGAAGAACCGATTACACGCCCCCATGTTAACGCAGCAGCAATGACCTATCATCTGGCCCATGATCCTTCATTGGAAAACCTGTTAACCGCAACGTCACACATTACGGGTAAAATGATCAACCGCTTTACGCACATCCACCAGGATGCAGGCGATCTGGTCAAAAAAGTGAAAGCGCTGCGCTTAATTTCCCGGAAAACAGGTTCATGTTTTCAACGTTGTGTCGGCTGGGATGCCCTGAACGCGATCTACACTGTAACCTATGATATTGATCGTCAATATGGTACCGAATATCACAAGAGGATGAGGGATTATGTCTGTTACCTGCAGGATACCGACGATATGGTAGCGGGTTCAATGACCGATCCCAAGGGTGACCGCGGATTGCGGCCCGGAGAGCAGAAAGATCCGGATCAATATGTCAGGATAATCGAAAAAAACAAAAGCGGGATTGTGATCCGGGGGGCGAAACTTCATCAAACCGGAATAGTCAATTCCCATGAAATGTTGATCATGCCGACCACCTCCTTGCGAAAAGGTGAGGAAAACTATGCCCTGGCCTGTGCCGTACCTGTCGATGCGAAGGGCGTTGTTCACATTTTTGGCCGTCAAACCAATGATCTGCGCAAATATGATCGGATAGATCAGGGCAACGTTTGTTTTGGTATAGTAGGCGGTGAGGCGATGACCGTGCTGGAGAATGTGTTCGTTCCCTGGGAAAGGGTGTTTATGTGCGGGGAAGTTGATTTTGCTGGAGAAATGGTGGAGAAATTTGCCTCGTACCACCGTCAGAATTATGGCGGATGCAAAGCCGGTGTTAGCGATATTATTATTGGTGCCACATATGCATCGGCTGAGATGGCCGGCGTGGAGAAATCTTCTCATGTTAGAGACAAGTTGACGGAGATGATTCATCTCGTCGAGACGCTGTACGCCTGTTCCTTGGCCTGCTCGTACGAGGGCTCGCCGACACCATGTGGTTCATATTTTGTCGATCCCCTTCTGGCAAATGTTTGCAAACAAAATGTTACCCGATTTATTTACGAAATATGCCGTATCAGTCATGATCTGGCGGGCGGCTTACCGGCCACTATGCCTTCGGAAAGGGATTACGGTCATCCGCAGATCGGGCCTGTTGTGGCCAAATACTTGACGGGGGTTGATGGGGTAGATCCCTCGACGCGTTATCGAATTATGAGGCTGCTTGAGAATATGACTGGTGGTACTGCGCTTGTAGAAAGCATGCACGGTGCAGGTTCGCCGCAAGCGCAAAGAGTGATGATGTTGAGACGGGGGGAACTTCAGGAGAAGAAGAAACTAGCCCTCAGACTGGCTGGTGTACTGGCGCCTGGAGAGAATAAATGCTTCTTACGAGAAGAGGCAAGACGAGGTTGCAATTGTGAGGATTCTGATAAAGGAATTATCAAGGATTAGTTTTAAATATCTAAGATATTATCTTGTATCGTAAATGGAAAGGATGATCAGGATGCCTAAAATAGCCATTGTCCATACCAGCTTTGCTCTGGTTAAACCTTTAAATGATCTGATCAAAAAGGAGATCCTCGAAGCGGGTATCATCAATATTGTTGATGATACACTTTTGCACTACGCTAGGGCGAATGGGGTCGATCACTTCCTTGTCAAGCGAATGTGTAGCTATTTTGATCTTGCAGCCGAAGGTGGGGCCGATGTAATTCTCAATGCATGCTCAACAGTAGGCGAATCGGTGAATGTTGCCCGGAAGCTGATTCATGTTCCTATTTTGAAAATCGACGAACCCATGGCTGAAGAAGCGGTTAGAGTTGGTGGGCGTATCGCTATTCTAGCAACATTGGAGAGTACAATTGCCCCCACCGCAAACCTGCTGAAAGAGACAGCTGCAAGTGAGGGTAAAGAAATTCAGCTGACCTGCAAATTTTCTGAAGGTGTGTTTGATCTGCTATATGCAGGCAAGGTCGATGAGCATGACCGGATCGTTAAAGATGTAGTTAATGAGGTAGCCGGGGAGCATGATGTTATTGTATTTGCCCAGGCCTCCATGGCTCAGCTTGCAGAGAAAATAGGAGGGGAGATCAGTATACCGCTGCTGAGCAGCCCGTCCTTTGCGATCAAACGTCTGAAGACGATGCTGTCCCAATTACAGTAATAATATGAATGTGACGTGTGCCTGGAGGGGCGCATCTTTTGGATCTTGGAGATGTCAAAATAGGAGGGGGCATGAGCATGAACCATCCGGCACCTCCGGAAAAGGTAATTGTTTTGGATGATGATCCTACCGGTACCCAGACAGTCCATGATGTTGATGTGAGCATTGATCATGATCTTGATGTGTTAACTGAGCACTTTGATTCATCCGAAAAAGTGCTGTTTATATTAACAAACTCGCGTAGTCTGACGGAGAAGAGAGCTGTATCACTTACTGAAGATATAATTCGAAATATATGCCTGGCTTCGCGCAAAACATCGCACAGCTTCTCTATTATAAGCAGATCTGATTCTACCTTGAGGGGTCATTTCCCTGCCGAAAATAGGGCAGCCATGGGAGTAATGCAGGAAGAGCTAGGTATAAAATTTCGTGGCGAGGTCCTTTTGCCGGCTTTCTTTGAAGGGGGACGCATAACAAAAAATGATGTCCACTGGGTTGAGGATAAGGGTAAATGTATTGAAGTTGGCAAAACACCATTTGCTCAGGATCCCCTTTTCAAATACAAGAACTCTAATCTCAGGGAATGGATCAAAGAAAAAACTAATAATGGAATGAAGGATGAAAATATTGTAGGTATTTCTCTGAATACAGTGAGACAGCTTGGAGTAACGGGTGTCCTGTCGGAATTGGAAAATGCACCGGAAAGAAGCATAATATTCTGTAATGCGGCAAACTATGATGATCTTAAAGTAATTGCAGGCGCTTTTTTAAGAGCCGAAGAAAAGGGATTTAGATATTTCTATCGGTCTGCGGCATCATTTGTTCCCGTCTATTGTGGGATTTCCTTGCGGCCTCCGCTTACTTCTGATGAGCTGAATTGCCTTACCGGCAAAGATGAAATCAAGCCTGCCGGAGGGCTTGTTGTAGTCGGTTCCCATGTTCCCAAAACTACAGAACAATTAAAAGTTTTGCTTTCTGAAGCTGAAATAGAAGGTTTGGAGCTAAATATTAGCAGGCTTCTTTCAGCGAATGAAAGATCTAAAGAAATTATTGGGATTTCAAAGGTTATTGATAATAACATTAGCTTGGGTAGGGATACAGTCCTTTTTACGTCGCGCAAAGTATATTCCAATACGGGCGGTTTTGACTACAGGGAGGTAGGCGAAATTATTTCTGCTTCCCTGGTGGACATCCTCGACCGCACCACGGTGCAACCCCGTTTTATTGTTGGCAAAGGCGGGATTACCTCCAGCGACCTGTTAACCAGGGTTTACCGTAGTAAAAAGTCACGTGTAGTCGGTCAAATTATTCCAGGAGTTCCCCTGTGGAGGCTGGGCAGTTCTTCTAAGGCCCCAGGTAAATTATTCACAATATTTCCAGGCAACGTGGGGGGTGAGCGGGCGTTATTAGAGACAGTACAGCTTTTGAAGGGCCAACCAGTAAAATAATGATGACGGAGAGATAGGCTATGGATTTACAATTGAAAGGAAAGGTGGCGCTGGTTACTGGTTCTTCGCGAGGTATCGGCCTGGCTATCGCGCTGGGTCTTGCTCGGGAAGGAGCGCGCATAATGCTTAATGGGGTGGATCAATCGCGTCTGGAGGCGGCTGCCCTCCTGTTTCGCGAGGAAGGTCTGGAGGCAGCCTTCTGTCCCGCCGAGGTTTGCAGTGAGGAACAGGTTGCTCGTCTATTTAAAGAGACTCTGAAATTTTATGGGCGGCTAGATATTCTAGTTAATAATGCAGGGGTTTTTGTGCATGATATACCATTCTATAAAATGAGTGAAGAACTTTTTGATAATGTGGTCAGGGTTAATTTGAAGGGTGTATTTTTATGCGGACGGAAAGCCGCCCGTACAATGATGGAACAGCCTGAAGGGGGCGTTATCCTGAATGCCGCTTCATTCACAGCCAGGATTCCCTCCTGGGGAACATCTATATATGGTGCTACCAAAGCGGCGATATTTAATCTTACCAGAACCATGGCTGCGGAATTGGCCCCTTATGGCATCCGGGTAAACAGCTACATGCCCGGTGTAGTAGCTACTGATATGACCGCTGCAGTAATGGATAGCAGGAGTTCCTTTTTAAAAAAATCAATTGCCTTGAACCGGATCTCAAGTCCGGAAGAATTGGCGCCGCCTGTTGTCTTTCTTTGCTCACCATTGTCATCTTACATTACTGGTGCTAACTTGGAGCTGTCCGGGGGCAAATTTACTGTGCAGAACCCTGAACAAGCGTGGTCTGAGGCGGTTGCACCGGTAAATCTGGGAGAGTGAATCCGTTGTCACGGATCAAGGTAGGGATAATCGGATCAGGAAATGTAGGTACAGACCTCATCTACAAAATTATGCGAAGCCCTTTACTAGAGGTGGGATTGGTTATGGGCATTGATCCCTCCTCGCAGGGCCTTGCCAGGGCGGAAGATCTGGGATTGCGAGCATCCAGTGATGGTATTAATGCGCTGATCAGGGAGCCGTCGCTGGCTCAGATCGTCATAGATGCTACTACGGCAAAAGCACATTTACGGCATGCTTCGATCCTGAACGAACTAGGCAAACGGGCTATTGATTTGACGCCTGCACATATTGGGGAGATGGTAGTGCCAATTGTGAATATTGGCGGGCACATGGATAAAAACAACATCTGCCTTATCAGCTGTGGCGCACAGGCAACCATACCGATTATTTCGGCAATCCATTCGGTTTGCCCTGTTGATTATGCAGAAATCGTTTCCACCATTAGCAGTGCCAGCGCGGGCCCAGGGACGAGGTCCAATATAGATGAGTTCACCCAAACCACGCGGGAAGGCATTATCAAGATAGTTGGCGTAAAGAATGCCAAAGTGATCATCATTCTTAATCCGGCCAATCCGCCGATCATGATGCACAACACCATCTATACGAGGATAATTGGTCCTTTTAGCGAAAAGGTAACTTTAAGGGTCAAAGAGATGGAGAAAAAAATGCGTCATTTTGTGCCCGGTTACAAGCTTAAGGTGCCTCCCTTAATTAAGGATGATATTGTTACCACCATGGTTCAGGTGACTGGTCGCGGTGATTTTTTGCCTCCCTATGCAGGAAACCTGGATATTATTACGGCTGCGGCAGTGCAAGCGGCAGAGATTCTTGCTTCGAACATGATCGGACAAGGGTAAGGGTGAAAACGATGATTAATATTCTTGATACCACTTTACGTGATGGCAGTCATGCTGTGGCTCACCAATTCACTGTTGATCAGGTGATGGATATAGCCGGGGCGGCTGAGAACGCGGGTGTTGACATTATTGAAATAAGTCATGGCGACGGTCTGGGTGGTTCCTCCTTGCAGTATGGGTTGGAGCTAGTTTCTGATGAAGAAAAGATAAAGGCAGCCAGACAGGTTTTACGCAGGAGTAAACTCGGCGTTCTCCTGTTGCCCGGTATAGGCACCTGCCGGGATCTGGAAATGGCCGTGCATTGTGGAGTGGATGTGGCCCGCATAGCCACACATGTTACGGAGGCTGATATCGGCGAGCAGCATGTTCGCATGGCCAAGGGATTGGGTTTGTACACCCTGGGAGCCCTGATGATGGTGCACATGGTCCCAGTTGAAACATTGGTTGAGCAGGCTCGTCTTTTCGAAAATTATGGTGCGGATGGTATATACCTAATGGATTCTGCAGGCACCTTGACTCCCCTGGAAGTGGAAGAAATGGTTGGGCAGGTGGCTTCCGCTGTAAATATTCAAGTGGGCTTCCACGCTCATAATAATCTATCCCTGGCGGTCATAAATAGCATTGCGGCAATCAGGGCAGGAGCCAAATTTATCGATTGTACCATAAAGGGTCTGGGCGCTGGGGGTGGGAATACCCCTTTAGAGGTGCTGGCTATTGTGTTGGAAAAATACAAAATATCTTCCAACCTTAATGTTTTTGCAGCCATGGATGCCGCTAAAGGGACTGCAGGAGGGTTAATGGATTCTTCCATACAACTGGACCAAGTATCCTTGCTGCTGGGCTATGCCGGCGTCTATTCAAGTTTTTTATTGCATGCTCAGCGTGCGGCGAACAGGTTTGAGCTGGATGCCCGGGAAATCCTTTTGGAATTGGGCCGCCGTAAGATGGTTGGCGGACAGGAGGATATGATCCTCGATGTCGCCTATGAACTGTCTGCGGTAAAAAACGGCTGTGCAGATTGACATTCGTACCCACGTTATCTTGAGTGGGTGTTTATTCATATCAAGATGAAACTGTTCAGAGAAAGGCGGGTCAGGTATGACTGGAGATGAATACATTTCCGGATTGAAGAGGTTAAAGCGAAAGGTATATATTCAAGGCAAACTGATAGATGATCCATTTGAACATCCCTTGGTTCGTCCTAGCGTCAATGCTGTAGCCCAGACATACGAACTGCAAAAGCAGCCGGAATATGAAGGATTGATTTATGCGAGTTCCCATCTTAATGGCCGACCCGTAAACCGGTTTACACATATTCATCGTTCAACAGACGATCTGGTGGATAAGGTAAAATTGCTGCGTCTTTTGGGGCAGCAAACAGGTACGTGTTTCCAGCGCTGCGTGGGTATGGATGCTTTGAACGCTCTAGAGATAACCACGTTTGAAATGGAGAGGGATTTGGGAGCACCCTATTACCAACGATTCAACCTATTCTTAAGCGAGGTTCAGGGGAAAAACGCTGTTTGTGTTGGGGCGATGACTGACCCCAAAGGGGATCGTGGAAAACGACCACATGAACAGGATGATCCAGATCTTTTTTTGCGGGTGATCAGTCAGAACGATGAAGGTATTACCGTGCGAGGAGCTAAATGCCACCAGACAGGTGCGCTTAATTCGCACTATATTTTAGTTATGCCAACTTTATCGATGCAAAAAGAGGATAGCGATTATGCCGTCTCTTTTGCTGTAGATGCAGATGCTCCAGGTATTGTCTATATTTTGGGCAGACAGCCTTCCGATACAAGAAAGCAGGAACTCCAGCAACCAGATCTGGGCAATCATCTCTATGGGGGGCAGGAGTGTTTGATTGTCTTTGACGATGTTTTTGTGCCTTGGGAACGGGTTTTTATGTTTAAAGAATATATTTACTCGGGCCGCCTGGTCGAACGTTTTGCTGGTTATCATCGCCAAAGCTACGGTGGCTGCAAGGTTGGGGTTGGCGATGTCCTGATCGGGGCGGTGGCTGCAATGGCTGAATATCAGGGGATCAGCAGGGCATCGCATATCAAGGATAAACTGGTTGAAATGATTCATCTGAATGAAACTCTTTATTGCTGCGGCATCGCCTGTTCCGCACAGGGCAAGGCCTCTGATTCAGGGGCTTATCTTGTCGAACTGCTCCTAGCCAATGTCTGCAAACTAAATGTTACCCGCTTTCCTTATGAGATCGCCAGACTTGCAGAGGACATTTCCGGTGGATTAATAGCAACCATGCCTTCCCTGGCAGATCTTGATCATCCCGAAATAGGACCGCTGCTGAAAAAGTATTTTCAGGGAGTGGCCGGTTTGGACACAGCCTGCAAGATGAAGATGTTGCGTCTAATTGAAAATATGGTCCTTGGCCCTGCCGCGGCAGCCTATCTGACAGAATCGATGCATGGTGCCGGTTCGCCCCAGGCGCAGCGCCTGGTTATAGCCAGGCAAGCAGACTTGGCAGGGAAGAAATATTTGGCTAAAAAATTGGTTGGCATTAGTGAATAGATGTTTTAACTGAAACCTGAAACGTTAGGTATCCCAGGGTTGGAATTGAGGCAAGTAAAAGAAGGAATAGGGGCCACAGCCTGCAAAATCTGTAAGTTTGGACTAAGGCATGCCCATATCAGGTCAACACGGATCCTAATAAGTCCATTTTTTTATGGGGGAATGTATAGTAATGGAATTCCAATTGAACGAGGGGCAGCAGCTGATTCAACAAATGGTCCGTGATTTTGCCAATAGGGAGCTAGCCCCGGCGGCGGCGGAACTGGACAGGGAGGAACGTTTCCCTGCGGCGATCATCGATAAAATGGCACACCTCGATCTGTTCGCCCTTCCTTTCAGCGAGGAATATGGGGGTACCGGCGACGGCTACCTGGCTTACACTGTTGCCGTAGAGGAGATTTCCCGCGCCTGCGCCTCTACCGGGATTACCTATGCGGCACACTGTTCCATAGGGACAGGTCCGATTTACCTTTTTGGTACAGAAGAGCAAAAAAAACGCTGGGTGCCGCCCTGCGCCCGCGGTGAGATGCTGGCTGCTTTCGGGTTGACCGAATCAGAAGCTGGTTCAGATGCTGGAGGCACCCGCACCACAGCGGTGTTAAAGGGCGATGAATGGGTGCTCAACGGAAGCAAATGTTTTATCACCAATGCCACCAGGGCCGGTGTGGCTGTAATCACTGCCGTCACAGAGCCGGGCTTGGGCTCGCGTGGGATCAGCGCTTTCATTGTTCCTACAGCAACTCCAGGTTTCAATGTCGCCCCTCCTTACAGGAAACTCGGCTTAAGGGCGTCGGATACAGCAGAGATTGTCCTTGAAGATGTGCGCGTTCCCCGGGAGAATCTTCTTGGAAAACGTGGTGAGGGTTTTAAGCAGTTCATGGCCGTGCTTGATGGCGGAAGGATCAGCATTGGAGCTCTTTCCGTTGGTATTGCTCAGGCCTGTCTGGATGCCTCGCTGGCTTATGCCAGAGAACGGCGGCAATTCGGAAAAACCATTTCCCGATTCCAGGCTATTCAGTTCAAGTTGGCCGATATGGCCATGCAGGTGGAGTTGGCCCGTATGGCGGTATACCGGGCAGCCTGGTTGAAGGACATGGGCATGCCTTTTACGCGGGAGTCGGCCATGGCAAAGCTGTTTGCTTCAGAGGCGGCTGTACAGGCGGCCCTGGAGGCAGTGCAGATCTACGGAGGTTACGGCTACACGACGGAATATCCTGTCGAGCGCTACCTGCGAGATGCCAAGCTGATGGAGATAGGTGAGGGCACTTCCGAGATCCAGAGGTTGGTGATTGCCCGGGAACTTCTCCAGATGCGATAGACGTTTTCAGTTCGCCACTGGCGGATCTCCTTGTATCGGGCTGCTCCCGTGATTGCTAATACTGCAGGTCGTGCACTTTTCCTTTTCCAGGGCAGCAATATGTGTTAAATTAGTAGTAGGAATCAAACTTATCTAGACAGGGGAACAGAATGAAAAAACAGTTGATCCGCAATCTTCAGATCGGAGATG
>CAZQEV010000014.1:0-20227 GCA_964592135.1 uncultured Syntrophomonadaceae bacterium
TTTTAATATATGTACATATATGCAATTGTGTAGATCTATCCATGCGTCATAAATTATAAAGGCGGGTGAATTCCATGTCTATTATTATCAAAAAAGAGATCCTTGGCCGCTATTTGGATACTGTGGAGAAAGCTTTGGGCAAACATTCAACCATTCAATACTTGGAAAATATTCTTTGTGAGATCGATTCCCAAACAATGACCCTTTCTACGACAAACCTTGAGCTGTCAATCAAGGTATCACTGCCCTATGAAGGGGAAGGCTCGGGCCAAGTCCTGCTACCTTCCAGGATAATTGATATCGTCCGTTATTTGCCCGACCAAAAAATTACGTTTCATCTTGATCCTGACAATCTACAGATTGATTTAAGCAGCGGACGTGCTAAATATCATCTGTCCGGTGCTGATCCCGCTGATTTTCCACCAGTTGAGAGAATTTTACCGGATAACACCGAAACAATCTCTCTTGATCCCTCAGATCTTAAAGAGATCCTTAAAATGGTTGTTTTTGCCGCCTCCACAGAAGAAACTCGCCCCTCTTTTAATGGTGTTCTTTTTGATTTTAACGGTAATAGGTGGGGTCTTGTCAGCTCCGATACATACCGCCTTGTGGTCAATAATATCATCAATGATAGCTGGAATTTTGCTGCTAAAAAGTGTCTTGTTCCGGCGAAAGCCCTGCGCGAACTTTTAAAAATAATAGAGCATAGTGAAGACCCAATATCACTTTTTCCCATGAATGATCAACTGGTTTTTGATTTTGGAACAGTCTATTTTGCCGCCCGGTTGCTCAACGAAAAGTATCCCGATATTAGTTCGGTTATACCGGAGCGTTATTCGACCAGGATCACGATCAACCGCAGTGAGTTGGCCGAAACTATTGGAAGAGCTGCTCTGCTGGCTGAGGGACCCAACAATGCGGTTCACCTCTCAGTTGGCAACAGTTCCCTGAGTGTGCGGGTTTCTTCACAAGTTGGGCGGATGGAAGAGGGTCTTTCTGCTGAACACGAAGGCGAAGATGTTGCACTCTATATCAACTCTCGCTTTATTATGGATATTTTAAGAGCTGCTTCGGCAGAAAGAATGATCGTAGATTTTCATGGGAAAAGTGGCCCTGTTATCTTTCGCCTGCCGGAGGATGACAGCTATCTTTACCTGGTGCTGCCAATAAAAATGAACTGATATTCAGGTGCAAAGAGCGTGTATTTAGCATCGTTAATTCTTGCCAATTTTCGTAATTATACTCACCAGGAGTTGCTGTTCCATCCCGGTATCAATATATTTTTTGGAATGAATGCCCAGGGTAAAACAAATCTCCTGGAGGCAATCTATTATCTTTTGGTTTCCCGCTCCTTTCGAACAAACCAGGATTCTGAAATGATTCAGTTTGGTAGCGATTATTTTCACCTTAAGGGACAGTTTCTCACGGGAAAAGGTGAATATCAGGTTGAAACAGGCTATCGGGGGCCGCGCCAATTTCAAATCAAGATAAACGGGAAAGGATTAAAAAGAAATGAGTATATTCACCGGCACCCGGTGGTGATCTTTACTCCCGATGATCTTTTCCTGATCAAAGGGGCTCCTTCTGTGAGGCGCCGCTTTCTTGATATGGAGTGTTCCCGCTTAAAACCGCTTTATTACAACAGATTGCGCGATTACTACCGTGCTTTGCGCCAGCGCAACAGGATATTGAAAGAAAAGCGGGGCGGCGGTAACTTAAACTTTTCAATTATAAAACCATGGGAACAGATGCTTGTCGAAAAAGGTGGTTGGATCGTTCATGAGAGGATTCAATTTTTAAAGGAATTGGAGTCACTGGCACAGGCTCACTATCTTTCTCTTACTGCAGGAAAAGAGAATCTTTCACTTCACTACAGATCAACCATATGCTTTGACGATAATCCGGATCTGATCGAAAGATCTTTTGAAGAACAGCTTACAGAAGGCCGTTCGGCGGAACTGCGCAAAGGTTCAACCCTGATTGGTCCTCATCTTGATGATTTTGCGATTTCCATCAACAAACTGGATACCCGCAAATACGGCTCCCAGGGACAACAGCGAAGCACAGTGCTGGCTTTAAAAATGGGGGAGGTAGATCTCTTCAACCGCTCCGGTCGTGAAAGATCCATTCTTCTGCTCGATGATGTTTTTTCAGAGCTTGATGAGGAGAGATGCAGCCGTCTTCTTGAATTTATAAATAGCAGGGGTGATCAATCCTTTATTACCACCGCGATCCCCCTCCCTGCTTTTGAGTGGGATTACGAGAAAGACTTATACTATTTTACGTTGTGCAGGGGAGAGGTTAAGATTGATGGAGCTGGGGCGGATTATTGAACAGGTGCTGCGCAATCGAAAGATGTGGCGCCAGTATCAACAATATCTTATAATAGATCAATGGGATCAACTTGTTGGTAAAGAGATAGCCGCTGTATCCAGCGCCCTGTGCCTGCAAAGGCAGGTCCTTAGGGTTCGGGTGAGCGATTCCACGTGGGTCTACCACCTCACCCTGTTGAAGCCACAATTAATTGAAAAATTAAACCGATATGCCGGAGAAAACATAGTTCAGGATATTTATTTCCAGATAGGACTTAATTCGGATCATGACTGTGTTACATAGAGGGATACTCTAAAAACAGAATCAAAATAATTTGACCCCGGGAGGTGTCCTATGTTTTTACACATCGGTTATTCACGCATCGTATTTAAAAAGGATCTCATCGGTATTTTTCATATGAATCTCAGAGACAACCCTATTAATAAACAATTTTTGGAGTCAGCCAATGATAGTGATTTTTATCGAAACAGCAACCTGGAAGGGTACAAATCCTTTATTCTAACAGGCAGCGACCTGTTTTTTTCTCCCGTTGTTCCGGCAACACTGGCCCGAAGAGATAAGACGCCTGGTGTAAAGAAGGGTCAAGTTTAATCCAGCAAGAATTGATGATATAATTAGTCTGTATGGATAGATGATGGAGGTATGTAATGACGAGGCACAAGATCAACCATGAAGAACAGAAGTACGGCGCAGCCCAGATCCAGGTTCTAGAGGGTTTGGAAGCAATTCGCCTCCGCCCCGGCATGTACATCGGATCAACAGGCAGCCCGGGACTGCATCACCTTGTCTTTGAGGTAGTAGATAACAGTATTGATGAGGTGCCCTACGGTTGTAAAAATATAAAAATATGGATCCATCCCGATAATAGTGTTACCGTGACCGATGACGGACGGGGTATCCCCGTGGAGGAACATCCGCAGCAAAAACGTCCGGCAGTAGAGGTGGTTCTGACAACTCTTCATTCCGGAGGTAAATTCGGCAATGAAACTTACAAAGTGGCCGGTGGTCTCCACGGTGTAGGTGTATCTGTAGTTAACGCTCTTTCGGAGTGGCTTGAGGTGGAAATTTACCGTGACGGCAAGATCTACAGTCAGCGTTATGAGAGAGGAAAAATAATGACCCGTCTGAAGATTACCGGGACATCAAGGCGAACGGGGACTAAAATTACATTTCGCCCTGATCCGGAAATTTTCGAGGATGTCGATTTTGAAAATGAGATCATCACCCAGCGTTTAAGGGAGCTTGCCTTTTTAAACCGGGGGATCAGGATATCCTTTAACGATCTGCGCAGTAATATTACAGAACAGTTTCGATATGACGGAGGAATTAATCAGTATACTGCTTTTTTAAATCAAGGTAAAGATGTTTTACCTAAGAAACCAATCTATATCAGCCGCGAGATAAACAGTTTTTTAATCGAGCTTTCGCTTCAATACCAGAGCAGTTACAACGAATTGATATACACATACACAAATAACATTAGGACCAAAGAAGGCGGTACTCATGAACAGGGATTTAAGACTTCTCTGACCCGTTTAATCAATGATTATGGGCGCAAGACAGGTTTGTTGAAAGAAAACGAAAGTAATTTCAGCGGAGACGATGTCCGTGAAGGACTGACCGTGATCTTAAGTGTAAAAATGCACGATCCGCAGTTTGAAGGACAAACTAAGACAAAACTGGGCAACCCCGAAATTCGCAGCGCTGTAGATAGTGTCTGTTACGAGGGGATGGGGACATTTCTTGAAGAAAACCCCTCCACAGCTCGAAGAATTGTGGAAAAAGCAATTCGCGCAGCCAGGGCTCGCGAGGCGGCCCGGAAAGCAAGAGAGCTCACACGTCGTAAAAACGCTCTTGAATTTACCAACCTTCCGGGAAAACTTGCTGATTGCAGCAGTAAGGATCCGGGAGAAAGCGAACTCTTTTTGGTGGAAGGTGATTCGGCCGGCGGCTCAGCAAAACAGGGTCGGGACAGACGCATTCAGGCCATTCTCCCCTTGAGAGGTAAAATTCTCAACGTGGAAAAAGCGAGGCTGGATCGTATCCTGGGCAATGAAGAGATCCGTACGATTATCACTGCTGTAGGAACGGGCATCGGCGAAGATTTTACCATAGAGAGAGCCCGCTATCAGAAGATCGTGATCATGACCGATGCAGACGTGGACGGCTCTCATATCAGGGTGCTCCTGCTCACATTTTTTTATCGGTTTTTACCGGAACTGATCGAAAGCGGTTTTATCTATATCGCCCAGCCGCCGCTTTACAAAGTGAAAAAGGGTAAAAGAGAACGCTATCTTTACAGGGATGCCGAGTTGGAAAAATTGCTGGAGAGCTGGGGGCGCGACGGCATTCAGGTGCAGCGCTACAAAGGTCTCGGTGAGATGAACGCTGACCAGTTGTGGGAGACAACTATGAACCCGGAAACACGTTTTATCAAGCGCGTGGAGTTAATTGACGCTCAAAAAGCAGATCAGACGTTCTTTGTGCTTATGGGCGACAAAGTAGAGCCGCGGCGGCGGTTCATTGAAGAAAATGCCGGCTTGGTCCGTAATCTGGATATATAAGGGTTATTTTTAATCATATTATCTCCGGCAAAGGTAGAAGAATGAGCATGTTTTGCCCGGCGGTTCTCCGGCCGGGAATTTATAATTCTAAATTCCTGCGAGGTGCATGATATGACCTATATGTTCCTTCCTTTTTTACTGCTGGCTGTTTTGGTTGCCGCCTATTTACTCTACCGGAGCAGTAAAACTGGACGGGTGACATTCAAAATAAAGTATGTGCTCTTTAACAGGGCCAATCTGGATCTGTTGCTCTCCATACTTCTTATCTGTGCTCTCTGCGCTTTTTTTCTATGGTCTGATCTAAAAAAATTCATCGAATTTGCGGGACCGGATGCCGCCGCTTTAAATAGCCGATGGATCTATGGCAGCCGGATTGTTTTTTATATTGTTCTTGTAGCTGTTTTTTTAGCCAGGCAGTTGGAACGTCCGGCCCTTCGGGAAAAAGGGATCTCCTCTGCGCGCTGGTTCTGGCCCTGGGAACAGATCAAATCCTACCGCTGGAGCGGCACAGTTCTGCAATTTACAATAGGGGCTGCAAAAAAACAGGTTACCGAAACCTGGGCGGTAGTCCCGGGGCAGAAACAAGAGCTGGACCGGCTGTTAAGGCAGAATATTAAAAAGCAGGGGAAAAAGACAAGAAAGAGCAGATCGGCAAAACGGTAGCCGAAACGAGGTAATTGAATGGCTGAAAAAAAACGGATTATACCTGTCAGTGTCCATGAGGAAGTTAGAAGTTCATTTTTAGATTATGCCATGAGCGTTATCGTCAGCCGTGCGCTTCCCGATGCGCGGGATGGCCTGAAACCGGTGCACCGGCGGATTCTTTATGCCATGCTGGAGATGGGATCAACACCGGAAAAACCCTACCGCAAGTCGGCGCGAATAGTAGGTGAAGTGCTGGGTAAGTACCATCCTCACGGGGATGTTGCTCTTTATGAGGCTATGGTCCGTCTATCCCAGGATTTTTCTACCCGCTATCCCTTGGTGGACGGTCATGGAAACTTCGGTTCCCTCGATGGTGATGCCGCTGCGGCGATGCGCTATACTGAAGCTCGCCTTTCACCGGTGGCCATGGAGCTGCTGACCGATCTCCACAAAGAAACGGTGAATTTTAGGCCCAACTTTGATGAAAGTCTTCTGGAGCCGACAGTCCTTCCTTCGCGCTTTCCCAATTTGCTGGCAAACGGTTCTACGGGTATTGCCGTGGGGATGGCGACAAACATACCGCCTCACAACCTGGGAGAACTCATCGATGCATTGCATCGTCTCATTGAACAGCCCGGGATCCCGGTGGAAGGGTTGCAGCGCCTGGTTAAAGGCCCCGATTTTCCCACAGGAGGCATGATCGTGGGGCATGAGGGAATTAACAAGGCTTATCGGACCGGCCGGGGGATCATCCGCCTGAGAGGGCGGGTTTATCTTGAAAAAATGGATAATGGATATGATCACCTGGTCATCAGCGAGCTGCCGTACCAGCAGAATAAAGCCAAGCTGGTAGAGAAGATAGCGGAACTGGTCAAGGAGAAGAAGATTGAGGGGGTCACCGCTCTTAGGGATGAATCCGATCATTCAGGGGTGCGCGTAGTCCTGGAAATACGACCGGAATATGAGCCGCAACTCATTATCAACCAGCTCTATCAATATACACCATTGCAGCAGACTTACGGGATTATTATGCTGGCCCTGGTCAAGGGAGAACCAAAGATTCTTGATCTAAAAGAAATGCTTTCATGCTACCTTGAACATCAAAAAGAGGTGATTGTTCGCCGAACCCGTTTTGATCTGAATCGTGCCGAGGAAAGACTTCATGTTATTGAAGGTCTGCGGGCCGCTTTATCCAGGCTTGATGAAGTCATCGCCTTAATTCGCCGCTCTCCTGATGCAGCGGCAGCCCGGAGCGGCCTGATGATGCTGCTGGGGATCACCGAAAAGCAGGCCCAGGCAATTCTCGACTTGAGGCTCCAGAGATTAACCCGCCTCGAGCAATCCAAGCTTGAGGAAGAGTATGGCGAATTATTAAAGAAAATTGCCTACCTGCGCGGCGTCCTTGCCGATGAGAGCCTTGTTCTTGGTATCATCCGCGACGAACTGCAGGAGATTAAAGATAGACATGCCGACGAACGGCGCACCCAGATCGTCGCCGGAATTGATGAGTTTGAGCTCACCGACTTGATTCTGGAGGAAGATGTGGTCATCACAATCACCGATCGCGGCTATATCAAGCGCCTTCCGGCGGCAACTTACCGGAGCCAGAGGCGGGGCGGCAAGGGAATAGTGGGGATGCAGATGCGCAAGGATGACCTGGTGGAGCAGTGTTACTTTGCTTCAACTCATGATCAGATCCTTCTTTTCAGCAATCGGGGCAAGGTTTATCGATTGAATATCTACGAGATCCCGGAATCCAGCCGCCAGTCCAGGGGCACCGCCCTGGTGAACCTGCTGCCTCTGGAGAAGAAAGAATATATTACCGCCACATTGCCCATTACCGGCTTCAGTGAAGAGAAATACCTGCTCACTGTGACTGCCGGCGGCTATATCAAGAAGACGCCGCTGCAGGATTTTGCCCATGCCAGGAAAACGGGATTGATCGCCCTTAATTTAGCTGCTGAGGATGAGCTCATTTCCGTGAAACTCACAGGCGGCGCCGAGGAGATTATCATTGGGACTGATGAGGGCTATTTTATCCGCTTCGCCGAAACCGATGTCCGGCCCATGGGCCGGACTGCCCGCGGGGTCAAAGCACTCACACTGCAACCGCCGCACAGGGTGGTGGGGGCCGACCTGATCGGTCCGGGGCAGGTAATCTTAATGGCTTCGGCGGCGGGATTTGGCAAAAGAGTGGCCGAAGTTGACTTTCGTCCGCAGCGCCGCGGCGGCAAGGGGCTTATCGGCATGAGAATATCAAAAGATAGCGGTCCTCTGAGGGGATTCATGGTCATGAGCGAAGCCGACGAAGATTTTATTATTATTACAGCCGGAGGGCTGGTCATCCGCCAAAAAACAGCGGAAGTTTCGCTGCTGGGCCGTTATGCGCGGGGTGTAACCCTGATCCGCCTCGAGGAAGGTGATCAGGTTGTGGATCTAATCGGGCTTCCCGAGGAGAGGGATGAATAGAGATTTGTTCAGGCGGCGGATTGTTTTACAGCTGCTGCCGGCTGTGCTGCTTCTGTTTGCTTCCGGATGCGGCCCTGAAGCCGGAGGTCGGAAAATGGAAACACTGCCTCTAACCGGTGATGTTATCGTTGTGGGCAGCGGTATTGCCGGGTTGACCGCCGCTCTGGAGGCAGCCCGTCATGGTGCTGCGGTGATACTCTGTTACGAAGAGCTGCAGGATGACCGCTGGATGTGGAGCGATGGAGCCCTCACCACCGGTGAAGCTGCTTCCGCCGAAATGCTTGAAGAAGCTCTGTTTGTTTTTGGAGAAGGACAGGGCAGGAGATGTCATTATGAACTGCTGGCCCGGCGTGCCGGTGAAGATCTGGCATGGCTCATCGGGGAGACAGGTTTGAGCCTGGTGCAGGAGGGGATGTTCAGACTATTACCGGAAAACATTTCTTACAGCCAGGCCCGGAGCCGTCTCATCGAGATTGCCTTGGGTGAGGGGATCCGTTTCATTGAAGGCGCTGTTCCACAAGAGCTGATGATTGGCGATGAGTGCAGCGCCGCCGGGATGACCATACTTGATTCATCGGGCATTTTACATGCCGCCTATGCTCCGGCAATAATCCTGGCCGACGGCGGCTGCCTTAATGATCCGGAGCTGTTCCAGGAGCTGAACCCGGGGACAGATGTGGGATCATGGCGCAGCGGCCGGGGAGGTGCGGGGGTTAAACTGGCTCGCGCAGCCGCCCTCGACCTGATAGATGAAGGGGAAATCTCATATATTCCCGCGGTTGAGGAAAACCATAAATGGGTGGAGGCGGAGCCCCCTCCCGGAGCCCTTTTGATTGTAGATGACCAGATAACTCCCTTTTCTAAACAAGATGGCGGGAGTGCCGTTCGGCTTCTCTTGAATAGCACCTCCGGGAGAGGCTACCTGCTTGCTGCAGAAGCGGCTCTGCCCCAGGGATATGAGTTAAGCTGGCCGCGGTATGCCGGCATCGATGCTTTCATGGAGACTTATGGGATAGAACTTCCGTCGTTGCGCCGCTGGTTCAGTAATCCTTACGGTTGTTTCTGCGGTTGTCCGGTGAAGGCGGCTGCGGCATACTGCCTGGGCGGAATTGCTGTTGATGAATGGGGGAGAGTTTTGCGCGGTGGAGACCCGATACAGGGATTATATGCCATCGGGGAGACAGCGGGCGGCCTCAACGGCGCCGCCCTCATGCCCGGGACAGCCCTGACTGAAGCACTTGTCTGGGGACGGTATGTGGGTGAAGTTGCGGCCCGTTGGGTCCTGGACTAGGAAAAAACTTGTGTGCAAGCACCAACGAATCAGGGAGGCTCAAGCATAATGGATCAACAGAAAATAGGGATCACCGATACAACACTGCGTGACGCTCACCAATCTCTTCTGGCCACGCGAATGCGCCTGGAAGAGATGCTCCCTGTGGCCGAGCTTATGGACAGTGTGGGTTATCATTCACTGGAGGTGTGGGGCGGGGCCACTTTTGATGCCTGCATGCGGTTCCTTGATGAAGATCCTTGGGAAAGGCTGCGCCGCCTGCGGCGCGTTTTTCGGCGCACCAGGTTGCAGATGCTTTTGCGGGGTCAGAATATTGTCGGCTATCGCCACTATGCTGATGATGTGGTGGAGGAATTTATTAAGCAGGCAGTGGGTAATGGGATCGATATCATCCGTATTTTTGATGCCTTAAATGACCCCCGCAATATGGAATATGCTCTGCGTGCAGCCGGTGCTGCGGGAGCACACGTACAGGCGGCGCTAAGCTATACCATCAGCCCGCTGCATGATCTTGACTACTTTGTGAATCTGGCGGCAACCTTTAAAAAAATGCAGGCAGACTCCATCTGTATTAAGGATATGGCCGGCCTGCTTTCGCCGGCAGACGCCTATGAGCTTGTTCGCAGGCTGAGAGAAGAGATCGGGCTGCCGGTGCAGCTGCATTGTCACTACACCAGCGGGATGGCCTCGATGGCTTACCTTAAGGCAATTGAGGCGGGGGCCGCTGTTGTTGATACCGCCAGCGCCGCCCTCTCCCTGGGAACAAGCCAGCCGCCTACGGACAGCATTGTTGCCGCCCTGCGGGGTACACCCTATGATACCGGGTTGGACCTGCAGCAACTGGCCAGGATCAGCGATCACTTCAAAGATGCAAGCGGCAGCTATGAAATTCCCCGGGATGTGATTATGGGAGTAGATACCGATGTCCTCAGATACCAGATTCCCGGGGGGATGATCTCCAACCTGTCTTCACAGCTGGCGGAACAGGGCGCTTTGGAACTTCTGCCGAAAGTGCTTGAAGAGGTTCCCCGCGTCAGGGCCGATCTGGGCTATCCTCCCCTGGTGACGCCGAGCAGCCAGATAGTGGGCACCCAGGCAGTGGTCAATGTTTTGCTGGGGGAGCGCTACAAGATGGTTTCCACGGAGATAAAGAATTATCTGCGCGGCCTTTACGGCAGGGCGCCGGGTCAGATTAATCCCGAGGTTTTAAAACAGGTGCTGGGGGAGGAGAAGCTCGTTACCGTCAGGCCCGCCGATCTCATTCCACCTCAGCTGGATGCTGCGCGACAAGAAATTGAGGAGTATATGACTCAGGAAGAGGATCTCCTTTCGTACATCATATTCCCAAATGTTGCGCTTGATTTCTTTAAAAGGCGCAAGGGACTGCTCCCGCCGTTGGCACGGCAGGAAGGTCCGGCGGCGGCATATTCTTCTACGAAAAGGGTGGAACCGGAACGGATAAGTCTTTCGGGCGTCGATCAATCCCTGGTCCGGCGGGAGGGGGACAATATTGTCTATCCGGTTTAACCGGGCATGATACGGCAGGGCGTGGCGCCGGCTACTGGCGGCGGCGCTGAAGTTTTCAATTTCAATCTGTTAAGCTATAATAGCACATGTACACATAATATTATGGAGCGTTTCGGCCCGGTGGGCCGGGTAGCTATCTGAATGAAGATACCGGCTGCACGAGCAGCGCGGAGGAGGCGATTATATGGTTAAATATACCAGCGAAGCAATCCGAAACATTGCTTTAATTTCCCATGGGGGCGCCGGTAAGACCTCTCTGACGGAAGCTCTTCTTTTCACCAGCGAGGCGGTTAACCGCCTGGGGAATATCGAGTCGGGCACCACAACCACGGACTATGATCCCGATGAGATCAAAAGACAGGTCACCATTAATGTTGGTCTGGCTCCCCTGGAATGGAGCGGGGTCAAGGTAAATTTGCTGGATACGCCAGGTTATTTTGATTTTATCGGAGATCTGCTTGGCGCACTCCGTGTGGCCGACTGTGCAGCGGTGGTTGTCTGTGCCGTCTCCGGTGTGGAAGTGGGCACAGAAAAGGTCTGGCGCTATGCCGATGATTTTAACATGCCTCGCCTTGTTCTGATCAACAAACTGGATCGGGAGAACGCCGATTTTGCGGGGACCCTGGCTCAACTGCAGGATCATTTTGGGATCAAGGTGGTTCCGGTGCAGCTGCCCATCGGGAAAGAGGAAGATTTTAAAGGAATAATCGATCTGGTCGAGGAGAAAGCGTTTATATTCTCAGGTGACGGCAAGAAGGCTGAAGAAAAAGAAATTCCCGAAGAGCTGCGTGAAGAGGCCTCCAGCCTGCGGGAGAAATTGATTGAAGCGGCGGCGGAAACTGAAGATGAGCTCTTGCTCAAATACCTCGAGGGTGAGCCCCTTGAATTGGAAGAGATCCGGCAAGCCCTGCGCCGCGGCATTTCCCAATGCAAAATTATCCCCGTGCTTTGCGGTGCAGCCACAAAGAATTACGGCAGCGGACCGCTGCTGGATTTTATCAAAGGCTACCTTCCTTCGCCCCTGGATCGCGGTGAAGTCGAAGGGATTCTGCCGGAGAGCGGAGAGAAGGTTAGCAGGGCAACCACTGAGAAAGAACCTTTTGCGGCGCTGGTTTATAAAACACTGGCCGATCCCTACGTGGGACGGATAAACTATTTTCGGATCTATTCAGGTGTCCTGAATCCTGATTCACAGATTTATAATGTGAACAAGGAGAAGAACGAGCGCATCGGACAGCTGTTTTCGATGCGGGGCAAGAACCAGATTTCGATGGATGAAGTGGTCGCCGGGGACATTGCCGCAGTGGCCAAGTTGCAGCAAACAGCAACGGGTGATACGCTCTGCGATCGCAGCAGCCCCTTTCAATTTACGCCCATTGATTTTCCCGATCCGGTAATTTCTTTTGCCGTTGAACCGAAAACAAAAGGCGACGAGGAAAAGGTCAGCAGCGGTCTCTCCCGCTTTCTAGAAGAGGATCCCACTTTTCGCCTGGAGCGGCGGGCGGAAACGCGGCAAACGGTTATTTCGGGCCTGGGAGAGCTGCATCTGGAAATTATCGTAAGCCGTCTGGCCCAAAAATTTGGGGTGGAGGTGGATCTCTCTACACCGAGAGTGCCCTATAAAGAGACTATCCGAGGCCAGATCAAGGTTGAGGGAAAGCATAAAAAACAGACCGGCGGTCGAGGCCAGTACGGTCATGTATATCTTGAGCTGGAGCCGCTGCCGTCGAGCGAGGAATTTATCTTTGAAGATAAGATCTTCGGCGGAGTGGTTCCGAAACAGTATGTCCCCGCCGTGGAAAAAGGAGTTCGCGAGGCTATGGAGGAAGGGATCCTTGCCGGTTACCCGGTAGTTAATATCGGAGTGAGACTGGTGGACGGTTCTTACCACACGGTGGACTCATCGGAGATGGCCTTCAAAATAGCCGCGGGGATGGCTTTTCGTAAAGGGATGGAGCAGGCTCAACCGGTATTGCTTGAACCGGTCATGAATGTGGAGATTATTGTTCCCGATTCCTTCATGGGTGATATTATGGGCGATCTGAACGGCCGCAGGGGACGGATCCAGGGCGTTGAATCTGCGGGCGAACAGCAGAAAATCAGAGCCCAGGTCCCCATGGCTGAGATGTTCAGGTATTCTATTGACCTGCGCTCCATGACCCAGGGGCGGGGCTTTTTTGCCATGACCTTTTCACATTATGAAGAGGTGCCTCAGCAGTTTGCCGAGCAGGTAATTGCTGCGGCGAAAGCGGAAAAGGAAAAAGAGTAAACGCCGAATGGGTTAATGACTTACGAATAGCGGCAGATCTTTCCAGACAGGAGGGGTCTGTCGTTTTTCAAGGAGGGCATTTCACCTTCATGTATAAAGTTAGCGGATTTGTATCAGTATGTTTTTAACAGTCTCCATGGATGGATGCCATCTGTGAACGATCCCATGAAATAGGCAGGGGAGCCTAATGCGTTTCAGGTTGATTACGGCAGGGGAAGCGGAACGCTTCGATGAATTTATTAGCGCTTCCGCCGACGGCCATATTTTCCAATCATATATGTGGGGGGAAGTCAAAAAACCGGCCTGGCAGCCTCTCCGTGTGGTGCTGGAGAAGGAAGGGCAGCCAGTGGCGGCGGCCTCAATTTTGAAAAGGAACATTCCCCTGACGCAGCGGTCAATCTTTTACCTTCCTCGCGGTCCGGTGTTGAAAGACTGGGATGACGCGGCAGCCGTTGAAGAGTTGTTCAGCGGCATTATCACTTTGGCCGGGGAACACGGAGCAGTCCTGATCAAGATCGATCCCTGTCTTCTGGAAAGACGGAGGGATCCCATTGCGGCACTCCGCCGGATCGGCTTTCGTTCCGCTCCCGGAAAGCATGATTTCGGGGGGTTGCAGCCGCGCTATACTTTTTGCCTCGATCTGGAGGGGGATTTGGGGCAGATCATGCGCCGTCTCCCCAAAAAGGTACGCTATAAGATCAGATATGGATCCGCCAGGGGCCTGGAATTTTGCTCTGCCGGGGAAGAAGCCCTTCCTGAATTTATCCATCTGCTGGAGAAGACAGCGGGGCGGAGAGGTTTTGTCGGAAGGAAACCTGATTATTACCGGAGGCTCTTTCGGATTCTGGGGCCTGCGGGAGCGATCGAGTTAACCCTGGGTCATTTGAAAGACGAAGTTCTCGTTGCCGGGATCACCATTGTTTTTGGGGAGAAGGCCTGGGCTGTCTATGGCGGCCAGAGTGACAAGCACCGCAATCTCTATGCTTATCATGCTCTGATCTGGGAGCGGATCAAGTGGGCCCGGAGCAGGGGAGCGCGCTGGTTTGATTTCTATGGTGTTCCCGGCGAAGTGGACGAGACACACCCTCTGTATGGTATCTACCATTTTAAAAAAAGCTTTGGCGGAGACTATTGCGCCTTTATCGGCGAACAGGATCTGGTACTCTCCAGGGGATATTATTGGATCTGGCGCCGAATTTTCCCCCTCTTTTACGATTCGGCTATGTGGATGGTCAAGACCGGGCGGAGAATCGCTTCAGGCCCTTTTTTTTGAAAGGGGCAACTCTTCTCCTCTTCCGGTGGAACTTTTTGTGAAGAAAGGAAGGCGCTCCAAAGCTCCCTTCACCTTGCGCAACAGTTTCCCCAGGAGCACCTTGCCGAAAGCAAACAGCGGTTTCGGATCATCGGCAGCCCAGATTGCATGAGCCTTGCGGTGGTTCAGCCAGGGGAGGAGGATCTCTTTTAAGCGAAGCTGCCGGCTTTTCAGATATGCTCTGGTGCTGAAAAAATCTTCGTAGGCATGCCAGAAAGCCCAGGGCTTCTCTTCCTGCAGATGATAATCCGGCAGCGGATCCCCGATCAGATCCCGGTAGTGGACATAGGCGAACTCGATGCCGCATTTGTCAAAGAGGATATTCAGGCTGCTCAGACGCGCGTTGATCTCGATCATATAGAGCTCTCCGCTGACCGGATCTCGTTTGAATTCAATTTCGCCATAGCCGCGGTAGCCTATACGTTGCATATATTCAAGCCCCAATGCGGCAATCTCGGGATCGTAACAATGGTGAGTCAGCGTGGATGAGCCGAAATTTATAGGAAACTGGCGCAATTTCTGCGCTGTGAGGGTGTGGGTGGCACGCCCGTCGCCATTAATATAGGTATCGTAAACGTACATGCAGTCATCGAAACCGGGGATGATCTCCTGCACCATGACCTCGAGTCCGGCAGCCTGCGTTTGGGCCAGAGCGCCGCTTAAAGAGTTCTTATCTGTGGCGATAAGACACTTGCTCCGGAAGATACGTGCGAACTCGTGGGAGAGCGCCGGTTTGATCATGCAGGGGAAGCGCATCCGGCCGACCATTTCACCGGGATCGCTATTGCTTTCCGCAAAAAATGAAAGCGGCATTTGAAGACCATGCTTCTGAGCAATCCGGTAAAGCCCTTTCTTGTTGATGATTTCCTCAAGCAATCCCGGAGGGTTTTGAGGAATCCGGTAATACGCGGCCAGTTCCTCCGCATATCGTGACATGAGGATGGCGTAATTATCATGACCTGCCATCAGCACCGGCCGTTCTGCGAACTGCTTCCCAAAATCGATTAAGAAACGAGCTGTTTCTTTTTCATCTATATTTACATTAGGGCAGAGCACCTTTTGGAAAACATATTTAGAGGCAAGGGCATAAGCCGAGGGAAAATGATAATCAAGGGCATAGACCTTGACACCGCGGCGACCCAGAGTGCGAATAGCCCCGAGGGGGGTATAAAAATTAGCTCCGAGAATTACGGCTGCAGGTTGCACCGGATTTCTCCTTTCCCTTAAATGTCATCCTTGATTATAAACCTTCTTCACTGTTGAGACAAACCCCGGCTTCTTCAAAATTTACGCAGAATTCAATTAATCAATAAGCAAATCATATTATGGTATAATGAAAGATAAAAATTTGCATGTCCCGGCTTCCCGGGAGCAGAAAAAGGGCAACCATTAAATCAGCCTGGAGGGACAGTTAACCTTGAAGCGGAAAAAAATTGCCGTGATCTTCGGAGGGCGCTCCGGCGAGCATGTTGTTTCATTACAATCTGCGCGCTCAATTATGGATGCCATCGACGAGGAGCGCTACAAAATCATTCCCGTGGGGATTAGCCGGGAAGGGGTCTGGGTGACCGGCGGCGGGGTCTGGGATCTGCTCTGGGAACAGAGCGACCTGCAAGATGCGCAACGGATGGTCATGCTGGCCGACCCGCGCCGGCCGGGTATGCTCGTTGAGACTAAAGGCTCTGTTTTATCCTGGGAATTTCAGCCGCTTGACCTGGTTTTTCCTGTTTTACACGGTCCTTACGGCGAGGACGGATCGGTCCAGGGTCTTTTCGAACTGACTGGAATTCCCTATGTGGGATGCGGGGTGCTTTCGTCGGCGGTGGCGATGGATAAGGCAGTGATGAAAATTTTATTTAAAGAACATGGTTTGCCTGTGGGGCCGTACCTCTCCTTTTTCCGCTGGGAGTGGCGGGATAAGGGGTCCCTCCTTGTTGAACAGATCTGCCGGGAGTTGATGCTTCCCTGTTTTGTAAAACCGGCAAACCTCGGCTCCAGCGTAGGCATAACCAGGGTTTCAGATGCAGCCGGACTGCCGGAGGCGGTAGCGGATGCTCTGCGCTACGATGATAAAGTAATCGTAGAAGCGGAGCTTAAAGGAAAGGAAATAGAATGCAGCGTCCTGGGGGATCTGGAGCCCCGGGCTTCGGGGCTGGGGGAGATCATTCCCTGCAATGAATTCTATGATTACGAAGCCAAGTATCTCGATGACCGTTCTGAGCTGATCTACCCTGCTGATTTGGGCCGGGATCTTGAAAAAAGGGTGCAAGAATTGGCCTGCCGGGCATTTACTGCTGTTGAGGCCAGCGGTCTGGCCCGGGTCGATTTCTTTGTCGATCCGGAGAACAGATCAATAATGATCAACGAGATCAATACCATGCCCGGATTTACCAGCATCAGCATGTATCCAAAACTGTGGGAAGTAAGCGGTATCGGCTACCGGGATCTGGTCAGCCGGCTGCTGGATCTGGCGGAAAAAAGATTTACGCGACGTCGGAAACTGCTTACCGCTCCACCTGAATAGATATAAGCATAAAAGAAGAGGAGTTGTCATTAAAAAATGCCCCATGATTATCTGCTAATTCCCGGCCCAACGCCCGTACCACACGCGGTGATGCAGGCCATGTCTACGGAGATGTTCAACCACCGCGGGCCTCGCTTTGCAGAACTGATTGCTGAATTGACCGTCTCATTGAAGAAGATTTTCCAGACAGAAGGCCGCCTGTTTATGCTTACTGCATCGGGTACCGGGGCCATGGAGGCTGCCGTTGTAAACTTCCTTTCTCCGGGAGGTAGAATTGTTTCACTGATCAACGGCTCTTTCGGAGATCGCTTCGCCGACATTGCCGCCATCTATGGAGCTGATGTCGAAAGACTGGAAACCGCCTGGGGGCAGCCTCTTGATTACAGCGGATTGGATGAAAAACTGCGGGGGGATAAAAATTCAACCATTTGCGCCATCACGGTGGTCCATAACGAATCATCCACCGGGATGCTCAACGATTTGAAAGAGATCAGCCGGATTCGCGGCGATCATCCTGCTTTGCTCATGGTCGACACTGTCAGCTCCATGGGGGCCGTTGATTTGCCCGTGGACCGGCTGGCCGTCGATGTCTGTTTTACAGGTTCCCAAAAAGCGCTTCTGCTTCCTCCGGGGCTTTCTTTCATCAGTGTCAGCGAGAGGGCCTGGAAGGCGGCGGAGCATTCCAGGACCCCGAAATACTATTTTGACCTGCGCATGGCGGAAAAAATGTTGGAAAAGGGGCAAACCCCTTTTACACCCGCCCTGCCTCAGTTTGTCGCCTTGAGGGAAGCACTTCAGATCTACTTTGCTGAAGGACGGGATCACTGTTATGCACGGCACCGGCGTATGGCTGCGGCGGTCAGGGCTGCGGCGCAGGCGTTGGGGCTGGAGCTGCTGGTAAAAGATGAGCGTTTCGCTTCACCGACGGTGACGGCGGTTATGAATCCGCCACAGGTTGACTGGAGCCGGCTTCAGGAAATGATGCGTCACCGTTTCAGGGTGGAGATCGCCGGCGGGCAGGGAATGCTGGAGGGCAAGATATTCCGCCTGGGTCACCTGGGAGCGGTTGACGGGCTCGATATAATTGCCGGTATTGCCGCCCTGGAGATGTCACTGAAATCGCTAGGTTTTCCGCTTAAGCGGGGAGCAGCCGTCGGTGCCGCCGAAGAGGCGCTGGAGGGATAGCAGAAGGGCAGGAAGAAAGGGCCGCGGTGTGGAAATAACATTGTGGGGTGAGGGCAGTTGGGAAATAAAACCCAGCAGACACTTTTTGACCTTCTGGAAAAGGGTGAGGATCTTAATGAAGTCAAGGCGGCGGACTTTCAGTTGGCTGATCTGGAGGAAAGATGCCGTAACTGTAGTCTTTGCGTTCTCAGATCGGGCTGCCGCCAGGTTGTTTTCGGGGAGGGCAGCCCCCATTCCAGGTTAATGCTGGTGGGCGAGGGTCCCGGTGCCGATGAAGATCGCCTGGGCAAGCCCTTTGTGGGAGCTGCAGGCAGACTGCTTGACCGCATCCTGGAGGCGGCGGGGCTGAAACGAGACGAGCTCTATATTGCCAATGTGGTCAAATGCCGCCCTCCCGGGAATCGGCTTCCAGAAGCAGATGAAGTCGAGAAGTGTCTCTTACACCTGAAAGAGCAGATTCGCCTCATCGATCCGCCCCTGATTGTCTGCCTTGGCGCCCTGGCCACGCGAAACCTGATCGGCGGCCACGATACACTGACCCGGTTGCGGGGGCGCTGGTACGAAATTGAAGGAAGGCAATATATGCCTACATTTCATCCGGCGGCGCTGCTTCGGGACAGCAGCAAAAAAAGGCCGGTTTGGGAAGACTTTAAAGAGATAGCGCGTTGTTATCAGCATGTTGTCAGCGGAGGTTAAAGTGCTATGTCCGCCAAAAAGAAAGTACTGCTCGTTGATGATGAAAAAACACTGGTGAAGGCGCTAAAATTCAACCTGGAGAGAGAAGGTTTTCTCGTTGAGGAAGCCTTTGACGGTGAAGAGGCGCTTGAAAAGGCCTTCAAGGTAAAACCGGACATTGTGATCCTTGACTTGATGCTGCCGGGGCTGGATGGTTTTGAAGTATGCCGGGAAATTCGCAAAAAAGAAGAGATCCCGATCATCATGCTCACCGCCAAAGGCGATGACATCGACAAGGTCCTCGGCCTGGAGTTGGGTGCCGATGATTATTTGACCAAGCCCTTTAATCCGCGGGAGCTGGTCGCCCGGATGAAGGCAATTCTCAGGCGCAGCGTAAACAGAGACGAAGGATTGCATAAACAGATCCAGATCGGCTCGTTGCAAATCGATCTTTTACAGCACCGTGTGCGCAAGGGTGAGCGGGATATCGACCTGACGGCGAAAGAATTTGCCCTTTTAAGTTTCTTGGCTTCCAACGCCGGCAGGGTCTATTCCAGGGAACAGCTTCTGGAGCAGATTTGGGGCTATAATTACTATGGCGATGCGCGAACGGTGGATGTTCATATCCGGCACCTGCGTGAAAAAATCGAGGAGGAACCGAGCAACCCCCAGCTGATCATTACCGTGTGGGGGACGGGCTATAAATTCAGGGAGGAGCCTTGATGTTTAGATTCAGAAGCATTCGCTCCCGGCTCACGGTGACTTTTCTGTTGGCTATCCTGGCTGTCATGATTCTCGTCGGTGTTTTCCTGGATCAACTGATGGGGCGCTACTATATTAAATCCCTGCAGGACAATCTCATCCGCTCTGGTTCACTGGCGGGCCAGTTTGTGGCCGGTCAGCTAAAAGAAGAGATCGATCCCGTCCGCCTGAGTTGGCTGGCGGAAAATTTCGGCCGTCAGATGAATGCCCGCGTAATTTTTGTCAACAGGAAAGGGATTGTCATCGGGGATTCGGTGCGGGTCGGGGGCCTTCTGGGGCAGTTGCTCGATCGTGATGAACTGGCCTCTGCTTTTGCCGGCGAGACCGGCATCAGCATACAATACAGCGAGCGGTCAAAACAGAAAGTTATGCAGGTAGCCCTACCGGTGCAGGAAGAAGAGGACGACAAACCGGTAGGGGCTGTCTTTCTTTCAGCGTCCCTTCAGGAAATCGAAGGGATCATTGCAGATATCCGGGGCTTTCTTGTGCTGGCCACCTTCCTCGCCGCCATTCTTACCGGAGCAGGAGCTGTTATTTTGGCCCGCCGTTTTACCGGCCCCCTGGAGCTGCTTACAGAGGCGGCAGGAGAGATGGCCGAGGGAAAACTCGAGCAGCGCATTACCGTGGAATCAGATGATGAAATCGGCCGGCTTGCCGATCGTTTCAATCT
>CAZQEV010000014.1:20327-23011 GCA_964592135.1 uncultured Syntrophomonadaceae bacterium
CCCCGGGAGAAGTTTGCACTCGATGCATTGCTTCGCGATCTGATCCGGCAGGCTGTGCCCAGGTTTGACCGGCAGGATGTCAGATTGCTCAGCGATCTACCGGCTGAAGAGCTCTTGATTTACGGCTCCAGACTCCAACTGCGCCAGGTGCTCCACAACCTTATGGACAATGCCCTGAAGTATACCTCACCCGGAGGCTGGGTCAAGGTCACGCTCTGGAGAGAAGAGCAGACGGCAGGGGTTAAAGTCTTGGATACCGGCTGCGGCATACCGGAAAAAGACCTGCCTTTTATATTTGAGCGATTTTTCAGAGTTGACCGGGCCCGTTCCCGGGAGATGGGAGGTACGGGGTTGGGTCTGGCTATTGTCAGGGAGACAGTCGAAGCCCATGGTGGAAGGGCATGGGTTGAGAGTGTGGAAGGCGAGGGGAGCGCCTTTCATTTTACCCTGCCGCTGGTGCGAAAGGATGTTAAAGATAATTAATTTAAATTTAAAAAGCCGGCAAAGTTATTGTTCAGAATCAATGATACAATTATATTATTATGTGAATGCCTGCGAAGGTGTTTCAAATGAGACGAATTAAACCTTATTATTTCCTGATCGGCCTGGCGGCATTGTTCGTGATCGTCGGGGCTGCTCTTTACAGTGCCCGCGGCCTGTCGTTGTTAAAACAGGGAGCCCCCATAGAACCGCAAACCTCTAACGAAAAGGGCGATCTTTTTGAGCTCTGGTTTACAGGAGCCAACCTTCTTGATCTCAGCGTTGACCGCAACATTACGGGTATTATTTTTGGCACAGACTCAAAAAAAGTCAGTTTGCTGGATCGTGAACGGAGACTGCGCTGGGGAAAAAGCTTTCCGGCCAACCCCCTGCAGACAAAAATATCAGCCTGCGGGAGCTACCTGGCAGTGGGGACTGAGGGCGGTGAGCTGTTTTTCATGTCTACCGATCAACAGCACTGGTGGCAGCAAGAGCTGGACGATCCTGTTTACATGGTGGTGCTCTCAGCCAACGGGAAATGGGTCCTTGTCGCCAGGGGAGCGGAGGATCAAGAAACACACTATCTGGAGCTGTACGACGGTTACGGCGGGACTGTGCAGTGGAGCATGCCCGCCGGCTCCTTGAAAAAGGTTTACCTGGTCGGAGAGCAGATAGACCAGGGGCGGGTATTTTACAGTTACCGGCATGATGAGACAGCGGTGACGGGAGCGGCAACATTGACGGGGGAAAAGCTGTGGGAGTCCGAAGGTGTAGATCTGGCGGCAGTTTCCCGCACTGGAAACAGGCTGGCCTTGCGCAATGATCACACTTTAATGGTTTGCAGAGCCGGAGGCGATATTCTCTGGGAGAGAAAGCTGCCGGAGGGTTTCAAGATGACGGAGGCGTTGTTCAATCCGCAAAATAACAACCTTCTTCTTTACGGCATTGATGACGGGCTGAACGAAAACCTTTACTATTTCAGCGCCGATGGAAAGATCCTCTGGAAGAAGAAAATAGCCGACGGGGCGCTACTTTCATTTACCCCCGACGGCAACCGCATTATCACCAGCTCCTGGCGTCATTACAAAGAAGACTTCAGCCAGATGGTTTTTTTTGATGAAACAGGTGAGGCGCTCCCGACAAGTATGGAACTGGGCATGCGTGTGGAGCGGCTGCTCGTTTCCACGAGCCGTCGCTATATTGTCGTCGGCGGAGAAGACGGCTATATTGATGTCATCGATCTTGATGAAGAACTGGATCGGGACAATGCGAACACATCGGCGGCGGCGCCTTTTTACAATCCGGTGGTCACCGAGCTGGAAAAAGGCCAGATGGCTGTTACCCTCTTTTTTAGCAGCGAAGATATTTTAATCCCTGTTTCCAGGCAGATCAGCCAGACTGAAAGTCCGCAGCGGGCCGCTATTGAAGAACTGATCCGCGGCCCTTCCCGTGAAAGTGCGCTTAACCGGACCATTCCCAGAGAGGGCGAAATCGAAGTTTCCTTTAAAAAGGAAAGCGGGCAGCTTTTCCTGGAACTTTCTCCAGAAATGGCCCAGTCTCCATGTTCATTTCAGACCATGAGCGCTCTAAATTCATTGCGCTATACAGCGGGCTCTTTTCCCGAGATTAAAGAGATTTATCTTACGCTTAACAAAGAACCGCTGGAGATCTTTGGGGACGGGATTGCTTTGGAGCAGCCTTTCAGTCCACACCGCTGGAGTGATCCGCTATTTTTTCCTGTGCGCATCAGGGAACATTATTATTTACTTCCCCGGGAAGCCGGCGATCTCCAAATTGAGAAGCGCGATCTTTACGGGCTGCTCGGAGCGGTTGTAAAGCAGTGCCGGACATTTTATTTCGTCCCGGGAGACCTGGACCTTCTTGACACTGTGGAAATTGGCGGAGAGATTATCATAAATTTGGGGCCTTCTTTCCGGATGCTTTTCCCCGAAAACGGGGGAGAGGAGGAGCAGCTGCAGGCGGCACTCATTTTGGACGCCCTCTTCCTCACTGCTCTTGAGAATAGCGATAGCCGCCGCGTTAAAATATATGTGGATGGAGAGAGTTGGAGCCCGCCGGAGGGCTACCCTTCCCTGAGCCGCGTTCTACATAAACCTTACTATATCAATCCCGAATTTTAGAGAACAGTTATCTCTGCATATCTTGAGGGCCGCTTTCAAAAGAGGCGGTCCCGGCTCGATCGC
>CAZQEV010000015.1:0-12422 GCA_964592135.1 uncultured Syntrophomonadaceae bacterium
AACCCCAAGAAGGAATCGGGGTTTCTTTGTTGAAAGATAGGGCAATAGCAGCGGCTCAAGATTGGAGGAGAAAAAGGCGTGAAGGTGGTAATACTGGCCGGGGGTATGGGCACGCGGCTGGCCGAGGAGACCGCGGTCAGACCGAAACCGATGGTGGAGATCGGCGGGCGGCCCATCATCTGGCATATCATGAAACATTACGCACATTACAATTTCAAAGAATTCATCGTGGCTCTGGGATACAAAAGTGAAGTGATCAAACGCTATTTTCATGATTACTACTGCATGAACGGCGATATCACCATCGATCTGTCCGACGGCCGGGTGAAGGTCCACAACAGCGGCAAGGAAGACTGGAGGGTCCACCTTGTGGAAACAGGACTGTTGACCAACACCGGCGGGCGGATCAAGCGCCTGGCCCCCTGGCTGGATCAAGAGACCTTCCTGCTTACATACGGCGACGGGGTTTGCAATGTGGACCTGGCGGCGCTGCTGGAATTTCACCGTTCCCACGGCAAGCTCGTTACCGTTACGGCGGTGCGGCCGCCGGCCCGTTTCGGGAGCATGAATTTCCAGGAGAACCGGGTGACGGAGTTCCTGGAGAAACCTTTGACGGGAGAAGGGTGGATCAACGGCGGCTTCTTTATCCTGGAGCCGGGGATCTTTGACTATATCAGCGGCGATGTGCCCTGGGAACAGGAGCCTCTGCGGCGTATCGCCGCTGCGGGAGAGATGATGGCCTACCGCCATCACGACTTCTGGCAGTGCATGGACACCTATCGCGAGCTGAAGATACTGGAAAATTACTGGAAGAGCGGGGAGGCTCCCTGGAAGATATGGTAGAGCAGCACACAAAGGAAAAATTCTGGCGGGACCGGCCCACACTGGTTACCGGTGCCACGGGGCTTTTAGGCGGCTGGCTGGTCCGCAGATTGTGGGAATACAGGGCTGATGTGGTCTGCCTGGTGCGGGACTGGGTTCCCGGATCGCAGCTCATCTGCGAGGGGCTTGCCGAGAGAGTCAAGCTCGTTCGGGGCGATATCTGCGATCAGCCCCTTCTGGAGCGGGTGCTGGGCGAATATGAGATCAATACCGTTTTTCACCTGGCGGCGCAGACCATTGTGGGCATCGCCAACCGCAATCCTGTGTCGACATTTCAGACGAACATCGGCGGCGGCTGGGCCCTGCTCGAAGCCTGCCGGCGCAGTCCCCTGGTGAAGCAGGTTGTGGTGGCCTCATCGGACAAGGCTTACGGCGAGCATGAAAACCTGCCTTACGATGAGAGCGCTCCCCTGCAGGGGCGCCACCCCTATGATGTGAGCAAGTCCTGCCTTGATCTGCTGTCCCAGAGCTACGCGGCGACCTACGGGCTGCCCGTGGCTATCACGCGCTGCGGCAACTTTTACGGCGGGGGGGACCTGAACTGGAACCGCATCGTTCCGGGGACGATCCGCTCCGTGTTAAAGGGCGAGCGCCCGGTGATCCGCTCCGACGGGAAGTTTGTGCGCGATTATTTCTATATTGAAGATGCCGCCGCCGCTTACATGCTCCTGGCGGAGGCGCTGGCTGTCAAACCGGAGCTGGCCGGCGCAGCCTTTAATTTTTCCAATGAGATTCAGGTGGATGTGCGCGGCGTGGTGGAGCTGATCTTGAAGCTGCTCCGCTCGCCCCTGGAGCCGCTTGTGCTCAACGAGGCTTCTCATGAAATCAGGCACCAGTATTTAAGCGCCGCCAGGGCGAGGCGTATTCTGGGCTGGACCCCTCTTTTTGAAATGGAGGAGGGCCTGGAGCGGACTATTGACTGGTACAGGAGATACCTGGAGGTTGAAGATGGCGCACACCAGTAACGACAGCTGCCGCCTCTGCGGATCCGGTGCTCTGGAAATGGTCCTTTCGCTGGGAGAGACGCCCCTGGCAAACATGCTCCTGGCCGCAGAGGAGCTCCATCTTCCCGAAGAGCGCTATCCGCTGAACCTGCTCTTCTGTAACGACTGCTCGCTCGTGCAGATCAGGGAGAATGTCTCTCCTGAAAAGCTCTTTCGTGAGTATCTCTATTTCTCATCCTTTTCTGAGACGACGCTTAAAAATGCCGCTGAAATTGCCGAGCGGATGATTTCCGAGCAACACCTTGACCGGGGCAGCCTGGTGGCGGAGGTGGCCAGCAATGACGGCTACCTGCTGCAGAATTTTAAGAAAAAGGGAATTCCGGTGCTGGGGATCGAGCCGGCGGAGAATATCGCGGTGGTGGCCCGGGAAAAGGGCATCCCCACGCGGAGCGAGTTTTTCGGCCGGGATCTTGCAGAGGCGCTTGTTGAAGAGGGGCTGAAGGCTGATCTCATCTTCGCCAACAATGTGCTGGCCCATGTGCCCGACCTGAACGGTTTTGTGCAGGGGCTTAAAGTTTTCCTGAAAGAGAGCGGCAGAGCGGTCATCGAGGTGCCCTATGTCAGGGACATGGTGGATAAAGGGGAGTTTGACACCATCTATCACGAGCACCTCTGCTATTTTTCGGTAACGGCGCTGGATCGCCTTTTTCGCAAAAATGGGATGCAGCTTTATGATGTGGAGCGGATCAGCATCCACGGCGGTTCGCTGCGCCTTTTTGCAGCCCCTGCGGGCCTGCCGCGGAGCAGCTCTGTGGAGCGGATTCTCGCGGAGGAATCGGGGAGAGGGATTGACCGGCCGGCCTATTACCAGGATTTTGCCGGGCGGGTGGAATGTTTAAAAAATGAGCTCCGGGAGCTGCTCGCCAGGCTGAAGGGGGAAGGTCGCAGGATCGCCGCTTACGGAGCGGCGGCTAAAGGGGCCACCATGCTCAACTATTTTCAGATCGGCGGGGAGACTCTTGATTTTGTCGTTGATCGCAGCACCTACAAGCAGGGTCTCTACATGCCCGGGAGCCGCGTTCCCATCAGCGATCCGCGGCTGCTTTTAGAAGAGCGGCCCGACTATGTTTTGCTGCTGGCCTGGAATTTTGCCGAAGAGATATTGGAGCAGCAATCCGCCTATCGTGCTGCGGGCGGCAAATTTATTATTCCCATACCCACGCTGCAGATAGTGTAAGATAAGCTTGACTGAAGAAGGAGCTGGCAAGATGCCGCCGGTAAGTGTGCTGCTGCCCGTGTACAATGGGGCGGCTTTTGTAAAAGGCGCCATTGAGAGTGTCCTGGCGCAGACATTTACAGATTTTGAGTTTATCATTGTGGACAATGCCTCCACGGATGGAACAGATGAAATCATCGGCGAATATGTAAAAGATCCGCGGATCAAGCTCTTTAGCAACGAAGAGACCATCTTTCGCCTGGAAAATTTTATGAAGGTGGCGGAGCATGCCTCCCGGGAGAGCCGCTGGCTGAAATATATCGGCGCCGACGATATACTTTTCCCCCATTGCCTGGCGAAGATGGTCGAAGCGGCATCCTGGGGTGACAATATCGGCATTGTTTCATCGCAGTGCTACGACGGCGACCGGATGATCCTGGGATCGCTCTCCCCGGAAGAGACTGTGGTCAAGGGACCTCTTTTCCTGCGCCGGCTTCTGCTGGAAGAGGAGACCAGGGAAACGATCTTTTCACCGGCCTCGCTCATGCTTTCCCATGAAGCATTTTTAAAGCACGGCGGTTTCCGCACCGATATCTATCACTCCGACACGGAGCTGTTCTACCTGATTTTAAACGATTATGATCTGGCTTTTGTGCATAGCCCGCTGAGCCGGACAGGGCAGAATCCAGGCTCGGGGATGTCCTACTGCCTGGAGCAGGGGACCCCCTTTTCCGAGGGGTATCTCATTTTATATGATAATCTGAAACGATATACCAATGTGCAGCTTAGATGTGGGGAAGTGGAGAAGATCAAATACGGGCTGGCTGTTGATTCCACGGGCTTTCTGCTCCGAAAAATCAGGCAGGGCAACTGCAAGGCGGTGCTCTCTCATCTGAAGCAGGTTCGCCCGGCTGTGAGCTATCATTTCATCCCCGCTCTTTTCTATTTTCTCTCCCTGGCGGTAAAAAAGCTCTTCCGGAGGGAACCTTTTAAGATTATGGCAGTCAAAGAGGAAGAGCAGAGCTGACCCGGGGGAGGTGCGAAGCCATTCTTAACGGCAAAAATATTTTATGTGTGACCCAGAGTTTCTGGCACGAGCCTTACCGTGAAAGGCACATTCTCATGGAGCGGCTCTCTAAGCGCAACCGCATTGTCTGGGTGAACCGCTACGGCAGAAGAAGGGAACCTCTGCTGCCGGCAAGTGAGCAGATCACCGAAAATCTCTCTGTCTATTATCCCGGTTGCAAGTTCATCCCGGATCGCCTGATCCGGGGGCCCAATGACGGCAGGCGCCTGCTGCAGACGAGGCTCTATCTCAAGAAGATGGGCTTTTCTCCTGATGTGGTCTGGACGCATGACCCCCATTCCAGAAGATTTGTGCATCATTTCGGAGCCAGGGGCGCCGTAACGCTCTACTATTGCAACGATAACTTTGGGGAGGGGAAGCACAGGCTGGAAGAGGCGAGGCTTGCCCGGGCGGTGGACCTGGTGATTGTTACCTCTCCTAATTTGTATGAGCGGCTTGCCTACAGCGGTAAAGCCCACCTGGTGATGCACGGGGTGGAGGAGTTTACCCCATTCGATTATCCTTATGGGAAGGGGAGACTGAAAAAGGTGGGCTACGTGGGCACCATCCGGGACTGTCTCGATCTGGATCTGCTCAAGGAGATCGCCCGGGGAGGGCGCTTTCGCCTGGTCATGGCCGGCCCGGTAATCGAGATGGACCGCCTTGATCAAAATGAGAAAAGGGAATGGGACGACTTCCTGCATTCCCCTGATGTTGACTACCTGGGCCCGCTGCCGCTCCATGAGCTGAGAAAGAATATGGCGCAGCTGGACCTGCTGCTTTTGCCCTATGATGTCAGGTTCAATAGCGAGTTCAGTTTTCCGCAGAAGTTTTATGAGTACCTCTCTGTGGGGCGGCCCATCGTGGCCACGGATTTCTTCGCCTGGCCCGCTTCACTGCGGAAGTTTGTTCATGTATACAGGGGCGGCGAGGCGATCGATGGTGTGCTGGAGGCGGCCTGGCAGGCTTACAGCGAGGAGCGTTACCGGGAAGCGGTAGAGCTGGCTCATAAAAATACCTGGGGCATGCGCCTGGAGCAGATCAGCGCTTTGATCGAGGCGAAGCCGGCGGCCGGGGCGGGGGATGCGGTGATTAAAGCAGATCACCGCGTTGATGGAGCGACCTCCCTGTGAGCACAGTGAAGGAGATCGCAAAGGCGGCTGCGCCGCCGCCCGCCGAAGGGTTCAAATTCAAAGCTCTTTTTGGCGATATGGCGGTCTACAGCTTCGGCAATATATTGATCAAGGGCTTCTCCTTTATATCCGCGCCTATCTTTACCCGCATCTTCAGCCCCGATGAATATGGGGCCTGGAGCTTCATCTCAGCGGTGATCGCTTTTTTGACGGGAATCCTGCTGCTGGGGGGAGACAGCGCCTATACCCGTTACTTTTTTGAATGTAAAAGCGATGAAGAGAGAAAAACGCTTTCTTCAACGTGGTTTCTTTTTTTGGCACTGTGGAGCCATCTGGTGGTGCTGGCGCTGCTGCCCTTCAGCAAAACCATCACGATCATGCTGCTGGAAGAGCAGACCTTCCAGCTCGCCTGGGTCATCGCCCTGGTTTTCAGCCCTGCAGCGATGCTGAATATGCTTCTCTCTCAGGCGCTGCGGAACCAGTTCAAGGCCAGGTTGTTTACCGCACTCAACGTGATTACGGCGGCCCTGACCCTGATCCTGGCGGTAATGTTCGCCCACTATTTAAAACTGGGCATTGCCGGCGCCCTGCTGGGCGCGGGGTTGGTCTCCCTGATCATGATCCCGGTGAGGCTCTATTCGATCAGGGAGCTTCTTACAAAAAAACTTTCGCCGCTTCATCTTAAAAAACTGCTGCTCTTCGGGCTGCCCCTTGTTCCCGTTGAACTGGCTTTCTGGCTCTTCAGCAATGCCGATCGGATCATGCTGATCAAGATGGCCTCCCTGAAAGCGGCCGGTATCTATGCTATTGCCATTTCCATGGCGGCGGTGCTTTCGCTGCTGCATACCGCGGTGGGGCAATCGTGGCAGCCCTATGCGCTCAAGATCTACAAAGAGAATCCTGAGGATGCCAAAAGGATATTTGCCCAAACCCTGAACTATTTAATGGCCGCCGCCTCTTTTATCGTCGTTGCTTTTGTGGCGGTTTCCCAGGAGGCGCTCTATATTTTGGTGGCGCCCACCTATTATGCCTCTTTCAAGGCCATCCCTTTTCTGGCACTGGGCATTCTGTTTTTTATGTCTACCCAGATAACTGTGGTCAGCATCCTGGTAAAGAATAAAACCCTTTATATCATGATTGTCTGCTGGATCATTGCCCTCGTTAACGTTCTGCTCAATTATTTATTGATTCCGCGGTGGGGGATTGTCGGAGCAGGCGCCGCTACGGGGATGGCCTACGTGATATTTACGATTTGTTACCTGGTCATATCGCAAAAGCTGTGGCCGGTACCCTATGATTGGATCGCCCTGGCGCTGATGCTCTTCACAGCTGTCGCCGCTACGGGGGCGGTGGTTCTGCTCCAGGAAGGTATCGATCACCTCTGGCTTTCCCTGGGGGCAAAACTGGCCGTAACGCTGGCGGCGGGAGCGGTGATTCTGCTGGTGCTGAAGGGGAGGGGGGTTAAGCTGCCGGGGTGAGGGTAAATTTGATCCGGATTCAGGCATGGTCGGAGAATCCGGGATAAGCTATTTGAAATGGGGGTTGAGACAGGAGTGGCTGTAAAGAAGAAGAGCAAGGGGAAGATCTGCATCATGGGGCTCGGTTATATCGGCCTGCCCACAGCCAGCGTCCTGGCCAGCAGCGGTTTCCAGGTGCGGGGGGTGGACTGCAAAGAGACTCTGGTGGATACAATCAACAGGGGCCTGGTCCACATTCATGAGCCGGGGTTGCATACTCTGGTCCAGGCGGCGGTGCATTCGGGCAACCTGGTGGCGGCCTTTGAACCGGAACCGGCCGATGTATTCCTCATCGCCGTGCCCACGCCGCTGCGCAGGGAGGGGGAGAATGTGGATGTGGATCTGGAAAATGTGGAGGCGGCGGTGAAGGCGGTTACCCCTCATCTGCAAAAAGGAAACCTGGTGATCCTGGAATCCACCTCGCCGCCGGGGACGCTGGAGGAGCTGGTTGTTCCGCTGCTGGAGCAGAGCGGCCTGAAGGGGGGCAGAGATTTCTCCGCCGCCTATTGCCCCGAGAGAGTGCTGCCGGGGCGAACGATGAGGGAGCTCATCGAAAACAACCGCATCATCGGCGGATACGACCAGGCTTCGGCCCGGAAGGCGGAGGCGCTCTACCGCAACTTTGTGGAGGGGGAGATCATCCTCACCGATGCGCGGACCGCTGAAATGGTCAAACTGGCCGAGAATATCTACCGCGATGTCAATGTGGCGCTGGCCAATGAGCTCTCCGCCATCTGCGAGAGACTGGGGATAAACGCCTGGGAGATGATCCGCCTGGCCAACCTGCACCCCCGCGTGCAGCTGCACCAGCCGGGGCCGGGAGTGGGGGGCCACTGCATCTCTGTTGATCCCTGGTTTGTTATTTCCCGCTTTCCCGATGCATCGCCGCTCTTGTCGCTGGCCCGCCGGATCAACGATGAGCGGCCCATTCTTGTGGCGGATCTTGTGGTGCGGCTGCTGGAGGGGATTGAAGATCCCGTGGTGACACTGATGGGTGTGGCGTACAAGGGTAATATCGATGATACCAGGGAAAGCCCGGCCCTGCGCGTTCTGGAAGAGCTGCGGGGCAGGGGGATCAGCTGCCGGATCTATGATCCCCATGTGGCGACCCTGCCGGAGGAGACAAACAACCTTGCCGCCGCTTTCAGCGGTTCCGATTGCGCCCTGCTGCTGGCCGATCACGATGAGTTTCGCTATCTCTACCCTAAGGAACTGGGCAAGATCATGAGGCGCCGCGTAATTGTGGATACAAGAGCCTGCCTGGAGAGGGCGCTCTGGGAGGAGCACGGTTTTAGCTACCACCTGCTGGGCCTGGATGAACAGGGGGCGCGGCATTGAAGGGTTTTTCGCGGCGCCGCCTCCCTGCCCTGCCGTCCCGCCTCATTTTCCTGAAGGCGGCGCAAAGGGCGCTTTCACCCTTTCTGCGGTGGCGGCAAAAAGCGGCGGCAGGGCGCTACCGTAATCTTTTCCGGCAGGGGCGAATCCCCCGGGCGCCGGGGGCGCCGGCGGAGCTTTCTGAGACGGAACTGCCCGGCGCTGTTGACAGCGCCGCTTTTGCAGAGGCGCTGCCGCCGGAGAGGCGGCGGCTGCTCAGCCACTATGCCGGTGAGGCTTCTGCTCACCGCTTTGACCTGCTGGGCTCAGGCCCTGTTGAGGTGAGCTACGGCACAAAAGCAGCCGGTTTCGTCCGGTGGAGGCTGGAGAGCCCTCCCGGAGCGGCGGCGGAGCGCGCTACGCTGGAGATGATGGGCCGCCTGCTCGGGCTGGGCGGTGCGGGGTCGCCCGGGGGTGATAGGAAAAAGATCCTTTATGAGCGGCTGCAGAGCTACCGCCCCATTGACTGGCAACTGGATTTCCGCTCCGGTTACCGCTGGGATCCCCTGGCCTGGTCCCGGGATATCCCCATCGGGCGGACAGAGGGGGCCGATATCAAGGTGCCCTGGGAGCTGTCCCGCTTTCAGCACCTGGGGGCCATGGGCCTGGCGCTCAACCTGGAAGAAGCGCCCCAGGCGAATTTTTTGGCGGCGGAGTTTGTGCTGCAGTTGACGGATTGGATTGTCGCCAACCCGCCCTGCTGCGGCGCTAACTGGAGCTGCTCCATGGAGGTGGCGATCAGGGCGGCAAACTGGCTCTGGGGGCTCAAGCTTTTTGCCCGCTCGCCGCTTCTGATTCCCGAATTCCAGAGGCTGGTCAACTGGAGCCTCTATCATCACGCCATTTTCCTGAGGCGCAACCCTGAGAACAGGGATCTTTTTGTGGGCAACCATTACCTGGCCGGTGTCGCCGGGCAGATTTACCTGGAGACGGCCTGCCCCTGGCTGCCGCAGAACCGCCGCTGGTTGAACTTTGCCGTCCGGGAGTTCTCCCGCGAGATCGAGAGGCAGTTCCAGCCCGATGGGACAAATTTTGAGGGATCCACCGGCTACCACCGCCTGACAGCGGAAATATTTTACGCGACGGCCCTGCTGCTGCTCCATCTCGATGGGGGACGCAGGGCGCAGCTTGCGCAGAGGAGCAGGGCGGGGGAGCCGGACTTTGCCGATCCCCTCATCTTCCCCCCCCGGTTCTGGGAACGGGCGCTCAGAGCGGCGGAATATATAGCCGCCCTGCTCAAGCCTGACGGCACGGCGCCGCAGCTGGGCGACTTTGATGACGGCCGTTTCCACAAGCTCATCATGACCGCTGCCTTTGATGAGGCGGCCGGCGCTTACCGGGAGGAGCACCACGACTTCAGGCCCATACTGGCGGTGGCCGGGACATTATTCGGCCGGGAGGATTTCCTGGCGGCGGCGAAGCTATACCGGGCTGAAGCGGAGCTGTTGACCGCCGCCCTGGATCGGGATATCATAGATCAGCTGCAGAGAAGGAGCCCGGAAGAGGAGGCGCCGCGGCGGGTGATGGTGGAGCAGGCGGCGGGAAAGCGGTCTCTTTTAGCGGGCCAAGCGGCGGTGCGTACAGTGTTTTCCCTGGAGCCTTTCACGGGGGATGGTCCCTTTAAAAAGATGGAGCAGGAGCGCCCAGCTTACTTCCCCGATGGCGGAGTGGCTGTGTTCAATGTGCCGCCCTTTCATGCCGTCATCTCCTGCAACAGCGGCGCTGCCAGGGGCTGGGGCGTGCATTCGCACAACGACATTCTCTCCTTTGAGCTCAATGTCTGCGGCACCGATCTGGTTGTGGATCCGGGGAGCTACGTTTACACCGCTTCCGTTGCAGAGCGCAACTATTTCCGGGCCACGGCCGCACATAATACGCTGCTCCTGCCGGGTAGAGAGCAGAGGCAGTGGTTGCCAGGAATGGAAGGCCTTTTCAGCCTGCCGGACGGGGCGGAGGCCGCGGTTCTGGGCGTTGGGCCGGGCTATTTTTCCGGGATACATAAAGGCTACGGGAATGCCCACCGGCGCAGTTTTTATCTCGCCGGCGGGGCGTTTATCGTTGAGGATCACTTTGCGGAGAGAAATTATCATCTATCTTTCAATTTGGCGCCGGGGGTGGCGGTTGAGGAGATCTCTTCGCGCCGCTATATTCTGTCAAAAGGAAATGTCCGCCTCTATATGGAAGTCATAAGCGGCGGCGCAGCGGCCCGGGGGCATGTTGAGGATGGTTTCTATTCTCCCTCGTACGGGATTAAAACCGCCGCCGCCAGGCTTGTCGTGGAGTTGAATTCGCAGGAGGCCGATTGATTGAAGGTTTTGTTTGTGGAAGCGCACGATCTGGATTACGCCGATCCCCTGGGTTCGCACCAGTATATCAGGCGGTTTCAGGAGAGCGGCGACAGCTGCCTCTGGCTGGGGCCGGCCATGAGCCCGCTGCACATTTTTAAAATGGATCGCGCCAACAGGAAAAGGTTTCAAGTCTGGGCCGGGGGGATCAGAGATTTCCAGGGTATCTCCTGGCTGGTGCCGCTGACGCTCATGCCCTACTACCGGCTGCCGCTCTTCGGGACAGCCTGGGCCGGTCGGAGTCATTTTCGATTTTGCATCCCCCCGCTGAGGCGGAGGCTTGAAAAGGCGGGATTTGCTAAGCCTGATCTGATCTGGTGCGCCGATCCGGCGGCGCTGGGGCTGCTCGATCTGCTGCCGCACCGGAAAAGCTGTTTCAGGCTGGCCGACAGGCTGGATCAGTTCAGCAGGAAACCGCGAAGTATCGTTATGCTGCAGGAGGAGCTGATCCGTCGCGTTGACGCCGTCCTGGCCACCTCCCGGGAGCTCTACGATTACGCTCTACAGATCAAGGGGAAGGGTGTGCACTATCTGCCCAACGGTGTGAGCGAGTATTTCTTTGAACAAAGCGGCCCGCCGCCTGACGATTTTCCCTCTGCCGAAAAGGTGGCCGTCTTTGTGGGCACCGTTGATGCCTGGTTTGATTGCGAGACCCTTGAATATGCGATGAAACGAATGCCGGAGTGCCATTTTTTGATCATCGGCGCCGTTAAAGACAATCATGTTCGTGAAAGGATCGAATCCTGGGAACAATACAGCAACTTTACCTACCTGGGCAGGCGGCCCCATCACATGATCCCGCTCTACCTGCGCCGCTGCTCCGCCGGGATCATCCCTTTCAAGCTTACGGCGCTGACCCATGCGATCAATCCCATCAAATACTATGAATATCTGGCCTGCGGCCTGCCCGTCGTCGCTTCGCCCATGCGCGAACTGCTGGCCTTGCAGGGTCCGCTTTACACCTATGACGATCCTGACGGCTTTTGCCGTTCTCTGGAGGCGGCGCTGGCGGAGCAGGAAGCGGTTTCGGCAAAGCTCGCTGACTACGCGCGCGATCATACCTGGGAGCGCCGTTTCCAGTCGGTAAAAGAGATCTTGGTCAAAGAGGGGGAGGGTTGAACAGATGAAGCATACAGCGGCACTGTTTATGGGCCTTGCTTTTATCCCTCTATTCTGTCTCCGGGGAGGCATGTGGCACCATACTTTCAATTTCAGTTACCTCTTTGCCGCCGCCGCCCTTTTGACAGCCTTTCTCTTCATCCTGCGTTATCTTTTTGTTAAAAGCGGGGCTGAGGGATTCAAGATCGGACTTTTTCCAAACAGCGACCAACCTCTGTTAAGGGGCGGCGAGCTTTCAATCCTGCTCTGGGTTATATTCGTCACAGTGCTCATGGGGCTCTCTTATTTTTATTCTCCCGCCCCGCCCCTGCAATGGGGCATGAAAGTCCTTTCATATATCACGATGCATTTTCTGCTGTTATATCTATATTTTCTTGCGCTGCCGGAGCGGGTTTTAACGCAGGTTGTGTACCTGGTCTGCCTCACCGCCATTCCTGTTTTTTCATATCAGCAGCTCTACAGTTACTATACGACCGGTTCGCTGCTTACACTGACCGCTTATCAACGCGCGCACGGGCTGATGGCTGATCCCAATGAATTTGCCAAGAATGTGGTTGTGGTGATCCTGGTCCTCTTTTTCATCGTATTTTTTGAACAGATCCCATTGTGGGTAAAAACACTCTGTTTCGCCGGGGTCGTGCTCATGCTGATCATGCTCGTCTGGAGCGGTTCGCGGGGCGGCTTCGTCATGCTGGCATCGGGGGCGGTCCTGTTCTGGTTTCTGCTTTTTCAGCACATAGACAGGCGGAAAAAGAGCTATTTCTACATCCCCTTTTCACTGGCTCTGGTCGCCCTGGGCATTTTATTAAGCAAGTACGAATACCTG
>CAZQEV010000015.1:12522-14905 GCA_964592135.1 uncultured Syntrophomonadaceae bacterium
TTGCTCTTTATCATCTCTTCCTGCGCTTCCATTCCCAGCCTTTTCAATCATATCCTGCCGACAAATTTTACCTTTATATTCTTTACCGGCCTTTATCTTTCGCTGTACCGTTTTCTTGGAGCCAAAAGCGCTGCGGAGAGCGGGGAAGGAGGGGGCGAAGGCTGTGCAGATCTGCTGCCGCAGTGAAGAGAATGAACCGCTATGGCTCTCGGTGGTGGTCATCGGGCGCAACGAGGGCGAAACGCTGCCGGCCCTGTTTCGGTCACTGCCCCGGGCGGAGGATGTAGAATGGATCTATGTCGACTCCCTTTCTACCGATGAGAGCATAAGCATTGCATTAAAGCACGGCGCGAAGGTATTTTCCCTGGAGGCGGATCCCTCGCTCTGCCCCGCCTCGGGGCGCTGCGCCGGCACCCTGGAGGCTGCGGGCAGGTGGATTCTCTATCTCGACGGGGATATGGTCCTGCAAAAGGAGTTTGTTCAATTTCTCGATCGCCTCAGGAAGGAGGAGCGGGAGATGCCTCCGGGGGCGGTGGGCTTTGTGGGGAAAACATGCAGCCGCTTTCTCGACGAATCCGGCGCCGTTGTTTCCAGCCTGGACAATGTCTGCCTGCCGGCCTCTTTCACCGGCGAGGGGGGGACCTGGGGGCGGCCCGCCGATTATCACGGGGGCGCTGTTCTCTATCTGCGGGAGCTGGTGCTGCAGGCCGGTAACTGGAACCCCGCTGTCTCGATGCTCGAAGAGATCGATCTATACAGCCGGATCCGGGGCCTCGGCTTTCATCTCCGGGCGCTGCCCCTGCCCATGGTGGATCACTTCACCCCCGCAATCCCCCTGCAGAAAAAGCTGGAGAAGAATTTCTGGCCCTGGCTGAAGAAGGGGGCCTACCTGGGGCCGCACCAGCTTCTGGTGTCACGGCTGCGGCAGAAGAATCTGGGGAACCTGATCCGTTTCTATCCCGGACCTTTTTTGGTTTTCGGCGGACTGATTCTTTCGCTGCCCGGCTTCTTGATCTGGAGACCGCTGCCCCTGGTGATCAACGGTCTCCTGGCGCTCTACTTTGCAGTTCAAAAAAAGTGGTATTTTTACCTTGTTCACCTGGGGACGGTGATCCAGTTTTTCAGCGGATGGGGCGCTTACCGTCCTTTTAATATACAATACAGGCAGGTAGAAAGATCTGCCGGCAAAGCAATTATTGATCATGTTCCATCGTGAAAGGGGATTGAAGAGCTATGAAGAGGCTTACACTCAAGGATATCTGGAATTTTCTTGTCACTTCAAGAAAGAAGATCTTCCTGGCAGGGATCATCTTCATGATTGCCGTTATTCCGGCAATATACCTGCTGGCCCCGGCTAAATATAATATTCAGACGACTATGACCATCCCTTACGAAGGGGTGAAGGTGGAGAACTATGAAGTCCTGATCCGCCGGGAGATCCTCGGGTCTGTGTGCCGGAAGCTGAACATCGATCTCTCGGCGGAGAGCATGGCAGAGATGGATGGTCATCTTTCCGTCGCCGTAGACGAAGTGGGCAAGAAAATCTATCTCAGTTATCTCGGCAGCGATGCAGAGCAGGTAACAGCCGTCGGCAATGAGATCAGCATGCAGACGCTGAAGGCGGCCCGCGATGAACGGGTTGTTTACCTGGAAGAGGCCATAAAAGTCAAAGAAGAGAGAATCGAGACCATCGACGAGCTTATGGACGACGAGTTTATCGCCGATTATTATGAGAGGATCTCCCGGGAATGGCGCGCCCTTCTGGAGAAGGGCAGCGGCGCCGGCCTCAATATCTTCCTGGATGTTGATCCCACGATCAAAAACCTCTACATTGAACGGAAAAACCTGAAGTATGAAATAAAAAAGCTGGAGCAGGAGATCACAGAGCTGCGCAAGCAGGGCGACAAGGAGCTGGCGAAACATTTTTCTCCCATTTACCAGCCTGATGAAAAAGAGCCGCCCCAGCTGATCCCGGTTATCCTGCTGTCGGCAGTAGCGGGAATTATATTTGGGATACTCTGGGGTGCGGTAATCAATTTTGGATTTAAAAAAAGAAAAGGGAAGGAATATAAAGAACTGGAATAGAAGTACCTGGCTTGTCATTTTAGAAAGTGAGAGTAAAAGCGATGGCTGTAGAGAACCGGTTTCAAGGGAGAAAGCTCAAGGGCATTCCTGTAATCATGGTGATTGCCGTTGATGTGGCGCTGGTGAACCTAGCGTTCTACCTCTCTTTCACATTGCGTTTTTTGGGCAACATCCCCGAATTTAACATGGGGCCGTTCTTGCAGATGGCGCCCTGGCTCTCCCTGGCGGCGGTGGTTCTGCTGCACGCCCTGGACCTTTACTCCAAGCAGTTCAACGGCTTCATGCCCATCCTGCGCGC
>CAZQEV010000015.1:15005-21470 GCA_964592135.1 uncultured Syntrophomonadaceae bacterium
CGGTGGATTACCCGTATCGATGCCGTCATGATCGCCGGGACCCTGGATATGGAGCTGAAAAACAAGATTATCCGCTACAGCTTTGATAATTTGAAAGAGGTCTTCATCGTGCCCGACCTTTACGAAATTATTCTGGCGCGGTCAACTTTTACTCAGATCCAGGACACGCCGCTCCTGGAGTGTCACCTTATGCAGCTGCCTTTTCCCCAGGCTTTTGCGAAAAGGGTGCTTGACCTTGCCGTAACGGCGATACTTATAATCATGACATTACCTCTGTTCATCCTTATCTCCGCAGTCGTGAAGCTGAGTTCACCGGGACCGGTGATCTACCGCCAGGAGAGGGTGGGGCTGAACGGGAAGGTATTTACGCTGTACAAGTTCAGGACCATGGTGGATCACGCAGAAGAGAAGAGCGGCCCTGTCTTTGCCACTGAAGACGACGACCGCGTTACTCCGGTGGGAAGGTTTTTAAGGCTTAGCCGCCTTGACGAGCTGCCCCAGCTCTTCAATGTTTTGAAAGGCGATCTCAGCTTCGTCGGGCCCCGTCCCGAACGGCCCTATTTCGTGGATCAGTTTACCGGGGAGATCCCGGAGTATGCCCTGCGCCATCTCGTCAAACCGGGCATCACCGGCATGGCCCAGGTGGCGGGCTACTATTCTTCGGAGACAAAGGATAAGCTGCGCTATGATCTCTATTATATTTCCGCTTATTCACTTCTGCTGGATTTAAAGATTATCCTGTCAACAATTCCGGCTCTTTTCAACAGGACCGCTTCACAGGGGATCAAGGTGGAAAAAGGGCAGGACTTGGTTATAAAAAGTAGAATAGACTAACTTGCCGGGATGTCTATTCACCTGATGGAAGGGAAGGTTGCAGCTTGACTGAGAAAAAAAACAATATGCCGGAAAAAAGTGGGGGCTTTTTCAAGAGGATAAGGCAGTCGCTAAACCGGGAATGGTTCAAAAAGCACAGGAAGGCTCTTCTGTGGGCGGCGGCGGGGCTGGGATTGATCGCCGTTGTGGTTTTAGTTGTCGTCAATCTCTACCAGATCGCTCATCCGGAAGTGGTCCTGAAGAACCCTGAGTATGAATTTGCCCCTGATGAGAATGTGGAGAAGCAATTTTCCAAGAATATCGTGAATATAGCCTTGCTCGGTTTTGACCGCGACCAGTTTCGGGAGGAATACGCTTATCTTTTCCTGCCCGACGTGATTCTTGTGGCTGCTGTTGATTTCAAAAATGATACGGTGAAACTTGTCCGCGTGCCCCGCGACTCCTACGTCCCCATATACGGCCGGGATGTCAAGGACAAGATCAATCATTCTTATTACCACGGCTATTTCTACGGCAAGGATAAGGATAATGATAAGGATGAAGCCGGCTTAAACACAACTCTGCAAACTGTGAGCCATGTGTTGGGCGATATCCCAATCCATTACTATATTACCGTCTCTATGGATGCAGTGGTCCAGCTCGTCGACGCCATGGGCGGTGTTCACTATGAAGTGGAAAAAAGGATCTTCGACAAACAGGGCAATGTTTTGCTCTACGAAGGGAAGCAGGATCTGGATGGAATCAGCTTTTTAACCTATGCTCGTTACCGTGAAGGCGCCACGGGACAGGATATCGGCAGAATCGAACGCCAGATGAAGCTGCTCCTGGCTGCTTTCGATCACTTTAAGGAGCAGGGGCGTTTTAAGTATGTCCCAACAACCTACCGGGTGTACAAAGATCATGTCAACACAAACCTGACCTACAAGCAGATCGCTGCTCTGGCTTATTATGCCAGCACATTCCAGAAGACAGAGGATACCGTGAATACCTACACCCTGAACGGGAGCAGCCAGACAAAGGACGGCATCTGGTACTGGGTTCTGAACCAGGCGTACCGGGTTAAATTGATCAAGGAGGTATTCGGCCTTGAAACAGCCCAATGGCCTGCGGATGTGCTCGTGGATACCCCACCACCGCCGCTCCAAGAATTCGTCTATGATGTCCAGCTCCTGGAGGGCGGCCCGGCGGTATTGCTCTCGTGGATGCCCGGAGACACCAAAAAGGTGGTCTATGATCTCTACCGGAGCGTTGAGGGGGGCGGTGAGATCCTGCTCGTTGGAGATACTGATAATACCAGCTACCTGGATAAGGATGTCCTCTCAGGCAATACATACCACTACCGGATCAAGGTGCGTCATTTCCGGGCCGAGGGTCCCTTTGCAAGCCTCACTGTCCAGCTCGGTGAGCCCAAAATCAATGTGACGGGGATCGCCCTGAATGAATCCGCTGTAACCCTGGCGGAGGGGGCAAGCAGACAGTTGATTGCTGTAATCAGCCCTGAGGGCGCCGCCAACAAAAATGTGACCTGGTCTTCCAGCAATCCCGGCGTGGCCTCCGTTGAAAATGGTGTTGTTACCGCCATTGCTGAGGGCAGTGCCGTGATCACCGCGGTCACCGAAGAGGGTGAGTTTTCAGCAAGTTGCACGGTTACGGTAACTGCTGCTGAAAATAGCGAAGGGGAAAAGAATGAAGATAGTTAAGTGAAAGTGTGACCGGAATAAGCTTAAAGGCAAAAAGGATTTACTAAAAAGAGAAACAGACGGACCCATTGCCGGAGCCGAAAGCAATGATCTGATCTGTAGCGGCTTCACGCAAGGTGGTCAATGATGGTATTGCTAAAAAACATATACAGCCATATGCCCGGCATGGTTAAATTGCCTGTTGATTATTTGTATGGGCTGACTCCCAACGGCTTTAAATACGGTAAAAAGTACAGGCAGACAAAGAAGTTTTTACATCGGTCCCAGTGGTGGTCCGGGGAGGAACATGTAAAATATCAGGTCATGCAACTGAAATCAGTATTAATTCATGCCTATGAGCATGTAGACTATTATCAGAGGATTTTTAACGAATGTGGATTTAACCCATATAAATTTAAAAACCTGGATCAGATCGAAGTGCTTCCGCTACTGAATAAGGATATTATTCAGGAAAATTTCAAAGATTTGCTGGCAGATAACTTCCCCGTTAGCAAAACCATATTGAATACTACGGGCGGTACATCTGGGAATCAGTTAAAGTTTTATGCGGAAAACAACTATAATCAGATTGAACGGCCTTTTGTGGAATTGATCTGGGGAAGGACAGGTTACAACAATAACAGCAGAGTCGCTTTATTAAGAAACGAATCCTTTGCTGAAGGGAAAATATTTGAATACGATTGGAAACAGCGAAGCCTGATTTTCGATAATTTCCATTTAACGGATGCCAATATAAAGAAAACACTTGACAAAATGGGTCAGGAGAAAATTGACTTTATTCACACATACCCCTCCGCGATTCTATCAATTTGTGACTATATCCGGAGGTCGGGTTATTGTGTAAATTACAGGCCGAAAGCGGTACTGGCCACATCGGAGAATATTTATCCGGGGCAAAAAGAGGTAATTGAGGATACATTAAACTGCAGACTCTTTACTTTTTATGGTCATAGTGAACGGGCCTGCATTGCCGGATGGTGTGAGCATTCAGACTTCTATCATCTTCAAAGCGAGTACGGCTACACGGAGTTACTGGATGAAGAGCATAACACGATCAGGGAGACGAATAAAATGGGTGAAATCGTATGTACGGGATTTTTCAATAGAGCGATGCCCTTTATTCGCTACCAGACAGGAGATTATTCCTCTTACGCCAATGAGAAAAGTTGTTCCTGCGGAAGAAACTATCAGCTTTTAAACAGTGTCAAGGGCCGGTGGATGCAGGAAATGCTTGTTTGCCGGGATGGCATAAAAGTATCGATCACTGCTCTGAATATGCATTCGGAGATCTTCGATAATGTTGAAAAGTACCAATTTTACCAGGACAGGCCCGGCGAATGCGTTTTGAATATTGTTAAAGCGGGAAGTTATACAAATGAAGATGAAACAAAGATCAAGCAAGAACTGTTCAAGAAGCTTGGCAATTCAATTGATCTGACAATAAATTATACAGATGATATAGAGAAAACTGAAAGAGGCAAGTTTAAATATCTGGTCCAGAAATTACCGGTATAAGGGGCGTCAGCTTTGTACGATTTCTTAAATGATCATTGCGTAGCCATTTATAACAACGAAATATTAAAAGGCTATCCACAGAATTCACCTTATGATCCATCAACAGGATATCCCGAGTATCAATTTGGCGGGAACCATATTTCAGCGGAACACAACGGGGTCTACGATGCGCTAAGGAGCCTGTTACATAAATTAAATATGGATATTGAAAACTACGGCACTGCCGGGTGGAATCCATTCCAGGAAATAATCAAACCGGGGAACAAAGTGGTCATTAAACCGAACTTTGTCCTGGACAGGCACCTGGGCGGCGGGACTGTAGATGCAGTGATCACACACCCGAGTTTGATCAGGGCAGTTATCGATTATGTCTATATTGCGCTCTGTGGAAAAGGAGAGATCATTATCGGTGATGCTCCCCAGGCTGATGCAAACTTCGATAACATCTTAGATTATACCGGGCTGGAAGAAATCAATAATCTCTATAAAGATGAAAAGGGTTTTGATATTTCGGTTATGGATTTCAGGCAGCTGAAATTCGTCTATAAAAACGACATATTAACGGGGGAATCGCGGATCAAACTCGATGGCGATCCGCTCGGCTACACAATTTTTGATCTTGGAAGCGACAGCGAATTTGATGAGCTGGAATCATTTGATAAGCTTTATGGAGCAGATTATGATCGCCGGGAAACAAAAATACACCACAGAAAGGGAAAGCACGAATACTGCATCGCCAATACCGTCTTAACGGCAGATGTAGTTATTTCTATCCCTAAAATGAAAACTCATCGAAAAGGCGGAGTGACCTTAAATTTAAAAAATATCGTGGGCATTAATGGAAATAAGAATTATTTGCCCCATTTTAATATCGGCACTCCCGAGGACGGCGGGGACGAATACCCTCAACTGGAGGGCCAGGAGAAGAGGGCCCTCTATACACAGCGCCTGTTAATTGACAGGCTGTTAGCCAGGCCCAATTATCTCAAGGAAATAGCCTATAAATTAGCCGTTAGATTTTACCGTTTCTTAAAACCTGTTTTTTTTAGAAGGGTGCGCACTACGCAGATTCAGGGCGGGGGAGGGTGGTATGGAAACGATACTGTCTGGAGAATGATTCTGGATCTAAACAAAATATTAATCTACGGAAATGCCACGGGCAAGATGGCGGATACTCCCCAAAGAAAATTATTCTGTGTAGTTGACGGAATTATTGCCGGTGAAGGTGATGGGCCCTTGATGCCGCAGGCGAAGGCATGCGGGCTGGTGGCGGCAGGGGTAAACTTTTTGCTCCTAGATCTTCTGCTCATTGGCATGATGGGATTTGACCACAATAAAATACCGCTATACAGAAACTCACAACAGATCAATAGATATAAACTGACCAATGTGAGCTCTTCTGATTCCAAATTGTGCTCTAATATTAACGGCTGTGCTCTCAATATTCCTTTCAAAGCCCCGCCGGGGTGGGTGGGACACATGGAACTGGAGAAGTAAAATGTGATGAAGAATTTTCAAGCTCAACCCGTTGTTTTGGAGGAAAGCCTGTGAGCCCGAAACTGAAGACAATCCTGGAATATATCGTGCCCAATCCGCTCTGGCAGCGGATCAAGTACCGCACCTTTATCAAGAGCGGTGTCTTCATCGATCCCTATGTGGATATCCAGGGCTCCCGGCTGGGGAAAAATGTGGGGCTCGTTTCTTACTCGCAGGTGGTGAACTCTGTTATCGGCGATTACAGTTATGTAGGGAAAAACAGCATGGTTACGGAGGCGGAGCTGGGCAAGTTTTGCTCCATATCCTGGAATGTAACCATAGGGGCGACAAATCATCCCTACAGGATTGTAACAACCCACTCTTTTCCCTATGATCCCGGGCACCGTTTTGTTGATGAAAATGGTCTTGTTGTCAAGAGGGTGCATATCGGGCATGATGTCTGGATCGGCTGCAACGGCGTGATCATGCCCGGAGTTAAAATAGGCCACGGTGCGGTGATCGGAGCGGGGGCGGTTGTTACCGGGGATGTCCCCCCCTATGCTGTTGCGGTGGGAGTTCCGGCGGCAACGGTGAAATACCGCTTCGATGAAGAGACCATTGAGCGGCTGCTGCAGCTGGAATGGTGGAACCTGCCGCTGCAGGTCATAAAGGAAAATGTGAATCTCTTTCAGAAAGAGGTTGATGGAGAGATTCTTGATGAGTTAGACAGGCTTAAAATGTAACCTGAAGGAGATAACAATGGCAGAACTGATGGTCTTGGGGGGCGGGGTGGCGGGGATATCCGCCGCCTACCATGCCCAGCAGCTGGGAAAGAAGGCGGTGATCTATGAGGCGCGGCCGCGCTGGGGCGGACTGGCCGATAATTTTACTGTTGACGGCTTCCGTTTTGATCATGCCGTTCATTTTGCTTTTACCGATG
>CAZQEV010000016.1:0-11867 GCA_964592135.1 uncultured Syntrophomonadaceae bacterium
CCTGAACTCTCCAGGGCGATGGATGTGGGGTAGGTAAAGCCTTTCGCCACCACCTCGGCCCGATATCCCGCGGGCAGATCCAGTGAGCGGGGGTCGGTGCTCACCGCTGCTCTTAGCAAAAAAGGAGTGAACAGCCCGGCGGCAAGCAGAAGACCGGCGGCATAATAGACCCGGACCGGTGACTGGGCCGCGCTGAAACGGCTGTAGAGCAGGGCGGCAATAACTCCGTAAAAAACAAATGCCACCAGCGGCATCCAGTTATCCAGGGGGCCGGCGGCAAAGGGCGGAAAACCAAGAAACACCGGTATGAGCAGCAGCGGGCCGGCGATCCAGAGCAGAAAGCCGAGAACCGCCCCTGTCAGAATAGTGGTATAGAGCCTCAGGCGACGCTGCCGGAGCACCGCGGCGTAAATCAGGCCGCCCAGGGCACCTGAAATGAGCAATGCGGCAAAACCGTAAAGGAGACTGACCCGTGTCAGAAGAAGGCCCAGTGCGGGCAGCTGCCATGCACCCCACAAGATCAGCGAACCCGCCAGTGCTCCAGCCAGACCGGCCAGGATACCCCAGAGAAGATAACTGTAGCGCTTCATTATCTCAGACCCCTTTGACATGGCAATTTAACTTTATTTTTTTCCAACGGGGAAATTTTATCCGGGGTGTGAGTCAAGTGAGTCAAGGGGACGGTGACTTTGACTCACCCGGCCCATTCTGAACCGGGTGAGGGGGTGATCTTCTTTTCCATGTTTTGGATGTAGCTCTGTGGTGTTCTAAAAAAGATATCTGAATTCAATCCCGGACAAAGCCGGGCGGGCCATGACCCGCCCTATATATCAATCGGGGATTCTTTGCTATCTTATGGATAACAGCAAGTTGGAGCAGGCCGGTTCCCTAGCCGAAAAACATACGCTGGATAAGTTCGAAATTGCGGCGGATGTTCTCCGCCCCTCTGACGGGGCCCATATGTCCGGGCAGAAGAAGCTCCATTTCTTCAAGCCCGGCCAGAGAGGCAATGCTGCGCCCCAGCGCCGCAAAATCACCGCCGGGAAGATCGGATCGTCCGATGCTGCTGTCGAAAACCGTATCTCCTGTGACAAGTGTCTTCTCTCCCGGGAAATAAAAACAGATCGAGCCCGGCGAGTGGCCGGGAGTATGTAAAACCTGAATTGGATCTGTCTCCCCCCCGGGCAATCCCAGTTTCAGCTCACCTGCCTGAAGGTAAAAATCGGGAGACAGCGAGGGTGTCTTCGACGAACCTGCTGCGGCCATGCGCTGTTCCAGACCTTCCAGGAAAAAAGCATCTTCGCGGTGTATCCCTATCCGGGCGCCGCTTTTTTCGCGGATCAGTCCGGCCGCCTCCACATGATCGGGGTGCCCGTGAGTGCAGAGAATTACTTCGAGCTCCTCCATCTTAATTCCGTCTGCAGCGAGAGAGCGGGTCAGGGTTTCAAAGCATCTCTCTCCCGATTCATTCATGATGTGGCCGGGATCGATGAGCACCATTTTCTTCCCCCGGTAGATATAGCTATTGCAATTATTTCCATACCCTTGCCAAAAATAGGCATAAAACCGGTCGTTCAGGCGCATTTCTGTTCCTCCATAGCCTCAATTTTAACAATATGATATCATAAATAACGGGGTGAAGAAAAGAATGGGAAAGATCAAATCGGCCCGTGAGCTGGCCATGGAGCGAACCGGCGACCTGGAAATGATCAAGGATCTCGCTAAAGTTGGCGCCGGAGCGGATCACGAGCCTTACCTCAAGGCATCCTCCCTGCTGGCAGGATCCTTTCTGGACAAAGAAAGCTCTCTGGAGAAAATCGCCGTAACTATCAGCCGCTACCCCGAAGGAGCCCGGGAGGCAGCGGTCCGGATTTTTTTACAGAAGATCACCAACGCGATGGATCCCGGTAATATCGAAGAAGTGGCGGCGGCTTACCGCCATTACCGCCCCGGGAAAGAAAACAATCTCATTGAAGAGCTTGGGCAAACAGCACAGGACTTCGCGGATCAGGTCCGGGAACTGCGGGAGGAGCTGGAGGAGGGTGAATACCTTGAGCAACCCCTGGAGCATTTGCACAGCGAAGGTATCAGCGGCTCAGCCCTGGCGGGCGTCAACCTGGAGCGCTCACCCTGGTGGAAAGAACAGCTTGCCCGCTTTAACGCATCTTCCGCTCCTAAGATTAACCGCCTGAAAAAGCAGCTTCTGACATCGCTTAACAATAATTAAAGTGGTGGGAGACCGGCGTTAAGCCGGCCATCCCTCCCTTTATCCCCGTAATTTCAATCACTCAGGACGCCCTTGCGGTATGCTTTCAGATAATTACCGCAGTAAGGATCGCGATTCAGAAGGGCCTCGGCAGCATGAACAAGGGCCATCATCTTCTTATCTTCGGGATCCAGAATAACCGCATCAAGGCCGTAAGCGGTACATACGACCATGTAAGCCTGGTTCAAAAGCTTCCTCTCGGGAAGCCCGAAAGAGATATTGCTCAACCCACAGATGGAATGAACCTCCGGATAGCGCTCCAGCACCATTCGGATCGTCTCCGCAGAGGAAAGCCCGTTTTTGCTGTCCACACTGATGGGCTGGATCAGGGGATCGATGTAGATATGATCATGGCTCACCCCTTTGGCAGCCAGGCTATCGATGATCCGGGAGGCAATACTAAAGCGGGTCGCCGCATCGGGCGGAATTCCAAATTCATCATCCATACATAAAACAACAATTTTGCACCCGTACTTAACTACCAGCGGTTCAAGGGCTTCATAGCGCTCCTTCTCACCGCTGATAGAGTTCAGCAGCGCTGTCCCCTGATGCACTTTGAGCGCCGCTTCCACGGCCAGGGAATTGGGGCTGTCAATACAGAGAGGCAGGCCGCCGAGTTCATCCTGGACCTCCTGTACCAGCCAGCTTAAAAGCTCGGGCTCATTGTGAACAAAGGTTCCACAATTCACATCGATGTAATGTGCACCGGCTTCATGCTGGCGGCGGGCCAGACTGCGGATAAATGCAGCATCCTTTCTATCGACTGCTTCCTTGACTGCCTTGCGACTGGTATTGATCTTCTCTCCAACGATTAACATTGACCGTTACACCTGCCTTTTATTGAATGATGTCATGCTTCTAACAGCATCTATTACTATTTCTTTAAGAGCAGCCAAAACCCTCTCGCGCGATCGTCTTTTAGCGAAACCGGCTTTATATTTCGGCAAAGCGGAAAACACGATCACCCTCCCTGACCTTATCGATTACTTTCAAACCGATGAGATCACCGGATTTTGCCGCGTTGATGTTTTTGTGTTCTACCTGCATGGAGCTGATCTCCTGTGCGAATTCGGTTTTAGGCCCCACTATGGTAATCCTTTCTCCCACACTGACGAGAGCGGATAATTCGATTATGGCTACGGAAATTTTACTGTAATAATGGTGCACCCGGCCAATTTCCTCACGAGACATACTGGTAACACCCCTTTCCATAGTATTATCAAATAATATTCGACATATGCCATATTTATCCTGCCATGAAGTAAAATAATATCCGCCCTAGGAAGGGAAAGGGAAAAGGAACGGGTTTTTTATGCATGATTGCACTTTTCCGGGGAAAAGTAATGATCAAGAAAGGGGGTGAATCCTTGGAACATATCAGACCGCTGGTCATCAAATATATTTACACTGCCGCGATAACGGTGATCTTCCTCAGCTACCTGCTTATTCCGGCAATACCCCTGGGCAGCTCCCTTGTTATCGCCCTGGTTGTTGCCCTTGTGCTCTATTTTGTAGGTGACCGTTTGCTGCTGATGCGTTTCGGTGCGCTGCCCACTGCCATTGCCAATTTTGTTATGGCTGCGGTGGTCCTGGCGCTGGCAGGTCCTTTTGTCCGCCAGACTATCGGCACCGGAGCCATTCTCGCCACCTCTGCGGTTACCGGAGTCGCTGAGTGGATTTTTTACCGCTATATCCGCACAGAAATCGGCGCCGGGGGTGATGGTGGGGAAATGGCCCCTGCTCCAAATTTCTTCGGTGATGGTGAAAAGATGCCGGAAAGTAAAGAAAGCGGCAGCGGTGAAGAGGAAGGGCAGGGGGGGAGTGGCGAGCATTAAAGAAACCATGCATGTATATTTCTGTTTATATCAGCCGCATCGCCGCCGGTGCGGCTGATTATTCCTTTCTTCTTCCCTGGATGAAAGAAGAGAAGTTCTATTTTTTAACAACAGCGAAGAGTGATTGAATATGCATGAAAAAACCGCGGAAGGACTCTTGTTCCAATCACGCCGCATTTCCCCCGCATTCCCTCTGCCCCGTTTTTTCACAGGCGTGTTGCCCCAGGTCTCCCGGGAGCTGCGCAAATGGGAGCAGAGGCTTACTCTGAATGCCGACCTGACGCTCCTGCAGCAGGCCACGGGCAGCCTTTCCAGGAAACGGTTCCATGCTCAGGGTGGAAGTTTCTATGCTCTTTACAGTCTCAACCCCTCCCATACCGGGAAGCTGGTTTCGCTGATCGTGGCTCTGCAGACAATCAGCGATTACCTGGACAACCTCTGCGATCGCGGCGGCACATTCGATGAAGCAGCTTTCCGCTGCCTGCACCAGGCGATGATCGCAGCGCTCACCAGCGGCCCCTTCAAGAAACAGGATTATTACCGTTTCTACCACGTTAAAAACGACGGCGGTTATCTGGAGGCACTGGTAGCCCAATGCCGCGCCTGCACCTGCAACCTCCCTGCTTATCCTGCAATCCAGGCCGAGATCTTGAAAATGGTCTCACTCTACAATGACCTGCAGGTCTACAAGCATCTTGATCCGGCGGTGCGCAGAAGCCGCCTTAAACGCTGGTTCAAGGAAAAGGCGGCGCCGGCAAGTCCCCCGCAGTACTGGTGGGAATTTGCCGCCGCCTGCGGCTCCACCCTGCCCATCTTCGCCCTCTTCGGCCTGGCAGCCTCTCCCGAAACGGGCGCTGACGAAGGCAGGAGGCTGGTCAAGGCCTATTTCCCCTGGGTTTGCGGCTTCCATATCCTGCTCGATTATTGGATCGATCAGGAAGAAGACAGCAGGGAAGGAGATTTCAACTTCGTATCCTGTTACCCCTCTGCCGATATGGCGGCTGAGCGGCTGCACCTATTTTTGCGAAAATCCCTTCAGCAGGTATCAACGCTGCCCCGCGCATCCTTTCACCGCTCCGTAGTCCGGGGGCTGCTGGCGGTCTACCTTTCCGATTCCAAAGTCAGCCGCCAGGGTTTACAAAAAACAGCACGCTCCCTGTTGAAAGCCGGCGGTGCTGAAGCCAGGCTCTATTACCGCCTCTGTTTACTGCTGCGCAGGCTTGGTGTGCTTTAGGATCGGATACTGCAACATAGCCTTCCCCATAAAAATGAGGCACGAGCATTAGCACCCGTGCCCCCTTCGCTTTCTTTAATTCCGGCTCTATAACTTTCTATCTTTGATAAATGCGTCGAATCTACCTTTGAATATTTCAGGTATCGGCGCAGCCTTGCGGGTATTGAAATCGACAAAGACATAAACCAGTTTTCCTTCAGCGATGAGATCTTTTTCTTTGAAAAGGGACCCGTAAATGGTCATGCTGCTCCGCCCCAGATCCACATCCGTAATATGAATATCCACGACATCATCAAGGTAACAGGGTGCTTTGTAGTCAAAATCTACGTGTGCAACCACAGCGTCAACATTTTTCTCCAGAAAAGAGCGCCAGTCGATGCCCAGGGCATCAGTAAATTCAGGCAAAGCGATGGAATCGAACCACTTGACATAATTTGTAAAGAAGACAGCGCGTGAGAGGTCAGTATCGTAATAGCGAACCTTTACGGGGACAGAAAAAATTGTTTCTGCCATATGCTGATGCCTCCTACACAATTTTATTTTAGAGATAACTTCTCTATTTTATCGTTAAATCCTCTAAAAGCTGTCAAAATGCAGGAGAATCATCTTTGGTAGATTAGTAAACCGGTGCCGGGCACCGGTTTACTGACATACTTACGGAAGGGAGGGCCTGTCGGCTAGAGATGGGGATCGATCTTGTTGGTCAGTGCTGTTCTTGACATGGCGCCGGTAAGACTTTCCACCAGCGCTCCTCCTTTGAACAGAAGCATCGTCGGAATGCCCAGGATCTCAAAACGCTCCGCCAGTCCCTGGTTCTCGTCCACATTTACCTTAAGAATTTTCAGCCGCCCTTGATAATCAGCGGCCAGCTCGTCCAGCACAGGTGCAATCATATGGCAGGGCCCGCACCAGGGAGCCCAGAAATCGACGAGAACCGGCAGCTGTTCCGCCATCACTTTATCCTCAAATTCTGCTTCAGTGATGTTTGTAATTCCAGACATCTGATCACCTCTCAATAATAGTTAGAAGAGCAATTCCTTCTCGCTACCATTCTAAAATAATTTTGCCTCTAAATCAACGGGCCGGTACTCTGCACTGCCGGAAGCCGGGCTGTTAATGCCGTGACAATCTCTGTCAGCAAATACCGCTCCGGGGAAGGCGGAAATTGCTGCAGCCGATCAAGAGCCTCCGCCTGCTTTTGCCGGGCTGCGGCGGCGGCATATTCAAGGGATCCGTTTTCTTTAACCGCCTCACTAAGTCTCCTGCGAATTTCAGCAGGCCTTGCCGAATTCCCGGACAAGACCGCAAACAGTTTCAAATAATGTTTTTTTGTGGCAAAAAGATGGATCAGCGGCAGGGTAGCCCGGCCCTGCTCCAGATCATTGCCTGCGGGTTTTCCCAGCTGTCCCGGGCAGCCGCTATAATCGAGAATATCATCAACAATCTGGAAGGCCTGCCCCACTTTAATGCCGAACTGGCGCAGCGCCCGGCGATGATCAGGAGCGGCTCCTGAAATCCAGCCGCCTGCTTCACAGCAGGCGCCAATGAACTGTGCAGTTTTAAGGTAATTTATCCGGTAGTACTGCCCTTCGGTAAGCTCCCGGCAGTGCTGATAATTCAGCTGGCAGATCTCACCCAGGCAGAGCAAGGAGACTGTGCGAGCCAACAGGATAAGCACATTTTTATCGCTGCCGGGACGGCTCAAGAGAGCAAAAGCGCGGGCCAACAGAAAATCGCCCACCAGGACAGCGGGGCCGGGACCCCGGCGCAGGTGCAGTGTCTCCTTACCGCGTCTTTGCCCGGCCTCATCGATAATATCGTCATGAACCAGAGAGGCGATATGAATCATCTCCACTGCCGCAGCAGTCTCGAAAAGAACCCTGCCGCCGCGCCGTCCTTTCTCTCCCGCCAAAGCTGCGCAGATCAGCAGCAGTCTCGGCCGCAGCATTTTACCGCTCCTTTCCAGTAAAAGACGGACCATATCACCCAGCTCGCCAGGCGTCGGATCGAGGGTTTTGCCGATCATCTGCTTAACCTGATCAAGGCCCCTTATACCGCTTTTTAACCCATCTTTGCTCTTCAAGATCTTTCCTCCCCGAAGTGCTGATCCAGCAATACTTTATTGTTTTTCCCTGGCCCCGCTGTTTAATACCCGCAAGACGCCGGCGCAGGACCCCGGGAGCCCGCTGACGCCGTTTCGCAGTCTCGCTGATGCGGATACAATTGAGGAGGCGGCGGCAGGAGAACCCTTACTTTCATGGAATAGTTCATTTTAGATGGACAATCACCTACACGGCGGAGGAAACAAGATGTGGAATAAAAACTGCGAGGCGATGCCGCGAGAGAAACTTGAACTGCTGCAGTTTTTACAGCTGAAGCAGACGCTGGAGACAATCTACCAGCTTGTACCCTATTACCGGCAGCGGTTCCGGGAAACAGGCGCGGAGCCGGGTGATATCCGGTCGTTGAAAGATCTCGGCAGGCTTCCCTTTACCATAAAAGATGATCTGCGGGACAACTACCCCTACGGGCTTTTCACTGACGGCCTGAACGAAGTGGTGCGGATCCACTCCTCTTCGGGGACAACAGGTCTGCCCACGGTAGTAGGCTACACCAGGAAAGACCTGGAGGTATGGGCGGAATTGATGGCCCGTTCCCTTACCGCCGCCGGTGCTTTCCGCAACTCGGTTATCCATGTGGCGTACGGCTACGGCCTATTTACCGGAGGCCTTGGAGTCCATTATGGAGCGGAAAAAATCGGGGCCACGGTGGTGCCTGTCTCGGGAGGCCAGACGAAACGCCAGGTGCGCATGATCAGGGATCTGGGATGCACTCTTCTCGCCTGCACTCCTTCCTATGCCCTGAATATTGCTGAAACCATGGAGGAGATGCAGATAGATCCCGCCTTGCTGAAACTGGAGTCCGGTCTTTTTGGCGCCGAGCCCTGGTCGGACAATATGCGCCGGGTCATCGAGGAGAAACTTCAGATCAGGGCTTTCGACATTTACGGCCTCAGCGAGGTTATGGGACCGGGAGTTGCTTACGAGTGCCCGGAAAGAGAGGGCTTGCATCTAGGCGAAGATCACTTTATCGCTGAAGTTGTTGACCCCTCCAGCGGAGAGATCCTTCCGGAAGGTGCGACAGGTGAACTGGTCATCACTACCATTACCAAGGGGGCGCTGCCTGTGGTCCGCTACCGGACGCGCGATATCACCTCTCTGAACCGCCGCCCCTGTCCCTGCGGCCGGACCCATCTGCGAATGGCCAAGATCAGCGGTCGGACCGATGATATGCTCATCATCCGCGGGGTTAATGTATTCCCCTCGCAGGTGGAGAGCATCCTCCTGGAGATCGGAGAGACGGAGCCGCATTACCAGCTCATTGTCGACAGGGCGGGAACCCTGGACACCCTGGAGATCAGGGTGGAGCTTACAGACCGGATGTTCTCGGATAAGATCAAAGGGCTGGAAGGCCTGGAGAAGACGATCCGCGAGGAGATGATCAATATCCTGGGTATTTCCGCCACCGTGAAACTCGTTGAGCCAAAATCGATCCCGCGCAGCGAGGGGAAAGCACAGCGGATCATCGACAGGCGCGAAATCCGTTAAAGAGCCATCCTTCACCTCTGAAGGATGCTGTAACAAGGAGGATGTCAAATGGTTAAACAGATCTCCATATTTCTTGAAAATAAATGCGGCAGGATGATCGGCGTCTCCGAGGCCCTGGGCGAAGCCGGGATAAATGTTCGCGCTCTTTCCATTGCCGATACTTCCGATTTCGGAATCCTGCGCTTGATCGTCGATCAGCCCGACAAAGCCTACGCCGTTCTGCGAGAAAAAGGCTTTATGGCCTCTGTGACAGAAGTGATTGCCGTCGAAATCCCCGATGTTCCGGGAGGACTGGCCGGTGTGCTCTCGCCCCTGGAATCCGCAGGGATCAACATTGAATACCTGTACGCCTTTGTCCAGAAGCGTACCGCAGACGCCCTGATCCTGATGCGGGTGGAGAATATTCCTGCAGCCCTGCAGGTGCTGCAGGATCAGGGTATCTCCGTCATCAGCAGCGAACGGATCTGTGATCTCTGAGCCCCGGCTCGTGAATGAGAACCCGGGATCCTCTTTTTTCGGCATCACCGGAGGAGCGTTAGAATAGAGCAATGATCGCTAAATAGAACAGGAAAATATTATGCCGGCACAATTAATGTCAGGAAATGAAGCAATCGCCCGCGGCGCCTATGAAGCCGGAGTCACCGTGGCTACCGCTTACCCTGGAACCCCTTCCACGGAAATTCTGGAGCAGCTTTCTAACTATCAGGAAATTCGCGCCGACTGGTCCCCCAACGAGAAGGTAGCCCTGGAGGTGGCTATCGGCGCCTCGCTGGCCGGCGCCCGGGCACTGGCGGCGATGAAACATGTAGGCGTAAACGTGGCTGCCGATCCGCTGCTGACCCTATCCTACACCGGCGTCGGCGGCGGCCTGCTGCTTGTCAGCGCCGATGATCCCGGTATGCACAGTTCTCAGAATGAACAGGACAACAGGCACTACGCCCGAATGGCGAAGATTCCTCTTTTAGAGCCGTCGGACAGTCAGGAGGCCAAAGATTATGTCATCGCCGGCTTTCTGCTGAGTGAAGAGTTCGATACACCCTTACTGCTGCGCACAACAACGCGGATCTCCCATTCGCGAAGCCTGGTCCAACCCGGTGAAAGATTGGAGAAATTGCGCCGGGGCTACCGGAAGGACCTTGCCAAATATGTGATGATCCCCGGCTTTGCCCGACAGCGGCGCCCCCTGGTGGAAAAGCGGCTGGAGGCGCTGCGTCTGGCGGCTGCCGTCTCCCCGCTGAACCGGATTGAACAGGGCTCGACGCCATACGGCATTGTCTGCTCCGGAATCGCCTACCAGTATGTCCGGGAGGCGCTGCCCGATGCCACCCTGCTGAAACTCGGATTCAGCTATCCCCTGCCGGAACAACTTTTGCGCCGCTTTGCCGGGACAGTGGAAGAGATCATCGTCGTGGAGGAACTGGATCCCTTTCTCGAAGAGCAGATCCAGGCTTTGCGCCTGGGATTGCCGGTGAGGGGTAAGGATCTTTTCTCACCTGTAGGCGAGCTGGGTGCAGAGATAATCCGCGAAAAGCTGGGCCGCGGCATTGCCCTTGAAAAGAAAAGCAGCTTCATCCTCCCTGAGCTCCCCCCACGTCCGCCGCTTTTTTGCCCGGGCTGCCCGCACCGCGGCCTCTTCTACATGCTGCGCAAGCTGCAACTGAATGTGCCCGGCGATGTGGGCTGTTACAGCCTGGGGGCGCTGCCGCCGCTGGAATCGCTCGATACCTGCATCTGCATGGGCTCAGGGATCGGCCAGGCCCTGGGCATGGAGCGGGCAGATCCCCATCTGGCCCGGCGCACCGTTGCTGTGATCGGGGATTCCACCTTCTTTCATTCGGGGATCACCCCGCTCATCGATCTGGTTTACAGCGGCAGTAGTGCCACTGTGCTCATCCTGGACAACCGCACCACAGCCATGACCGGCCACCAGGACCACCCGGGCACCGGTTTGACCCTCCAGGGAGAACAGAGAGCGCCCGTGGAGCTGGAGCCGCTCTGCCGCGCTATCGGTATCAGACGCGTCAGCACAGTCGATCCGCTGAAGCTGCATGAGTTGCGCAATATAATTGAAAGGGAGCTCGCGGCAGATGAACCTTCCGTGATCATTGTCCGCAAACCCTGCGCCCTGTTAAAAGGGGAGCGGGTCGCACCGCTGCAGGTTGACCCGGAGAAGTGTCGCGGCTGCGGCATCTGCCTCGAACCCGGCTGCCCGGCGATCAGCCAGGCGGTTAAAGATGGCCCCGTCTTGATCGACCCCGCTCTCTGCACCGGCTGCGGCCTCTGCGCCCAGCTCTGCCGCCATGAAGCTATTTCCGCTCCCAAAGGAGGCGGAGATGATGTCTAAAACCGACCTGGTCATCGCCGGCGTAGGCGGCCAGGGCGCCCTGCTGGCGGGCAGGATCATCGCGGAAACGGCCCTGGCGGAGCATTATGATGTAAAAAGTTCCGAGACGCACGGCATGGCCCAGCGCGGCGGCAGCGTACTTATTCATGTCCGTTTCGCCCGCAAGGTATATTCTCCCCTGGTGTCTCCCGGAGAGGCGGACTTTCTCCTTGCTTTCGAACAGCTTGAGGCGCTGCGCTCCCTGTCCTGGCTTTCGCCGCAGGGAACTGCCGTCGTGAATATGCAGACCATCGCTCCCCTGTCTGTGCTCACGGGCGCGTGCGCTTACCCGGAGGATATCGAGGCGGCGCTAAGAGCCAATATTAAAAAGGTGATCACGGTGAAGGCCTCCTCTGCAGAGCCTGTGCGCAGCCATCCCCGCACCGCAAACCTCTTTCTCCTGGGCATCCTGGCCCGCCGGCTCTCTTTTCCCCGCGAAAGCTGGCTGCAGGCGATTGCCGCTCTGCTCCCTCCCCACCTGCTCCAGCTCAACAGCCGCGCCTTTGACTCCGGCTGGGGTCAGCTCTTGAATTGCTAGTTT
>CAZQEV010000016.1:11967-20861 GCA_964592135.1 uncultured Syntrophomonadaceae bacterium
CAAATCAGCTCCGGGGGTCTCAGGCAAGAAGGCGCTGGACCAGTTCCACCGCCGAACCGCCGTCGGGAGCATATCCGTCGGCGCCGATCTCGGTGGAGAAGTCGTCGGTCACCGGTGCGCCGCCGATGATCACCTTGATCTCATCGCGCAGCCCTTCCTCTTTCAGATAATCGATGGTCTCTTTCATCTCCAGCATCGTGGTGGTCAGCAAAGCCGAAAGCCCCACCACCTGCGGCTGGTGTTCCTTAACCGCCTCGGCAAATTTCTCCGCCGGTATATCCACACCGAGATTGACTACCGTGTAGCCGCTGCTCTCGAGCATGATCGCCACCAGATTCTTACCAATATCGTGCAAATCTCCCTTCACCGTGCCGATGAGCACCTTGCCGGAGGTGGGTATCTCAAAATCTACCAGTTCTTCTTTCACCAGATCGATCCCCGACTGCATCGCCCTGGCCGACATGAGCACCTCAGGAACAAACATATCGCCGGCCTTGAAGCGCGGCCCCACAACGTTCATCCCGGCAACAAGACCCTCATTGATGATCTGCTGGGGATCCATTCCGCTCTCCAGGCAGACCTTCGTCTCAGCCGCTGCTCCGGCGACATCTCCCTCGATCACGCTGTTCTTAATTTTCTCCAGATTTGCCATAATGTTAAGCGCCTCCCGTTAATAGATGATCGACATGTTGACTTTAATTCTATGATCCCTGACAGAGATCCTTCCCTATAAAAGAGGTTAAGGGGGAGAGGGTCCGCCTCTCCCCCTGTCTGATGTTTATTTTGGCCCCATGGGCAGGCTGTCGATTCCCAGTTCGCCCATGATCTTCTGGGTAATGCGGTCCAGTTTTTCGGCTCGCTCCTTGTCCAGAGGTTGCGGCTGGTGATTGGCCAGAATCTCTTTGACCTTTTCGCGAGCCTTTTCGAAAGTATCCCTGGCTCCATCGTTTTCCCAGTTTTTACGATCACGCCGTTCGATGACGGGCGAGGGAATGTACGGCTCCTTTTTGAACCACTTGAATGTATGATCCGAGGAGAGGTAATCTCCGCCTGGACCGAGATGGCGGATCAGATCCACCGCCAGGGCCTCTTCAGAGGTGTCGATGCCACGATGGAGCCGCAGCGCCATCCCGCAGATTTCGTTGTCGATCACCATTTTTTCCAGGCTGATCGTGCTGACCACATCCAGTCCGCCGGCGCCCGAGATCACATTGATCCCGGCCAGCAGCGCCACGATGCCGCTCATGCTCGTTTCCAGCCCCGCCTGGGCATCGACGATCATGGAGTCGCTCAGGCAGGCGTAGGTATGGGTGGGCATGCCGTAGTATTTGCCCATCTGGGCATAGGCCGCGGCGATCATCGTCGCTTCAATTGCCGACAGCGGTGCGGTGCCGGTGCGCATATCAAAATGAACCGGCGCACCGCCGTAAATCACCGGCGCACCCGCAGCGACCGCCTGGGCCAGGACAATGCCGCTCAGCGTCTCCGCCGTATGGACCACGATGGAGCCGGCCAGGGTCACAGGCGTGGCTGCACCGGGCATGGGCATGGAGACAGTCTCCAGGGGGAGGCCGTCGCGGGCGCAGTCGATGATATTTTGCGAACTGATCCGGGTCCACTTCAGCGGCGGAGAGGGACAGATATCGAAAACGGCCACCGGTTTTTCGCGCAGCCGGTCCGGACCGCCCACTACCGCCGCCAGCATGTCGCGCATGTACGGGACACCGTGCACGCTGAAACCGCCGGTGATGATCGCCTTTGGTGAATTCTTCAGCATGATATAGATGCGGTAGCTGTCGCCGATGAGTTTCGGAACATCGTAAAGCACACAGGCGCTTGCCTGCAGAGCGATATTATCCAGGGCATCGTTGATCCTGGAGATATTCGCCAGATCCTGGGCCGCTGATTGCCGGACTGTCTTCCCATCTGATTCCAGAATCTTGATGGGAGCGGAAACGGGATCAAAATATATATTATCCCCGCTCAGATCTGCCGCCGGCTCACCGTCCCTGGTATAAAGCTTGACACCCGCCGGTGCTTTTTTGATCGCGTCAAGAACCATCTCCGGCTTGAATTTCACAACGTTGCTCTTTAAATCGACGGCGGCGCCGTGATCCTTCAGGATTCTCAGGGCTTCTTCGGATTCGAAACGGACCCCGGTAGTCTCAAGGACATCCAGCGCTTTCTCATGAATCAATTTAATCTGCTCGTCCGTAAAAAGTTTCAACTTTGGCTGTCCGTCAAAAGTGAATTTACCCATTGCGCGCCACTCCTCCCCCTATGATCACTCTGTTGATTGTTTGCCTACAAGCTGCCGGGCCACTTTCACTGCCTCGATAGCGTTCTCCGCATAGCCGTCGGCCTTGATCTCATCGGCCCACTGCCGGTTCACCGGGGCGCCGCCCACCAGGATCTTTACTCCGCTGCGCAGCCCCTCTCTCTCCAGAGCCTCAATGACAATTTTCTGTTCGGGCATGGTCGTAGTGAGCAAGGCGGAAAGCGCCAGGATGTCGGCCTGCTTCTCTTTCGCACTGCTGATAAATGTATCGCAGGGTACGTTTACCCCAAGATTCGTAACCTCGAAACCTGCAGCCATGAGCATGGAGGCAACCATATCCTTCCCGATATCATGGATGTCGTTATGCATCGTCCCGATGACAACCTTCCCCAGGATATCCCGGGACATGTCCCGCTGCTGCAAAACGGGCTCCAGTATGATGAGGGCGGCCTTCATCGCCTCAGCGGCGGCAATAAGCTCCGGTAAAAAGATCTGCCCCTGTTCAAAAAGTGCGCCAACCTCATCGATGCCGGGGACATAACCTCTCTCAATGGCTTCCAGGGGGTTAAGCTCGCCTTCGGCGGCCTTGTAAGCCAGCTCCCCGGCGATCTCGATCTCCCCGTCCAGTACCGCCTGCTTCATTTCAGCATAAAGCTTCTCTTTTTCCATCGCTTCATATCCCCTTTCAGAGAGTTCTTTACCTGGACAACTCTTTCTCAGCCGTCCGGATGATCCCGGCAAACTCTTCCTTGACCTTGGGATCAAGGGGCTTCACTTCATGGTTTTTCAAAATCCAGCGGGCCGCCTCGGTAGCCTCCTCAAAGGCGCCCTCTTTGCCGCTCTCCATCCAGGCCCCGTAGGGTTTGCGATCGTAAACGGTAGGCCGCCAGATCCGGCCCATATGCTTGCGGGTATGCTTAGCCGCCAGGTAATTGCCTCCGGGGCCGATCTCTTTGATCAGATCCACGGCCAGCGTTTCATCGTTAACCTCGATCCCTTCAGCCACCTTGGCAATAATGCTGTAGATTTCGGCATCCATGATCAGCGCCTGCAGCGAGAAGATCTTGGAGCCGTTCAGGGTTCCGGCGCCGTTCAAAATCGATGTTTTTGTAAGCACAGGCATGAGGCCGGCAAAGCAATTGTCCACCGCCGCCTGCCAGTCAGGTTCTTTCGCCCCGGTTGCAAAGGCGCCCATGGCCAGTGGAATCTGGTAGAAGTGACAGATCTCGCTGAAGGCGGCAGCCAGAAGATGATCTTCAGGGCCCCCGCCGGTATAACCGCCGGTTTGCAGATCTATAGCTGTGGGAGCGGCGGCAAAATAGACCGGTGTCCCCGGATTGACCAGCTGCATCAGCACCAGCGGGCTCACGGCATCCACCGTGGTCACAACAAGGTTGCCGGCCAGGGTTGCCGGTGCGGTGGCGCAGGACATGGGCATGGGCATGAATCCGGTGGGGATGCCCCACTCTGCAGCCACCATGGAGGCCTCCAGGCTGCCTCCATCCTGCCCCAGCGGGTCGGTGGCGCACTGCATGTAGGAGAAGAGCGGGCGGCGGCGCAGCGCCTCTTTTCCGCCGGCCGCGACGGAAGCCATCTCCAGGGCAAAGTGAGCCATATCGCGCGAAATCACCGTCTCCGGCTGGATATGCATTGTCGTCCCTTCCATGCTCGCCTCGATCTCATGCAGCGGGCGGGTCACGGCGGGGTAATCCTGGGCGCTCACCGGCGGACCCCAGATGTAGGAGATCTCCGGCAGGAAATCGGCCACTTTGCAGGAGTCTGTAATATCCTGCTTCTTTGAGCGACGCAGCGCTCCCGTTTCGAGATCATAAAAATCTACTGCGCATCCGTCGGTGGAGAGGTAAGAGGTGTAACCATCGATAAAGATATCATCTTTAGGATCCCTTCCGGCCAGCAAAAACTGGGCCGGCGCCTTGCGCAGCATCTCCATCACCAGCGTTGCCGGCAATTTAGCCACCTTCGTCTCCCGATCCACCTTGCAGCCGGCTGCCTCGAGAATATCGAGGGCCTGCTTCGAGGGAAATCTCACCCCGGCTTCCTCCATTACCTCAAGGGCGGCTTCATGAATCCTCTGAATATCCCCATCACTCAGCACCCGGAACTCAAGCAGGGAACGCGGGGGTTGAAACTTTCTTTTAATCACAGGCTTACGCCTCCTTGTCGGTTTTTCTTAGCCCTAGAGGGACCCGGTCCCTCAATCACATTAAATCAAAAAACATTCCAACTGGAACAGAGAGTCTGTTCCACCTTTCCACCCCAGTATGCCCTATTTCCGGCAGCGCCGGTTTCAGCGGCACAGCATGGCGCCCCTGCAGAAGGAAGTTTCGCCGGAGATCTCCCGCAGACACCCCGGGGAGAACACTTTTTAAAACTTATTTTTTACGCAACCTCCCCTGCAGCAAGACAGTACAGGAAATAGTTCAATCTTTCACCTCCGGCTCCATAGCTACAACCTTGCCGGCAAGCATCCGGCTGACGCCGTAAGCCTCATCATTGTGTCTGCCGCCGCAAAGCGGGCAGGTTTGCTCGGGATCGATGGAATGTTTAGGCTGCGTATAGGCGTAGATACCCCCCTCAAAGTTGCGCAACACCACCCGGTCCGGTGATTGGGAGATGAGATACTGCGGTGCAACAGGAATCTTCCCGCCGCCGCCGGGGGCATCGATACAGAAATGCGGGATGGCCAGCCCTGAGGTGTGGCCCCTCAGATACTCAATCATTTCAATGCCCGTCGCAACTGGCGTGCGGAAATGCTCGATCCCCTGCGATAGATCGCACTGGTAGAGATAGTAGGGGCGGACCCTGATCTTGAGCAGACCCTGCACCAGTTTTTTCATAACCAGCGGACAGTCGTTGACCCCTTTTAAGAGGACAGTCTGGTTGCCAAGAGGGATACCGGCATCCGCCAGGCGTCCGCAGGCTGCCGCAGATACCGGAGTGATCTCCTGCGGACTGTTGAAATGTGTATTCAAGAAAACAGGATGGTATTTTGCGAGCATGCGGCAGAGTTCCGGGGTGATCCGCTGCGGCAGCACCACAGGTGTGCGCGTGCCAAACCGGATTATCTCCACATGGGGAATTGCCTTCAGCTGCTTCAGGATATATTCGACAAAGTCATCGTCAATGAGCAGCCCGTCGCCGCCGGAGAGCAGCACATCGCGCACCACCGGAGTGCGGCGGACATAATCGATAGCCCGGTCCACCTCTTCCCTGGTGCGCGGCATATCGGTTACGCCGGCAATGCGGCGCCGCGTGCAGTGGCGGCAGTACATGGAGCACTGATCCGTTACCAGCATGAGCACCCGGTCTGGATAGCGGTGCGTCAAACCGGGCACGGGGGAATCAACATCTTCATACAGGGGATCCAGCATGTCTGAAGCGGCTTTCTGCAGCTCCAGGGCGGTGGGGACCGCCTGCCGGCGCACCGGGCAGTTGCGATCATGAGGATCAATGAGAGTGGCAAAATAAGGTGTGATCGCCATGCGCAGCGTCTGAAGACACTGCCTGACCCCTTCTTCTTCCTCGGGGGTGAGTTCAATCACCTTTTTCAGATCTTCCAGGTTTGTAACTCTGTTGGCCACCTGCCAGCGCCAATCGTTCCAGTCGCTTTCGGAGACGTCTCTCCAGAGAGATATTTCCCGGTAATTACGCATCTTTACGCTCCTTTCTAATATTTGATGCCCCGCAGATGGGCAGTTCGTAGACCGCCGAATCAGTGGTAAAACCGAACTGTTCATAGAGAATGCGCGCAGGAAGATTATCATTAAGCACCAGCAGTTCCACCCTGCCCAGTTCCAACTGCCGGGCGGCCTCTTCGATCTGCTTCAACAGGCGGCGGGCCACGCCCCGGCGCCTGAACTCAGGCACCACGATCAGATCTTCGACATGGCCGTACCAGTAATCGTTCCAGGTAGAATAATGGCCCAGATGCATGCTCACAGTGCCCACAGCCCGGCCGCCAATATAGGCCAAATAAATGAGGATCTGCTCCGGATGTTCAACGGCGTAGCGAAAGGTGTGCCGCAAGAGCTCATCGGTAGCTTCTTTACTGTAAAACTGGAGCAGCACCCTCCAGAGAGTACAGACATCCGCCTCATCTGACGCAAGGGCCTGCCGAATTTCGGGCATATTCTCCTGGAGTAGCTCTCTTTTATTCATCACTCTCCCCCTTGTTTTCCAGAATTCCCGCAGATTTCCCAGAAATACTCTTTTTCCGGCTTCATCCAGTCATCTACGACGGAACAGATGGGAACCCATAAGTATCCCGCGATATGTAGCAAAAATATGATCCAGGCGAGGGATCTGCCTGAACCGGGGGAGGCTTTAAGATTAGCCGGTTACCGGCGCCCTCCCGGGAGCGTCCAAAAAGCACAATTCACTGACTTTCCGGTAGTCAAGGTGCCTTCTAAATATTGCTGCAATTTTTATACCAGATCGTCCCGGGTGCTGTTACAGGTAGAATGACCGCTCATAAGAGGGAAATATAAACAGGTGCCGTAATTATGTTGCCGGATATTGGGCTAAATCGCCCTTTTTTGGGCGGATCAAAATTTTTCAACGGCAAGGCCAAGGTTTTTCAGCTTGTACTGGAGGGTTTGCCGCGGCAGGTGCAGGCGACGCGCCGCCTGGGATATATTGCCGGAACACTGCTGCATTGTTGCCGTGATAATCTCTTTTTCAAAATGTCTGACCGCTTCAGGGAGTCCGCCCTCCAGATCCGCCTTCCCGGGGGCTGTTCCTGTGAGCAGCTCGATTTGGGTGATCTGGTAAGGCAGCTGCTTTTCATCAATATACCGCTGCCCTTGAACCATGTTCATGGCATGCTCGATGCTGTGGCGCAGTTCACGGACATTTCCGGGCCAGCCGTAACTTCTGAAGATTTTTTCCACGCCGGGGGTCACCCCTTCTACGCTCCGGCCAAAGATGCCTTTGTATTCCTCGATAAAGTGTTCTGTTAAAAGCATAATATCATCGGGTCGCTCGCGCAGCGGCGGAATCCTCAAAGAGACCACGTTGAGGCGGTAATAGAGATCAAGGCGGAGATGCTGCTCCCGAACAGCTTCCAGGGGATCAACATTTGTTGAAGCGATGACCCGGACATTAACTTCCCGGAGCCTGTTGTCGCCGATCCGCCTGAATGTGCCGTCCTGCAGCACCCGCAGCATTTTACCCTGCAGCTCCACAGGCATGGAGTTGATCTCGTCGAAAAGAAGCGTCCCCCCGTCGGCCATCTCAAAAAGTCCCTGGCGATCTTCCGCACCGGTAAAGCTCCCTTTCACTGTCCCAAAGAGGATACTCTCAAGAAGCGTAGCCGGCAGCGCAGCGCAATTCTGGGCAATGTAGGGCCCCTCCCTGTTCGGTCCGGCATTGTGGATCGCCTGAATGAGCAGCTCTTTGCCGGTCCCCGTCTCACCGTAAACAAGGACAGGTGAACGGCTGCCCGCCACCCTTTGCCCGGCAACCTTCAGCTCGATCATTCCGGGATCCTGCCCGATAAGATCATTGAAAGTGTAACGCGCCATCGATGGGTTCCGCGAGGCCCGGCTTTCTTTCTCGGCCGGAACCCTTTTCTTACCCGGCAGCTCTGCTTGCAGATCAAGCAGCCTTTCGGAAAGCTCCTTGATCCTGGTAATGTCGCGGGAGATATCACAGGCGCCGGCAATGCGGTTCCGATACATGATCGGATATGTCGAATATGACATAGTCACCGCCCGGCCTTTGCGGTTGATCAGCGTCTGCTGCTGGTTCAGCACCGTTTTTCCCGTCCGGAGCACCTCCAGCAGGGAGCTCGACTCCAGGGTCAGCGACGGATAGACCTCCAGGATATGTTTGCCGAGAACCTCCTCCGGATCCATTCCCTCCATTTCAGCAGAAACCTTGTTGTAAAACCAGGTCACGCCGTCGCAATCAATGATGTGTACCGCCTCGTCGGTAAAGTTAAGGACAGCTCTGAGAATCGCATTTTGCCTGGAGAGCTCAGCGAGGTCCAATCTGTCGTCCCACCTTTGTCAGTATTGTTCACCTATAAACACTTTACTTTATTTATTCAACACTGCCGTCTACTTTCCTCTAGCCGGTGCCGGAATATTGGACAAGGGCGACGAATTTTCAGCGGCAAGTAAAAACCCCGGAGAGACAATCTCCGGGGTTCGGACAGAGATAAACGTTCCTCGGGTTTAGTCCTTTTCGGTGGGCTCCATGGCCACAACCTTGCCGGCGAGCATCCTGCTGACTCCGTAGGATTCTTCGTTATGTTTGCCCCCGCAGATGCTGCAGGGCTGTTCGGGATCAATGGCGTGTTTGGGCTGGGTATAGGTGTAGATGCCCCCTTCGAAATTACGCAGCACCACCCGGTCAGGCGATTGGGAGATAAGATACTGCGGTGAAACGGGGATCTTCCCCCCTCCGCCGGGCGCATCAATGCAGAAAGTGGGAATGGCCAGCCCTGATGTGTGTCCCCGCAAATATTCGATCATTTCGATCCCCGCCGCTACAGGCGTGCGGAAGTGCTCGATTCCCTGCGAGAGATCGCACTGGTACACATAGTAAGGACGGATCCTGATCTTGAGCAGCCCCTGGACCAGCTTCTTCATCA
>CAZQEV010000017.1:0-20803 GCA_964592135.1 uncultured Syntrophomonadaceae bacterium
CGTCAACCTCATAGATTGGACCGCACCGGCACAGCCCTTCCAGGACCCTTTTAGTCCCGCCTTGATCCTTGCAGAGATGTTTCTGCAGGGTTTTGTCATTAGTTAGCATGGTCTTATGAGGACTTGCGTACATGAGCTTAAACAAGGGGTGCATCTTTTTTAATATCGGCGCATATTATAGCAGTGGAAGGGGACTTCACCAGGCCAGTTGCTCCACGAGAGCGGATACCTCCAGCGGAGAAGTCCCTTTCTTCAGTTTGGTCAAAGACTCCGGCAGCCATCCATGTTCACTCGTGTTCACCCGTGTTTGTTCATATAACAACCTTCGCCGGGGCCTTGACAGTGACGAAAAGCGGTGTTATTCTTTTCAAAAGAAAGCAGATTATTTTTTAGATTATAATTCCGAGTTATTTAGTCAGGATTGACCGGAGGGGTTTCATGAAACTGTCAGCCAGGGTTGAATATGGTGTCAGGGCCATGGCTATGCTCGCTCTGCATGACGGATCGGGTCCTCTGCCTCTGCGGGAGATCGCCCGCACCGAGGAAATCTCCTTCCAATTCCTCGAGCAAATTTTCCCCTACTTGCGCAAAGCCGGTCTTATCGGCAGCGTCAGGGGCGCCAAAGGGGGTTACTATCTGGCACGCCCGCCGGAACAGATCAATGTGGGTGATATCGTCCGTGCCGTGGAAGGACCCATTGTCCCGGTAAACTGTCTGGCTGGGAGCGAGAGCCGTGAACCGCGCTGCCACCGCGGTGAGGCCTGCCGGACCCGCCACGTCTGGGAAAAATTGAGGGACAGGATCAACGAGGTTCTAGATAGCGTCTCTCTGGATGATCTCATTGGATCAAAGACAGATCCGTTGACCAGCTGGAACAATGGATCAAAAGGAGGTTAGCGCCTTGTCAAAACGGGAAATCTACCTGGATCATGCGGCCACCACTCCGCTCCGAGAGGAGGCCCTGGAAGCGATGCTTCCCTACCTTCAGGATAAGTATGGGAATCCCTCGAGCCTGCATTCACCGGGCCGTGAGGCCCGGGAAGCGGTTGTCCGGGCGCGCGAAAAAACAGCGCTGGCACTGGGTGGCGAACCGGATGAAATATTTTTTACTTCAGGCGGAACAGAAGCGAACAACATTGCCCTCAAGGGCACGGCACGACGTCAGCAGGGGAAACGAGGTCACCTGATCACCTCTTCGATCGAGCATCATGCCGTTCTCGATGTCTGCAAAGATCTGGCAGATGATGGTTTTAATGTGACATTTTTACCCGTTGACCGTTGCGGCATGGTTGATCCGGAGACAGTAGAAAGTGCGCTTACGGCGGAGACATTTCTCATTTCCATCATGACAGCCAGCAACGAAGTTGGTACTATTGAGCCTGTCGCGGCCATCGGAGCGCTGGCCCGGGAGCGGGGGATCATTTTTCACACCGATGCCGTTCAGGCGGTAGGCCAGATCCCCATAGATGTGCGCGAGATGAATATTGACCTGCTTTCTCTTTCCGCGCATAAATTTAACGGTCCCAAGGGGGTGGGCGCCCTTTACGTTCGCAAGGATATTTTGCTGGATCCGCTTAGCCGCGGGGGCGGCCAAGAACGGGGGCTTCGTCCGGGGACAGAAAATGTCGCCGGTATCGTTGGGCTTGCCCGGGCACTGGAACTTGCTGTGAAAGAACTACCCCAAAAAATCGGGCATCTTCAGGCTCTGCGCGACCGGCTCATCGAGGGGCTTCTCAGGATGGATGACGTTGTGCTTAACGGTCATCCCTCCGCCCGACTGCCCGGCAATGTTAATGTTAGTTTCAACTATATTGAGGGTGAAGCCCTGCTGCTGGGTCTGGATCTGGAGGGAATTGCCGCCTCCAGCGGCTCGGCCTGCACTTCCGGCTCGCTGGAGCCGTCTCATGTCTTGCTGGCCATGGGGCTGGATCACCAGATCGCTCGCGGCTCCCTCAGACTGAGCCTGGGTCGGGGAAACAGCGATGCCGATGTGGACTATCTTCTGGCGGCGATTTCACCACTCGCCGAAAGACTGCGCAAAATGTCGGCGCTTTATCCACGTCAAGGTTAAAAGGGAGGTCCCGGTCCATGTACAATGACATAGTAATCGATCATTTCACAAACCCGCGCAATGTGGGAGAGATGCCCGATCCCGACGCTGTCGGCGAATCGGGAAGTTTTAAATGCGGCGACACGATGAAAATCTATGTAAAAATTGAGGGAGATAGGATCACCGACGTCAGATTTCAGACTTTCGGCTGTGGCGCCGCTATTGCCAGCAGCAGTATGCTGACAGAGATGGTCAAAGGAAAGACTCTGGAGGAGGCGCTGCGGGTGACTAACGAAGACGTTGCCCGCGAACTCGGGGGGCTGCCCCCGTTAAAGATGCATTGCTCCAACCTTGCCGCTGATGCGCTGGAAGATGCGATTAATCGTTACCGGGCCGGAGAGAAGGCTTTCCGTTCCTGAGCACTCCTTTTGCCGCTTAGCATAAAGTATCCCCCCCGGCATATATTTTAATATTCTACAGCCGGCAGGGGGGATATCTTGGGCCGGAGATCATTTACATGGAAAGCTCAACGTAAAGAACCGGTCCACCGGCGCCCAGCACCGGAGCGGAGAGTCCGGAGCCGGACCTATATTTTTGTCAAAGCGGGGGGAAAGCGGCGGCAGGGGGCGCTGCTGCATTTGTCACGGCGGCAAAAAACAACCGCCATTGCTGTGTCGGTCATGATCGTGCTGGCGCTGGTTTACAGTGGTTTGATCCGCCCCCCGGATCGCTCTGCACCGCTGCCTTCGAGTGAATTAACTGGTGAGGGGCCGGCGGAACAGGCGGCAGGAGATCTTTATTTCCGCTTCCTGCAGCAGATTCTGGGGTCTGAAATACCGGGCATGGAGCAGTCGGCTGCTCCGGGCCGCGGACAGATTTTCGCAGCGCTTTGCACAGCGATGCGCCACCTGACCGGCATTGATCCCCGCGATCCCTGCACTGTGCTAGAGCTTGAACTGGGAGTGGGGCCTGGGCTCGTTTTACCGGTACTCCTTCCAGCCTCTTCAGATGATTCCGGCGTCATGCTGCCCGATCATCCGCTTGATTCCCCCGATCCGGCCGAACCTCCCTGGGGAGGCTCACTTTTCCCCTTTTCCATGCCCGGTGCTGGAGAAGCATCCGTTTTGCTTTACCATACACATGCCAGTGAGACTTTTACCGCCGCTTCGGGAGAATCTGCGCCGCCGGGCCGTTCCGTTGTCACAGTTGGAGAGGAACTGGTGCGGCTGCTTGAAGAGAGCTACGGTCTGCAGGTAATACATCACCGCACTGTGTATGATCTACCCCGACGTTATGCCTACAGCAAAGCCCGTCCGGTAATTGAAAAAATATTGGCTGAAAATAGCGCCATAAAAGTGGTCATTGACCTGCACCGGGACGGAGTTCCCCGGGTCAAGACCACAGCATGTCTGGGAGGAAAGGATCTGGCTGCGCTTCTCCTAGTTGTCGGCAGCCGCAACCCCCTCTACCAGGAAAACCTCGCTTTTACCCAGCGTCTGCAGAATGAACTGGAAGCAATTATGCCGGGTCTTTCCCGCGGCATCTATCAGCAGGATTTCACATACAACCAGGACCTGCACCCTTACGCCATCCTCATTGAGGTGGGCGGTCACGAAAACAGTATCGATGAGGCGCTGATGACTCTTCCCTATCTCGCCGAGGCCTTGGCCCGCACCTACTACATCTTTTTTATGCAGGACTGAATATTCTAAACCCTTTCCGTAAATGTTAATAGAAACAGCTCATTATGGGAAGGGGACATTATTACATGCGCGGCCTGGCAACCACACTGGCGATTCTGCTGCTGACGGTACTTTTGCTCTACGGCGGTCTGAACCTGGTGGAATTGGGCATGACGGGTTTGCTGGCCAGGGAATGCAAGCACGAAGTTCTTGCTATCGGGATGGATCCGCAGGGGGCGCTGCTGGTTACTTTTGCCGGCAGATCAGCACGTCTCCATGCCGGCGAACTCTGTGCAGCATTAAAACAGCGATGGGACAACTTGCTCGATCATGCCGAGACAATTTTGCAGGGTAAAATCCTTGACAAAACCCCCGACGGATGATATTTTTATTAAAGAGTTAGCACTCGCTGCTCATGAGTGCTAAAACGGCAGAAGGGGGGATGTCAGGTGGAGCCGCTGAGCGAGAGGAAGAAACGAATCCTGCATGCTGTTGTAGCCAGCCATATCCAGACCGCTGATCCTGTGGGTTCGCGAACCGTAGCCAGATCTTACCGGATCGGACTTAGCTCCGCGACCATACGCAACGAGATGGCCGATCTTGAAGATATGGGCTATCTGGAGCAGCCGCACACCTCTGCCGGCCGGATCCCTTCGCAGAAAGGTTACCGTTATTACGTGGACCACCTTATGGCCAAAGGCAAGCTTGGGGATGAAGATGAGATCTCCATCAGCCGCTCCCTGAATCTTGAAAAGATGCGGGAGATAGAGCAGATTATCGCCAATGCGGTGAGGGTGCTCTCGTCGGCAACGAATCAGACATCCCTGATCATGGGGCCGCAGTTTCAGAAAAGCACTTTTCGGCAATTGCGGATCCTGCCCCTTGATGAGAATCGGGGGCTGGTCGTGCTCATTACAGAGAGCGGCTTTATCAAGAACAAGGTAGTCGAGCTGAACCAGAGCCTCTCCCCGGGAGAACTGCACCAGGTTGTCTCCTACCTCAACCAGAAGCTTTTTGGGCTAACTATTGACCAGGTTACCACCTCACTGATCAATGAACTGAAGCGCGACCTTTTCAGACGTCTCGAAATCCTGGAGCAGGCCTTTATCTTGCTGGAAGAAAGCCTGCGGGAAGAGCAGCAGGCCCGGGTGTTTCTAGGGGGGACCACCAATATACTGAGCCAGCCCGAATTCAAGAGCGTGGAAAAGATATATCAGATGCTCTCCCTTTTCGAGCAGGAATCGCTGCTATTTGAAATTTTAGAAAAAGGTTTGTCCGAAGAGGGAATTGTGGTCAAGATCGGCACAGAAAATGAGTATGAAGGTATTCACGAGTGCAGCCTCATTACGGCAGCCTACAAGATCAACCAGCGGGTCCTGGGCACGGTGGGAGTGATCGGTCCCACACGAATGGATTACCGCTGGATCATCGCTGTCCTGCGCTGCCTGGTGGATCAGTTGAACCGGACACTGAGTTCAGATATGTAGGGTCGGGAGAAGCATAGATCATAGGAACAGGGGTAAGGTGATGGAAAAAAAGAAGAAAGATAGGGCAAATCCTGAAAACACTGCTGAGGTTGCCGCAGAGAATATGGAGGATTTGTCTCCAGTGTTTACGGATGCTGCGTTGGGGCAGGCGGCAGGGGAAAAAGCTGCTGCCGGGCCGGCAGAGAGCGATGCCGCAGCGGAATGGGTGCGTGAAAAGGAAGAACTGGTCTGTCTTGTGCAGCGCAAACAGGCTGATCTGGACAATTTCCGCCGCATCAGCCGGATGAAAGAGGAAGAGATCAGGGCATACGGTCTGTACAGGTTCCTGGAAAAGCTGCTGCCGGTCCTTGATAATACCGAGAGGGCCGTTGTTGCGGCCTGTGAAGATGAAAGTGTGCCTGAATCTTACCTGCAGGGTCTTTTCATGATCCGGAAGCAGATGCAGCAGCTGCTAGAGCAGGAAGGTGTCGTCGAGATCGAAGCCCTGGGCGAGCAGTTTGACCCCCATTATCATGACGCCGTGATGCAAACTGAGTCAGGCGAAGGGGAACCGGGCAGCGTAGTGGAGGAGTTTGAGAAGGGCTATCTTTATAAAGATCGGGTTCTGCGTCATGCTAAGGTTATGGTAATGAAAAGTTAGCAATAAAAAAACTAGCGGATTGACCGTTATTTATCAAGGAGGTTTTCAAATGGGAAAAGTAGTGGGTATTGATCTGGGGACGACAAATTCGGCCATCGCTGTGCTCATGGGCAGCGATCCCGAGATAATACCAAACGCCGAGGGGAGCCGCCTGACCTCGTCAGTAGTAGCCTTTACCAAGGACGGCCAGCGCCTGGTGGGGCAGGTGGCCAAGAGGCAGGCTATTACCAACCCGGAGCGGACGGTACTCTCGATCAAGAGAGAAATGGGGACAGGACACCGGGTGGATATCGATGATAAAAAGTTCACCCCCCAGGAGATCGCGGCGATGATCTTGCAGAAGCTGAAGAGCGACGCTGAGAGTTACCTCGGTGAGAGTGTAACCCGGGCGGTGGTGACCGTGCCGGCCTACTTCAGCGACAGCCAGCGCCAGGCCACGAAAGATGCGGGGACTATTGCCGGGCTGGAGGTGATGCGGATCATCAATGAACCTACCGCTGCGGCCTTAGCTTACGGCCTTGATAAAAAAGGAGAGCAGAAGATCCTTGTTTTCGACCTTGGGGGCGGCACATTCGATGTGTCACTGCTGGAACTGGGCGACAATGTCGTTGAGGTTCTGGCCACCAGCGGCAATAACCGCCTTGGAGGCGATGACTTTGACGAACGGATCATGAATTATGTGGCCGACGAATTCAAGAAAGACCAGGGGATCGATCTGCGCCAGGACCGGATGGCTATGCAGCGTCTCAAGGAGGCGGCGGAGAAGGCGAAGGTTGAGCTTTCTTCGGTAACCTCCACCGATATAAACCTACCCTTTATCACTGCGACCCAGGCGGGTCCCAAGCATCTCGAGATGACCCTGACGCGGGCTAAGTTCGAGGAATTAACGGCCGACCTTGTGGAGAAGACGATGGGTCCCACCCGCCAGGCGCTCTCCGACGCCGGCCTGGAGCCGGAAAAAATCGACGATATTATTCTCGTGGGCGGCTCGACGCGTATCCCCGCCGTCCAGGAGGCCATTCGCCGTCTTCTGGGCAAGGAGCCGCATAAGGGAGTCAACCCCGATGAAGTGGTGGCCCTGGGTGCCGCCTACCAGGCTGCAGTGCTTGCCGGCGAAGCCAAGGATATCCTGCTGCTTGACGTGACCCCGCTCTCTTTGGGTATCGAGACGCTGGGCAATGTCTTTACCAGGATTATCGACCGCAACACTACCATCCCGGCAAACAGGAAGCAGACTTTTTCCACTGCCGCCGACAACCAGACGAGCGTGGAGATACATGTGCTTCAGGGGGAGCGGTCGCGCTCTTTTGACAATAAGACCCTGGGCCGCTTCATGCTGGACGGGATTCCGCCGGCACCGCGGGGTATGCCGCAGATCGAGGTCAGCTTTGACATAGACGCAAACGGGATCGTCAACGTCTCGGCAAAGGATCTGGCTACCGGCAAGGAGCAGCATATCACGATTACTTCATCGGGCGGGCTGGATAAGGATCAGATCGAGAAGATGGTCCACGATGCGGAATCGTACGCCGAAGATGATCTGAAGTGGCAGGAGCTGGCCGAAGCGCGAAACAAGGCTGATGCTCTGGCTTACCAGGCGGAGAAGTCGCTCAAAGACCTGGGTGACAAGGTTGAGCCTGATAAAGCCGAAGAGGTGCGCAAAGCGGCAGAGGAGCTGCGTGAGGCGTCCCGCGGTGAGGAACTTGAAAAGATCAACCAGGCTACCGAGAAACTGAACAGCTATCTTCACGATCTCTCGGCGAAACTTTACGAGCAGGCCCGGGCGCAGCAGGCCGGCGATGCCGGCGCCGCCGGCGAAGACCAGGGGGCGCCCGGTGAAGGCCGGCCGGCGGATCAGGATGATGATGTAGTTGACGCCGACTATAATATCAAAGATGATGAAAACAAATAATCCGCCCGGGGGATGAGAGATCAGGTGTCTGAAAAGAAAAGAGATTACTACGAGGTCCTGGGGTTGGAGCGGAACGCTTCGGAAGAGGAGATCAAGAAAGCCTATCGCAAGCTGGCGCGCAAATACCATCCGGACTTCAACAAGAACGATCCCCTTGCTGAAGCGAAGTTCAAGGAGATCAACGAAGCTTACGAAGTTCTCTCCGATCCCCAAAAGCGGGAAGGCTACGACCATTTCGGACACGCCGGCCCCGGTTTCGGCGCAGGCGACGGGTTTGCCGGTTTTGGCGGCTTTGAAAGTATCTTTGAAGATTTGTTTGGCGGGTTGGGCGGCTTTGGACGGCGCCGCCCGCCCGGACCGGAGCAAGGGCAGCACCTGCAATATGATCTTAAGATCACCCTGGAGGATGCTTTCCGCGGCGGGACAAAAGAGATCAAGGTGCCCCGTACGGAAACCTGCCCCGAATGCAAGGGGACCCGGGCCCGTCCCGGAACCCGTCCCGAGACCTGCCCCGCCTGCGGCGGCAGCGGGCAGCAGCAGGTCACCCGCGATACTTTATTCGGCCGTATGGTCAATGTGCAGACCTGTCTCCACTGCTCCGGAAGGGGCACTGTGGTGAAGGAGATCTGCCCCGCGTGCCGCGGTGAGGGCCGGATCGTCCGCGAACGGACAATCGAGGTTAAAATACCGCCCGGTGTAGCCCATGGGAATCGCCTGCGTATCCAGGGCGGTGGAGAAGCGGGGCAGCGGGGGGGGCCGCCGGGTGATCTTTTTGTGGTCATCAGCATCCGCAGGCACAAGCATTTCCGACGTGAAAAAGATGATCTTATTTACGAACTGCCACTGCAGATGGCTCTGGCGGCCCTGGGCGCCGAAGTGGATGTGCCGACGCTGGAGGGAACGGCGGCGATGAGAGTTCCCGAGGGAACACAGCCGGGGGCTGTTTTCCGGCTCAAAGGAAAAGGGATGCCGCGCCTTTACGGCTTGGGTAAAGGGGATCTGCGGGTTAAGGTAAATGTAGTTGTTCCGAAACGTCTCACCGCGCGGGAAAAAGAGCTGCTGGCGGAGCTGGCACAAATCGACACATCGGGATCAAAGGGAAAGGGTTTTATCGGCCGGATGAAAGATGCTTTCGGCGGAGGGCAGTAGAATCTTGTCAACCAAATGTATTTTATTAAACCCCTCCGGGCCCTTTTCAAAGTTAATTTGAGAGCTTAGTTTTTTAGAAGGTTGTTTGCAGGGCCTCAAGGAGAGCAGATGCACTTTTTTTTCAAGGAAGGGCCGGCCCTGGGGGCCGGTCGGATCATTGAACTTGACCCGGCTGATGTGAATCATGCTTACCGGGTGCTCCGGTTGCGCAAAAATAGTGTGGTGGCCGTTGCCGACGGCAGAGGATCGGCTTATAGGGGGACGGTGGAAGCCATTGGTCCGGAAGCGGCTTTAGTAAAGCTGGATGAACCGCTGCCACCGTCTGAATCTCACCGCAGGATCGTTCTGTTGCAGGGACTGGCCAAAGGTGAGAAGATGGATCTGATCATCCGCCAGTCGGTGGAGCTGGGTGTGGGCCGGGTTATTCCCGTTGCCACGGAGAGGAGCATTCCCCGTTTCGATAAAATGCGCGAAGCGGGCCGATTGAATCGCTGGCGCAGCGTAATCCGGGCGGCAGCGGCACAGTGCCGGAGATCTCTGCTTCCCGAAATTTGCGCGGTGCATGATTTCGCTGGGGCTCTGGCTCTGCTGGAGGGGCAAAAAGCGGTGGCGCCCTGGGAGGAAGAAAGAACGTTTGGGCTTGATCAACTGTTTGAGCAGCCTCCGGCGGAACAGGAGGCTGTTTTTATCTTCATCGGTCCCGAAGGAGGTTTTAGTGTACAGGAGGTCGAGAGGCTTGCCGCTGCTGGGGTCCGCACTGTTCACCTGGGGCCGCGTATTTTACGCACCGAAACAGCAGCTGCAGTAACCATCGCCCTGGTGCAGGCAGCCTGGGGCGATCTGGGAGTGGGATCTGGGTGAAAAAGAAAAGGGTTGCTTTCTATACCCTGGGCTGCAAGGTCAATTTCTGTGAAACAGAGGCGCTGCAGACCCTTTTTGAAAAAGCGGGTTATAGACTGACCGATTTCAATGAGCCGGCAGATCTATACGTGATCAACACCTGCGCCGTCACAGGCCAAAGCGATCATAAATCGCGCAAAGCCATCCGCCGCGCCAGGAGACGCTCGCCGGAGGCGCTCATCGTGGCGACGGGATGCTATGCGCAGGGCTTTCCCGCTGAAGTGGAGTCGATGGAGCAGGCCGACCTGGTTATCGGAACACAGGGCCGGGAGAATTTGCCTCAGATCGTGGCCTCTCTCGAACAGGGCGGAGCGCCTTGCGGGCTGGTCCGGCCTTTCGAGCCCGGGGTCTGCTTTGAGATGCTTCCTGCTGCGAGACGCCGCGGGCGTTCACGGGGTTTTTTGAAAATCCAGGAGGGCTGCAACCAGTATTGCACCTATTGTATTATCCCCATGGTGCGGGGCCCGCTGCGCAGCCTGACTCCTGAAGAGGCCGTTGCGCGAGCCCGGGTCATGATTGAAAGCGGATATAAAGAGATTGTCCTGACGGGGATCCACCTGGGTCTTTACGGCGCCGATCTGGGGCAGGTTACCCTGGGCGTGCTCCTCGATGAACTGGAGAAAATAGAAGGTCTGCTGCGCATTCGTCTCAGCTCCATCGAGCCCTCCGATATTACCGGAGAGCTGGTGGAGCGGATCATCTCTTCGGAGAAAATCTGTCCTCACCTGCATATCCCTCTGCAAAGCGGTGACGGTGAAATCCTGAAGCAGATGAACCGGCCCTACACACCCGAAGAATACCTCTATCTCGTCAGGTGGCTGCGGGAGCTTAAAAGTGATCTGGCGATCAGTGCAGATATCATGGTCGGTTTTCCAGGGGAAAGTGAAGAGCATCACCGGCGCAGCCTCTCCTTTGTTCGGAGCGTAGGTTTCAGCCGGCTCCATGTTTTTGCTTATTCACCGCGTCCGGGAACACCGGCGGCAGAATTTTCGGGACAGGTTGAAGGCACGGTAAAGGAACGGCGCAGTGGCGAAATGATCGAACTGGGAAAGAAAATGGCCGCTTCTTTTCGCCGCAAATTTATCGGCTCTTCACAGGATGTCCTTGTGGAAAAGGTCCGGCCTTATGATTACGGGGAGGGCTTTACACCGCATTATCTGCGCGCCAGGGTGGCGCTTGACGGTAAAGGGCGCGGCTGGGCCGGAAAACTGGTGCCGGTAAGGATGGAAAAAGAAGAGGGACAATTTCTCCGGGGGGTAGCCCTGAGGCAGACATAAACAGCGGTACGGTGCATAGAAATATGGTAACAGTCCCTTAAGGGAGGGAGAGATTTTCTGATGCACCGTTTTTTTGTTATCGAGGCCAAACGCCTGCTGCCCCTTTTATTTTTGCTGGTCTTACTGGTAAGCCTCTCCATATACGATAATTTTTTTCGTGAATTTCCGGTGGTGGCTCCTGAAGAAGATCTCAAGAACATGGTTGCCTTTATTACCGCAGATCAGGGTGAACTCAGCGCTCCGACTTCCTTCGAGGTGATTGCATCCGCGGAAGCCTGGGCCGCCTTTGAGCAAGAACACGCATCCTTGCCTGATTATCCCTTCAATCCAGCCTACGAGTATGCCGTCAGCGCGGTGAACGGCGAGATCAAAAGTGTGCAGGTTTTCCCCCAGGAGGACGGTGTGATCCAGGTCCAGGTGAAAGTGAGCGAGCAGCCGTACGGCTATCACCTCGTCACTGTAGAGCGGGAGAAGGTGGGGGAGCAAACCTGCTGGCTTTTCCTGGATGATGAGGATCGGATTGTGCATGAGGTTCTTCTGCCGGGCGACGAAGCTGCTGCAACGAAGGATGAAGGGGCGCCGGAAGGATCAGAGCCGGTACTGTCGGATGACTGAGCCGCCATTTACCGGCTCTCCTTTTTAAAAAGCAATTTTGGGCTTGCTTATTTCCTGAAGACAGCGGGTGTTTGACCGATCAGCGCAGTTCTTGATCGATGAAAGCAGCCAGTTCCTTCAACGTGCCCCGGTAATCAACGGGCGGTATGTCTTCTCCATGATCGATGATATTTCCTTCCACGAGAAAAGTGCCCATGCCTGCCTGTGCAGCACAGATATCATCCAGGGTGTCGTTTCCCGCCATGAGGCAACGTTCCGGAGGGACGGCGATCATGTGTGCGATCTCAAGATAATATTCCGGGCGGGGTTTGCAATAGCGCATATTCTCCAGGGCGGTGATGAGGTCAAAGGGTGCGACGGAAAGCTCGCCCCAGGAGAGACGTTCAACAACTGCTCTGTGGGGGAAAATCGGCTGTGTAGCCAGCACCAGTTTCAGACCCCGCTGTTGAGCCGCTTCCAGCACGCTCCGGGCATGGGGGCGGGGAGCGCCCAAGGGGCGCAGGCGTGGATAATCCCTGTCATAAAACTCTTCAATCAGCGGGTTGATTGCCGTGTGATCTACCTCCAGGCGGCGGCAGAAGTCGGCAAAGAAAGTAGCCTCGTTAGTCCGGCCCGGGTCTTCACTTTCAATCGTTGTCTTTGTGGCCGACAGCAGGTGAAAGGTGAACTCATCCCGGGGAAGGTGCTCTGAAAAATATTTGGCCAGCGCCTGCATATATGCCGGGATGAATTCGCTCAGATCAAGATCGATCAGGGTTCCGTCGAGATCGACAAGTAGGGCATCGTAGCGGCGTTCCGGAGCTAATCCAGGGTTGCTACTCTTCATCATATCCATCATCCAGCGCTTCATCAAACATTTGCAGCAGCTCCCGGTCCATGATATCGCCGGCGGCCTCATTGATGATTTTTTGGATATCACCCATCAGCCTGCTGAAACGGAATTCATCGTCCATAAAACGCTTTACTGTCAAATTTAAGTTTAGCACCTCGAAGAGCTTATCCAGTTTTTCCAGCTGCTCCGGGGCTACCTCCAGACCGGCCAGCCTTTGCCTTTGCAGGCGGAATTGTTCCTTGCGAAAATCAAGGAGCATCTCACGGGCGGCGCTGTCTTTTGTCAGGAGATCTTGCGCCTCGCGGTAATCCTTGAGTTCGGGTGATTCGCGCAGTGCTTTGGCAAGAACATGAGCGGCATCATAAGGGTTCATCTCTCTACACCTCTTTCTCCGGGTCAGATCTGATTTTATTATAGCCCAGTTCGGTAAAACCGCCAAGGCGGAACCGGCGCCGAAATTATTCTTCTCTGAAAAAAGGTAAAAAGGATGTGCGCATTGAATTCATAAGACAGGAGCGGCAGCATGGTCGAGCCGGCATTTGCTTCTCAAGGAGATAATGCTGTGCTATAATAACAAAGGATTTTAGGGTCAGGCAGGAGGACAAGTATGGCTGCTGATTGTATATTTTGCCGCATTGTCAATAAAGAAGCCGCTGCGGAGATTGTCTACGAAGATGAGGAGATCGTTGCATTCAAGGATCTCTATCCGGCAGCTCCGGTGCACCTGCTCATTGTTCCGCGCAGGCATATCCCGGCCCTGACAGATCTTGAAGCCGGTGACACCATGCTTATGGGCCGGCTTATCGCTGTAGCTACTGATCTGGCCCGCGCATTCAATATCGATCAGTCGGGATACAGGATAGTGATCAATTGCGGCAAGGAAGGCGGACAGCTGGTTTGCCACCTCCACTTGCATCTCCTGGGAGGAAAAGCGTTATCGCCTGCTATCGCCGAAGGACGGGGTGTTTAGGATGACTCTTGTCCAGTCCTTCTTTATGGCGACGGTTCGCTCGGAGAGGGGGGAAAGATCGTGGCTGAAATTAAAGTAGGGAAGAACGAAACCCTCGACAGAGCCCTGAGAAGGTTTAAAAAACAGTGCGCCCGGACAGGAATATTGTCAGAAGCACGTCGCCGGGCACATTATGAAAAACCCAGTGTCCGCCGCAAAAAGAAAGCGGAGGCGGCGCGGAAACGGCGCTATCGTTGAATTGGCGCCAGCATAAACAGGGTGCCGGATGTATTGCTCAAACGTTTGAGACGATTGCGCGCAGAGCATGAGCCAGTATCATCTTAAAGGACCCGGTTGAAATCAGCCGGGCCTTTTGACTGAGAGGGGAGAACCGCGTCATGCTGAAAAAGGGAATAAATCTTTTTCTGGCGGTTGTTTTGGCTACAGGCATCCTGGCGGTTATTGGGAGTTACGCGGTTGCCGCCTATGAAAGCCCGGCGCCGGTAGCGCTGATCCCCGTCAGGGGAGTTATCGACTCGGGCATGGAAAACTATATTGATAATGCGCTGGGCGAGGCGGTGGAAAAAGGCTCTACAGCGGTGATCCTGGAGCTGGATACGCCCGGCGGTTACCTGGAGGCGGCATATAACATCGTCAAGCTGCTCGATGATTTCCCCGGCTATATTTATGCTTATATCAGGCCGCAGGCCCTTTCAGCCGGCGCTTACCTGGCCCTGGCTGCCGATGAGATTTACATGGCTCCAGAGGGCACGATGGGAGCGGCTGAGCCGCGTTTTCTGGGAGGAGGCGATGTCGATGAGAAGACACTCTCTGCCTGGGAAGCCAAAATGCGCGCGGTGGCAGCTCGCCGGGGGCGCGATCCGCAAATAGCCGCCGCCATGGTCCGTAAAGAGATTGCCATTGACGGGGTTGTGGATGGGGAAGTTTTGCTGACACTGACCGGTGAAGAGGCGCTGACGCTCGGTTACAGCGAAGGGATCGTTGAGAACAGGGCTGCGCTCCTGGAACAGCTCGGGATCTCTCAGCTGCAAATGATCTTTTTCAACCCCCGTTTACTCCATCGCGTCATCGGCTGGATTACCAACCCCATTGTGGCCACCTTGCTGCTCATTGCCGGGATTACCTGCCTGGTTGTGGAGCTGTTCACTCCCGGTTTTGGTGTATTCGGGCTTACCAGCATACTTGCATTCACCCTCTATTTTGGAGGGCATTACGCCGCCGGCCTGGCCCATTACTGGGTCCTGCTCCTTTTTGGCCTCGGGTTGACGCTGTTGATCATCGAGGCGGTCATTCCCGGCTTCGGTGTTATCGGTATTACCGGGATTCTCTCCATCATCGCTTCAGTTGTTCTGGCCGCCAAAACAATCGAGGCCGGTCTATTTATGGTCACCGCCGCCCTGCTTCTTTCGGCTCTCTTGACTTTTCTGGCTTACCGCTTTTTTGAGCGGCGGGGTGCGCTGCGCCATATTTTTCTGGCCGACGCGGCACGCGCCGAGTTCGGCTATGTCTCGGCCGCCGATCACAGGGATCTCTGTGGACTTGAGGGTGTGGCGCTGACGGCCCTGCGCCCTGCCGGTGCGGCTCAGATTGGCGGCAGGCGCGTTGATGTTATCAGCGAAGGGGCTTTTATTCCCGCCGGCACTCCCGTAAAAGTAATTCTTGTGGAGGGCGCCCGGGTAGTTGTCCGGCAAAGCAGCAGCGCATCCTAAAAGCCGGTCGCACCGGCGCCGGGCAGCGGTATAACTGAAGGAGATTGCCGGCAGGCTTACTGAAACAATAAGGGAGGGTTTTACATGGAATGGCTCATTCCGGCTATTTTGGTGTTTGGACTAGTTTTCGTATTTTTTGCAGTTCTCTTCAGCTTCATTCCACTGCGTCTCTGGATTTCAGCGAAAGCAGCCAATGTCCAGGTGGGGATATTCTCCCTGGTGGGAATGCGGCTGCGCCGGGTTCTACCGGCCAAGATCGTCAACCCGCTGATCAAGGCGACCAAGGGCGGTGTTGACGTGGGGGTGAACCAGCTTGAAGGCCATTTCCTGGCCGGCGGGAATGTGGACCGGGTGGTCAACGCGCTTATTGCCGCCCAGCGGGCGGAGATCCCCCTTTCCTTCGAGCGGGGGGCGGCTATTGACCTGGCGGGCCGGGATGTGCTCCAGGCGGTGCAGATGAGCGTCAATCCCAAGGTCATCGAGACGCCGGTGGTGGCGGCGGTGGCCAAAAACGGGATCGAGGTCAAAGCAAAGGCCAAGGTGACTGTGCGGGCCAATATCGACAGGCTCGTGGGAGGCGCCGGCGAGGAGACGATCATCGCCCGGGTGGGTGAGGGAATCGTTACCACCATCGGCTCGGCCGATGATCATAAGACCGTTCTCGAAAATCCCGACATGATCTCGCAGACAGTTTTGAACAAGGGCCTTGATGCGGGGACCGCTTTTGAAATCCTCTCCATAGATATTGCCGATGTTGATGTGGGGAAAAACATCGGCGCCGAGCTGCAGACCGACCAGGCCGAAGCCGATAAGCGCATTGCCCAGGCCAAGGCGGAAGAGCGGCGGGCTATGGCTGTAGCCCGTGAGCAGGAGATGCAGGCTGCCGTGGAGGAGATGCGGGCAAAAGTGGTGGAAGCGGAAGCGGAGATCCCCAAAGCTATGGCCCAGGCGCTGCGCGAGGGGACAATCGGAGTGTTGGACTACTACAACATGAAAAACATTGTCGCAGATACGGACATGCGCGATGCCATCGGCAAAATTGGCCGCTCAGGTCCTTCTACAGAAGAAAAATAACAGTGGGACACTGGGGACGTTCCTTCTTGTCCCACTTGGTGTGCTTTAAGTGATCAAAATGGAATAAACGGGCAGGTTCTTGCTTTCACATAGTCATGAAAAGAGGTGCGGGCATGTCCGAGGTATTGTTTTTCATAGCACTGCTGATCGGGGTGATCAGCATTATCGGTAATGCGGTCAGCAGGTCTCAACGAAGAGCAGCTACTGCGGACCGGCAGGGCGGCGCCGGCCCCATGATCATAAGCGGTCCGACGCCTGGACAGCATCTTCCGACAGAAATGAAGAACCCCGGGGCGGTTCCGCTGCCGGGGGCGGAGGCCTGGAGCCGGGCTCCGGCGCCTTCGCAGATACCCGGCGGCGGCAGGGGCAATGCGGTTCGCAATAAAGTGGAGCGCATGTTCCGGGAGGAGGATGCGCTGCTGGCGGCTTTCATTTTTCATGAGATCCTCGGTCCGCCGCGCAGCCTGCGGCGCCGCTAAGTAAACCCGGCGCCTGGCACCGGGTGGGTTTACCAATACCCTCAGGAAGGCGGATGCTGGCCCCAATCGTCTTCTTTCAGACGCCGAATTATTTCTCGCAGGTAGCCGGTGAAGACAACCAGCGGTGCGATGATCAACACCGCTGCCGCAGCGTAGACTCCGAGATCCCAGCCGTTCATTTACAACGCCTCCTCAGTTGGGCCCGGTTCTCTATTTTTTCCCCAGAGATGGCCGATCAGGAAAGCCAGCAGGACAAAGGGTGGGATCAGGAAGATACCGTACTCCTGCCAGAGTTCAAAGGTGCGTCCGCCGATGTTCAGCGGTAGAACCACGGTCCCCCAATCCTCCGAGAAATGGCCCGCCGTGGTCACGATGAGGTAATAGGCAATGGTGCCGAAAAAACCCGTTGCCGTGGCCATGCTTCCGCCAAGTCTGTTTTTCGGCATCTTCTTCCAAAAGACGGCGGCATAAAGGGGGATAAGGACGGTGTTGACGAGTATGCTCGCCTGGAAAACCCAGGCACCCATGATCCGCTCAAAATAGAAAGAGAGGGCTACAGATACCGCGGCCGAGATGATCACCGCTCGCCTGGTGTAGGCCACCAGCTTCTCAGCGGAAAGGTCCGGTTTGAACAGCGGACGGTAGAGATCGTAGACCAGGTTTCCCGAGGAGACCAGGAAATAAGAATCTGCCGTAGACATGGCTGTTGCCAGCACCCCGGCCATGAAGAGGCCGATGAGGCCCGGCGGCAGATAGCGGACCACTACTGCCATGAGCGCCTGGTTGGCATGAGGTTCACCGATTATCCCCAGACCCACCGCGGCGACAGCGGCCAGACCGAGCATGCAGCAGGCGAATTCGTACGCGGTTCCGATGGGGGCGCTGATGAGCAGCGCCCGCCGCGCATCTTTGGCTGTGCGGGAGGCAAAAATGCGCTGCAGAAAAGCCGGTTCGCAGAGCACGGCCAGGGATGTGAGGGCATAGGCGGCGATGACACCGGCTGTGAGATACCCGCCCGAAGGTGAAAAGAAATACCAGGGATCATCGCCAAGGTAGGCGGTGAGTCCGCTGTAGATACCGCTGTAACCGCCCAGGTCTCTCCAGCAGATCAGCAGGGCGATACCCAGTGACACCGCCATGATTATAAACTGGAGCATATCGGTAACCGCCACCGCCCAGAGTCCTCCGGCGCAGGTATAAAGAACTACAACCACTGCGGCAATTAACACTCCCAGCCAAAAGGGAATCTTGAAAATAAGCGTGAGGATGAAACCCATCCCCATCATCTCCATGGTGTTGATGGAGTAGAAAAAAGAGCAGCAGGCGGAAATAGATCCGGCAAATTTACCGTAGCGGCTTCTGATGATGTCAACAAAAGTATTGCCGCCGAGTTCGCGGAACCGTGGGGCGAGGAAAGCCATGAGCAGGTAAAGCCCCGTGTAGGGAAGGGCGTAGGCAAAAAACCCGGTGACCCCTTCAAAAAAACCGATTTCGGAGGTGCCGAAAAGGGTATCCAGGCCGTAAAATGTGGAGACAAGGGTGCCGATCAGCAGGGGCATGGTCAACCTTTTGGAGGCCAGGAAGTAGTCCTCAAAGCTCTGCTGCTTCTTCCGGAAAAAAAGACCTACAGAGACCATGGCTCCAAGGTAGATTAAAATGATGGCTCCATCAAACCAGGTCAGAGATATTTCCACGGCTGCCTTTACCTCCGTAAAATGTCGGTTTTCATTATATCATAAAGCTTTCCATGAAAAGTGCTGATCACGAGTTGGAACACATTTTAGAGCCGGGAACGGGAAGGAGAAACATAATCGGAGTTGAATGTATATAGAATATACCTTTGACCCGCTACCGGTGGAGGCCTGCTTGTGAAAGAAGAACTGTTACACATCGAAAATCTCAGAACATATTTTTATACCGATTCCGGTGTGGTTAAGGCCGTTGATGATGTGGACCTGAGCATAAAGGCAGGTACCACTCTGGCTATTGTTGGAGAGTCGGGTTCGGGGAAAAGCATCCTTGCATCCTCCATTATGCAGCTCATTCCGCAACCTCCGGGCAAAATTGTTTCCGGTAGTGTTATTTTTCATAACCGGGATCTGCTTGATCTTCCCAAGAAAGAAATGCGCCGTGTCAGGGGAAACAAGATCACCATGATCTTTCAGGAACCGATGACCTCGTTAAACCCCGTTTTCAGGATCGGGCGTCAGATTGAAGAGGTCATTGCGGTTCACCAAAAAGTGGGGAAAGAGGAGGCCAGGGGACAGGCTCTGGAGTTGCTCCAGCTGGTGGGAATACCCGCTGCAGAAGAGAGGATCAAGAACTACCCCCATCAGCTTAGCGGCGGCATGCGCCAGAGGGTTATGATTGCCATGGCTCTTGCCTGCAACCCCGAGCTGCTTATTGCAGATGAGCCTACCACCGCTCTGGATGTGACCATTCAAGCGCAGATTCTCGATCTGATGAGAAAGCTTCAGGGTGAATTCGGCACAGCCATATTGCTTATCACACACGATCTGGGAGTTGTGGCGGAAATGGCTTCCGAGGTGGCGGTAATGTACGCGGGCCAGATAGTGGAATACGCCGGGGCTGATACAATTTTTGGCCGCCCCGGGCATCCCTATACTACCGGGCTGCTGAAGTCAATACCGCGCCTGGATGTAAAACAGGAGAAGCTGCTTGTCATTGACGGTGTGGTTCCCAACCCCATCTGCTTCCCCCCCGGCTGTCGTTTTTCTCCCCGCTGCAGCAAAGCTACCCGGCGCTGCAAAAAGGAAGAACCCCAATTGCGTTCCTATAAGCCGCACCATCTGGTCAGGTGCCATTTCCCGGAGGTTGATAATTATGTCTGCTGATTATTACCTGGAAGTTAAAGATTTAAAAAAATATTTCCCCATCGATAGAGGATTTTTCGGGCTTAATTCATCGTGGCTTAAAGCTGTGGACGGAGTCACCTTCAACCTGACCCGTGGCGAAACCATGGGACTGGTGGGTGAAAGCGGCTGCGGCAAATCTACCCTGGGCAGATTGATAATAAATTTGCTGGATCCTACAGGCGGAGAAGTGTTTCTGGAGAACCGGAACATATTTGGCTTTACCGGTGAAAAAAGAAAAGAACTGCGCAGAAAGATGCAGATTGTTTTTCAGGATCCCTACGGATCCCTTAATCCGCGAATGAGTATTGGAGATATCATTGCCGAGCCCCTCTACATTCACGATCTCGCCCGGGGAAACGATATCCCCAAAAGGGTCAGGCAGCTGTTGGATTACGTGGGGTTAAGGCCTTATCATGTCAACCGCTATCCCCATGAGTTCAGCGGCGGTCAGCGTCAGCGCGTCGGTATTGCCCGGGCCCTGGCCGTGGAACCCGAGTTGATCGTTTGCGATGAGCCAGTATCAGCCCTGGACGTATCCATTCAATCCCAGGTCTTGAATTTGCTGAAAGAGCTGCAGCAGGAACTGGGGCTGACCTACCTGTTCATTGCGCACGGGTTGAATGTGGTAAAACATATCAGCACCAGGGTTGGAGTAATGTATCTGGGGAAAATTGTGGAGATAACGGGCAGCGATGAGCTGTACAACAATCCCCTGCATCCCTATACCAGGGCACTGTTATCAGCCATCCCCATCCCCGATCCCAGGATAAAAAGAGAACGCATTCTCCTCAGCGGTGATGTTCAGAGTCCCATAGATCCTCCCCCCGGCTGCCGCTTCAATGCGCGCTGCCCCGAGGCTTTCGAATTGTGTTTCCGGGAGGAACCTGTGCTGAGGGAATGCTCAAAAGGACACTACGTTGCCTGTCATTTGATAAGGGGGGATGTCCATTAAATAATACATCAACACAAACAACACAAATGGTGAATTGCAGAAGGGGTTAAAATCTAGAGAGGAATGAAAAGAGTGCGAAAATTATCAGTTTTGTTGGTCTTGGGGTTGGCACTCCTGGCCATCGTTGGATGTAACGGGGGAGGAGAGGCCGTGGATGGTGACAATACGATCATCATCGGTCTCCAGGCAGAGCCCGTCA
>CAZQEV010000018.1:0-8017 GCA_964592135.1 uncultured Syntrophomonadaceae bacterium
TGATATTACATTTGTAAGTATTATACAATAAACATGATAAGCGAGCAATACAGCGCTTGAGCCCCAACATTGCCCTTATTTTTTAAGTAAGTATGACCATTACAAAAAATATGACTGCCATTATGATAGAAGCAGTCAGAATTTCCCGCATTGTACCTGTATATCATACTTTGTTAGGAATGCATCTTAGCTAATAGTCCCGCTAAAAGGAACTATCATTTCTCGATATATGTCTCAATTTTTCTATAGACGTTCTATATAAATTGTAGAACATCACTAATTAACGTGGCTGACGTAATTGTGCCCTGGCGGCGGCAAGCCGGGCAATGGGCACCCGGAAGGGCGAGCAGCTGACATAGTCCAGACCGACTTTGTGAAAGAATTCGACTGATGCCGGATTTCCACCGTGCTCACCGCAAACGCCCAGTTTGATCTCCGGACGGGCCCTTCGCCCCCTGCTAATCGCCTCTTCTACCAGCCGGCCAACTCCCTCCCGGTCTATTTCCATGAAGGGGTTGACCTTCAGAATACCTTTCTGCAGGTAAAAGGGTAAAAATTTTCCTTCGGCATCATCGCGGCTGAATCCAAAAGTTGTCTGCGTCAGATCGTTGGTCCCGAAAGAGAAAAACTCGGCGTTTTCAGCCAGTTCGTCGGCTACCAGGCAAGCCCGGGGCAGCTCGATCATCGTGCCGATAAGAAATGAGAGTCTTCTTCCGGATTCATCCATCGCCGCTGCAGCGGCATTTGCAACTTCCTTTTTCATCCGGCTCATCTCGGCGGCATGGCCGACAAGGGGGATCATGATCTCCAGTTTGATCTGCTCCGGCGGAAGCCCCTCTATAAGCAGCTCAGTTGCAGCAAGGATGATGGCCCGCACCTGCATGCGATATATTTCGGGGTAAACCAGACCCAGCCGGCAACCGCGGTGTCCCAGCATGGGATTCAGCTCTGACAGCGATACTACTTTCTGCAGCTGCGCCTCTTTCTGCTGCAGCAGTTCCGGGCCGGCTCCTTCCCGGCGTAAACGATCTACCTCCAACAACAGCTCTTCCCGGTTGGGCAAAAACTCGTGAAGCGGCGGGTCGAGCAGCCGGATAGTCACCGGATAGCCGGCCATCTCCCGAAGAATCCCTTTGAAATCCTCTTTCTGCACCGGAAGAAGTTTTTCCAAGGCCGCATTCCGCTCATCAGTATCACCGGCCAGGATCATCTTTCGGACAAGCGGCAGCCGCTCTTTCTCCATAAACATATGCTCGGTCCGGCAGAGGCCGATCCCCTCAGCGCCGAGTTCCAGGGCGCGGCGGGCATCACCCGGCGTATCGGCATTGGCCCGCACCCGCAGGCGCCGGATCTCATCGGCCCAGGCCAGAAGTTCCCTGAATTCAGGGGTGGGCTGCGGGTCGATCAGGGGCGGCTGCCCCAGGATTACCTCTCCGGTAGCACCATCAATGGATAATACCGTCCTTTCGGGGTAAACCGTCTCCTTGATGGTCAACCGGCGGCTCTCCAGGTCGATTTTTAGTGCTTCACAGCCGCAAACACAAGGCTTGCCCGCCCCCCTGGCCACCACCGCCGCATGGCTGGTCATGCCGCCGCGGCTGGTGAGCACCCCCTGGGCCGCGTAAATCCCGTGGATGTCATCGGGGGTTGTTTCCGGGCGGACCAGGAGGACCCTCTCCCCGATCTCCGCCGCCTCCTGGGCCTGATCGGCATCAAAGATAATTTTACCCGATGCCGCCCCGGGCGAAGCCGGCAAGCCGCAGGCAATCACATCAAGCGGAGCTCCGTGATCGAATCGCGGGTGAAGCAGCTGGTCCAGTCCGGCCGGATCGACCCGCTGCAGCGCCTCCTCCTTGCTGATCATTCCTTCCTTGACCAGATCGACCGCCACCTTCATCGCGGCGGCTGCGGTCCGCTTTCCAGAGCGGGTCTGCAAAAGATAGAGTTTCCCCTGTTCGATGGTGAATTCGATATCCTGCATGTCGCGGTAGTGCGACTCAAGCCGTCCGCATAGATCGGTAAACTGCCGGTAGATTTCAGGCATCTCCCGGCCAAGTTCCCCGAGCGGGCGGGGTGTGCGGATGCCGGCGACGACATCCTCTCCCTGAGCATTGAGAAGGTATTCGCCGTATACTTTTGCCTCGCCGGTAGCCGGGTTCCTGGTAAAGGCAACCCCCGTCCCGCTGTCATCACTCAGGTTTCCAAAAACCATGGCCTGCACGCTGACCGCAGTTCCCAGATGATCGGGAATTTTGTTGATCTGCCGGTAGACGATGGCCCGTGGCGTATTCCAGGAATTAAAAACCGCCTCTATTGCCAGAAATAACTGTTCCCGCGGATCCGTGGGAAATTCCTTCCCGGCAGCGCTGCGGACGGCATCCAAGAAACTGGTGACCACCTCTTCCAGGTCCGCCTCTTTCAGTCCCGCATCATTCTCCACACCTCTTTTCATCCTGGCTTCAGCCAGGATATCCTCAAAGAGATTATGATCTATCTGCAGGACAACATCGCTGAACATCTGGATAAAACGGCGGTAACAGTCAAGCGCGAAGCGGCGATCGGCGGCTTCAACGGCCAGCTGCTCCATCGTCTGCCTGTTCAGACCGAGATTGAGAATCGTATCCATCATCCCCGGCATCGACATCACTGCACCGGAGCGTACCGACAGAAGCAGCGGTTTCTCCCCGCCAAAGCGGCGGCCGCTGAGCTCCTCGAGCTTTTCCAGCTCGTCGAGGATCTCTTCTTTCAGTTCCGGCCAGATTGACCGGTCCGCGGCGAAGTATCTGTTGCATGCTTCTGTAGTGATCACAAATCCCGGCGGAACAGGCAGCCCTATACGTGTCATCTCTGCCAGATTGGCCCCTTTGCCGCCAAGTAAGCTTTTCATATCTGCGCTGCCCCGGGAAAACCGGTAGACCATTTGCCTACTCAAAGTTGTTAACCCCCCTTGACCACCTGTATGATTTGATTGGCCACCTCTTCTACGGCCTTGTTGGAAACATCAAACACGGTGCACCCAATCTGCCCCATGATCCGCCGGGCATAATCGAGCTCCGCCACGATGCGATCCATGGAAGCATAGTTCGCCTGGGCATCCAGCCCCAGACTGTTTAACCGCTCCTGACGGATGGAGCGGAGCTGCTCGGGCGCGATTATGAGACCGACTATTTTTTCCGGGGGAACCCAGCAGAGCTCTTCGGGAGGCTCCACCTCGGGGACAAGGGGCAAATTTGCCACCATGATCCGCCGGTGCGCCAGATACATGCTCAACGGTGTTTTGGAGGTTCGGGAAACGCCGATCAGAACCACCTCGGCAAGTCTTAAGCCCCGGGGATCTTTACCATCGTCGTATTTCACAGCAAACTCTACGGCGGCAATTCTTCTGAAGTAATCCTCATCGAGGCGGCGAACCCGCCCCGGTTCCAGATAGGGATCCTTGCCCATGATCCGGGCGAAAGCGCTCATCACCGGCCCCATGATATCGGCCGTGGGAATGCTGCGCTCCGCCGCCTCCTGTTCCACCGTCCTGCGCAGCTCGGGAAGAACCAGGGTGTAGGCGATCATGCTGTCAAACCGGGCGGCCTCCTCCATGACCTCAACTATCCTGGCGGTGTCACTGACAAAAGGGATCCTGCGCACCTCGATATCTTCTGAATCGTACTGGCTGGCCGCCGCCTTGACCACAAATTCGGCGGTTTCACCGATGGAATCGGAGATAATATAGACCACCGGTTTCTGAGGAACCACGCTAATCCACCTTCCTTCCCTAACTGCTTACCTCCGCCAGCATCCGGGCCAGCGTGGTTTTGGTTATTTTGCCGATTACCTTCAATTTACCCGGCCCGGCCTCCCTGACTACCGGAAGGGCATCGATCTGGTAATCGATGATCTTTCTTGCCGCTGTCACTACATCTAGCTCCGGATTCACGGTCACAATGTGCGGCATCCGGGTCATGATCACTGTCACCGGAATGCGCAGGAGATCACTTCCCCCAATTGCAGTTTTCAGCAGGTCTTTGCGCGAGAGAACGCCCTGCAGATATCCTTCTTCATCAATCACAAATAGTGTGCCCACATCTTCCACGAAGAGAGTTACAATAGCATCGTAGACCGAGGTCTCCTCCCGCACCACGGCGGGAACAGCCTTGACCTCGCCAACGGTGAAACGCTTCAGGTAGTCGGCAAAAAGGTTTTTGGCATCTTTGCCGGCATAGGTATAGCCCACCCGCGGTCGCGCCTCAAGAAGACCGGACATGGTCAGAATTGCCAGGCAGGGGCGCAGAGCGGCACGGGAGACATTCAGGCGAGAGGCGATCTCCTCTCCGGATATGGGGCCGGATGTTTTGACAATCTCCAGGATTTTTTTCTGCCTCTGGCTTAAATCTATGCTCTCCACCTCCTAAAACCAACTCAGGGCAAGCCTGTTTCAAAGAATATAAATAAATAGTATATACTATATGGACGATTGATCTCCTGCCGCCTGTTGATTTATTCTCCCAACTGCAGCAGAGCAAAGTCGGCAAAGCGGTTAAAAAGCCCCTTCACCGCCGCCAGCAGGTTAAGCCGGTTCCGGCGCAGCTTTTCATCTTCAGCCATGACCAGCACCTGGTCAAAAAAGAGGTCCACCGGTCCCTTTAGCGAGGCAAGCTGCTCGAGACAGGCGCTATAGTGCTGCTGATGCAGCGCCTGCTCCACTCCGGGTGCAGCCTCCAGGAGGCGCAGGTAGAGCTCTTTTTCAGCGGGCTCCGCGAGAAGAGCCCGCTCCACAGCGCCGCCTTTAACCTGGCGGACCAGGTTCGCCGTGCGCGTATATGCGGCGCTGAGATCTCTGATCGCGGATGTGCGCAGCTGCTGTTCCAGGGTGGAGGCTCTCCGGCAGAGTTCGGCCAGAGTGCGATAGGGAACAGCCAGGACCGCTTCAATAACATCGTAACTGAGCCCTTTCCCCTGCAGGGCAAAGCGGAGCCGCTGCATCATGAATTCATGCAGAGCGCCGCGCAGCGTGGCGAGACGCTGAGATGAAAGAGAAAGCGCTTCACCGTGCTGCCGCAGCGCCCCCTCAAGCAGCTCTGCCGGCACAAGGTCGAATTCATGCTCCAGCAGGATCGTGATAATGCCCTGTGCCTGGCGCCGCAGGGCATAGGGATCCTCCGATCCAGTGGGCTGCAGACCGATGGCAAAGCAGCCGCTCAGGGTGTCGGCGCGGTCGGCCAGTGACAGCATAGCCCCCTCAATGCTTATGGGTATATTACCCCCGGCATGACGCGGCAGGTAGTGTTCATAGATGGCTCCGGCGGTTTCGGGAGCCTCTCCACTGAGCGCCGCATACTCGCGCCCCATGACTCCCTGCAACTCCGGGAACTCGCGAACCATGCTGGTGACCAGGTCTGCCTTGCAAAGTTCCGCGGCACGTTTCGCTTTCCCCATCTGCTTCTCAGACAGACCGAGGCGGCCCCCGAGTTTATCGATGAGTTTAACAAGCCGCTCCTGTTTTTGCGCCAGGCTGCCCAGCTCCTCCTGGAAAACGACCCCTGAAAGCCGCGCTGCATGCGCACTCAGCGGTTCTTTGAGGTCCTCTTCGTAAAAGAAACGAGCATCTGCAAGGCGGGCGCCGAGCACTTTTTCGTAGCCCCGCCTGATATTTTCATGAAAACGATTGTTGCTGATCCCTATAAAATAGGGCAGCAGGGTTCCATCTTCTTTTTCCACCAGGGGAAAGTAGCGCTGGTGAACCTGCATCGTCGTGATCAGCACCTCCCGGGGCAGCTCAAGATAATCGCGGCTAAAGGAACCGCTCACAGCCACCGGATATTCCACCAGGAAAGTGACCTCCTCAAGGAGGTCTGCATCGATGAGCGGACGTCCGCCCAGGGCATCGGCCTGCTCGATGAGCTGCTGCCGGATAGCGGTACGCCGCTGCTCCTGATCGAGCAAAACGTGGTTTTCTTCTAGACAGCGAAAGTAAGCGGCGGTGCAATCCACGGTGAAAGGGCCGGGGGAGAGAAAGCGGTGCCCCCATGTGCTGCAGCCCGAGACAACACCCGCAAAGGTAAACCCAAGTGGTCTGTCGCCGTAAAGCGCCAGCAGCCAGCGAATGGGACGGGCAAAGCGATTCTCCTTGCTTTCCCAGTACATGGGCCGGGCAAAGCTGATCCGCCTGAGCAGCTGCACCAGTATGTCGGGCAGCAAATCCTCCGCTGCCTTACCCCGGAGTTCCTTCACCGCAAAAATAAAGTCAGTACCCTTGACCGTCTCTGTGATCAGTTTTTCCGGGGGAAGCCCCTGGTTGCGGGCAAAGCCCAGCAGCGCCCCGGTAGGCGCGCCGGCGGTATCATAGGCTCGCTCCACGGCAGGTCCTTTTACCTTCTGCTGTAAGTCCGACTGGCGGACGGCAAGCCCGCTGATCAGCAGCACCAGCCGGCGGGGAGTAGCCCAGCTTTTGCTTCCCTCAAAACTGAGGCGATGCTCTTTTAGAAGCAGCGCCGCTCCCTCCTCCAGTTGTGCCAGCGCACCGGGAATAAAACGTGAGGGAAGCTCCTCGCACCCGATTTCCAAAAGCAGATCTTCTTTCCCCATTGTATCCATCGCTCAGGCCTCCTCCTGCGAAGCGGACAGCGGAAAGCCCGCCTTCTCGCGCTGCTTCAGATAAGCCCCGGCGCATTCACGTGACAGGTGGCGGACCCGCCCGATATATCCCGTTCTCTCGGTAACGCTGATCGCACCGCGAGCCTCCAACAGATTAAATGTATGCGAACATTTCAAAATGTAGTCATAAGCGGGCAGGACCAGGCCGGATTTCAAAAGCCGCCCCGCCTCGGATTCATAGAGATCAAAAAGCTGGAAAAGAAGCTCCCTATCCGCCTCCTCAAAACTGTAGGCGGAATGTTCATATTCGGCTTTCTGGAAAAGGTCGCCGTAGCGGATCTGCTCGTTCCAGCTCAGATCAAAAACATTATCCCGATCCTGGATATACATGGCGATGCGCTCGAGCCCGTAGGTCAGCTCCACCGGAACCTTCATCACATCGGTTCCACCGACCTGCTGAAAATAGGTGAACTGGGTGATCTCCATCCCATCAAGCCAGACCTCCCAGCCCAGACCCCAGGCGCCCAGCGTGGGCGACTCCCAGTTGTCTTCAACAAAGCGGATGTCATGGTGCAGCGGCGCCAGCTCCAGGGAGGCCAGGCTTTCCAGGTAAAGATCCTGGATTTCTGCAGGCGCCGGTTTGATCAGCACCTGGTACTGGAGGTGCTGGTAAAGCCTGTTGGGGTTTTTACCGTAACGCCCGTCAGTAGGACGGCGTGAAGGCTCCACATAAGCCGCCGCCCAGGGCTCGGGACCAAGAGCCCTCAAAAATGTAGCTGGATTCATTGTCCCGGCTCCCTTCTCGATATCGTAGGGCTGCCAGATGAGACAGCCTTTCCCAGCCCAGTACGACTGGAGCCTGTAAATAATTGTTTGTAGATCCATCACTCGATCCGTCTCCTTTCCCGGATAAAGAAAAACCTCCAGTCCCCTAGGGACGGGAGATCTGCTCCCGCGGTTCCACCCTACTTGGTTCACCCCGTCGGTGAACCCCCTTGATCGAAGACACACTCCGGAATGCCTTTCGCCGGGAGTCCTGCCGGGCTTGCACCATCCCCGGCTCGCTACGAAGCAACCTGCACCGGCTACTCCTTTCCATCATCACGCCTTTTTGTTATGCTGATCCAATCCTAAACCAGAGCTCGCTTTTTTGTCAACATTTTCTTACTTCCGCTACTCCCGCTGTTCATCGTCCTCTGAAACGCTGCCGTTACCGCCTTCTATTTCAATCGATCCTGCGGTGAAAAGCACTCCCATGAGACCCAGTGCGGCGATCTTCGGGAAAAATGCAGCGGCCAAAGCGCCGTAGGACGCCGGCAGCTCCACCAGGGTGTTATCCCTGACTTTAACGCGAAGTCTTGCCCGATGCAGTCCGGCGACAAACCGGCGCAGCTGCAGAAAAATATCCCGACCCCAGTCTGAAAGGATGTTG
>CAZQEV010000018.1:8117-10084 GCA_964592135.1 uncultured Syntrophomonadaceae bacterium
GCCTCTCTCTTCGATGTAGATCAGCGCTTCGACAAGGTCGCCGTCCACCTGTCCGAGAATGTCTTTCGCTTCACGATAGCCAATTCCGGAGCGTTCACGAAGCCTGTCGATAACCTCTAGCGGAATCTGCATCCCCTTAAGCCCCCTTTGCCCTAGTTTAACGATTGAGGACTACTTTTATCCACGACTGCAAAGGGGGATATGTTCCAGCCGCTGTCATGGCCGGGGCAAAATTTAATCTCCGGGGTTCAGCAAACGGATCAGCTGAAGTGAGCGCAGTTCACCTATCCCGTGGTGATGACGGCGGAATGCCGCCGCTACGCCGGCCAGCTCGCGCAGCTGGTGTATGTGCGGACGAAGCACCTTAACCCTCTCCAGGGGAGCATCGAGGAGCCGCCGCGCCAGGGCCACCGTCCCGGCGCCCAGCTTCACGGCATCGCCGCCGGCACAGTTGCGGCAGAGCAGACCGCCCTGGCGGGGGCTGAAATAGAGAGCCTCCGGCGCGCCGCAGAGCAAACAGCCCTCAAGGTAAGGACAGAAGCCGGTTAGATCCATCAGCTTCAACTCATAAGCACGGCAAAATAGCATCCGGTCGGGCAGAGCGCCGTCACAGAGCAGGCGCCATCCCTTCAGAAGCAATGAGCAGGGCTCCGGGGCGGGCTCCTCGCTGCCGACAAGGCGGCTGGTGAGCTCGGCAAGAAAGAGGCCGTACGGGTAAAGCGAGGCATCCTCGCGAAAGGCTGTGAAATGATCCTTTACTTCCTGCCCGGTAATGAGATCAAGGCTGCGGCCCCGGTGAAGCTGGTAATAGCCGTACGTGAAAAGATCCACTCCTGCAGCCAGCCGGCTTTTGACTTTGCGGGCGCCGCGGGCAACTGCGGTGATCTTCCCTTTTTCCCAGGTTAGCAGATCGATGAGCCGATCGGCTTCCCCAAGAGGGCGGCTGGAGAGAATAAGGGCCTCCGTTTTGTAAGTACGCTGAGACAGCGGTATCCCTCCCCCTGTCTAGGGCTCTTTGTAGCCGAATTCACGCAGCATCCGCTCGCGATTCCGCCAGTCACGCTTAACCTTGACCCTCAGATCAAGATAAACCTGCCGCCCGAACAGCGCTTCAATTTCACGCCGGGCGGCGCTGCCGGCCTCCTTTAACAGGCGGCCACCTTTGCCGATAATGATCCCCGCCTGCGAGTCGCGCTCCACAAAGATCTCAGCGCGCAGATCGAGAAGATCCCTGCCCTGCCGGGGAGCAATCTCCTCAATGACAACGGCGATGGCGTGAGGAATCTCTTCCCGCGTCAGATGAATGATCTTCTCTCTGATGATTTCAGCCGCAATGAAGCGCTCCGGCTGGTCGGTAATCATCTCCGGGGGATAGTAGCGCGGTCCTGGAGGCATCCGGACGGCAATGGCATCCAGCAGCGGTTGGTAACCTTCTTTGCGCAGTGCAGAGAGGGGAAAAACGTCAAAAAAGGGAAAGAGATCCCGGTAAAGGACACTGTTGGCAGCAAGCTGTTCAGGGGAAGCCAGGTCGGTTTTATTTATGACCAGGAAAACCGGTCCGCCGGCCTTTTGAAGCGAAGCGGCAATGTAGCGGTCGCCGGGGCCGGGCTTACAATGGGCTTCGACGATAAAACAGGCGAGGTCGGCCTCGCGAAGCGCCGCCCGTGCCGCCCGGATCATGGCGCTGCCCAGCTGGTGCCTGGGGCGATGCAGACCGGGAGTATCGATAAAGATCAGCTGCGATTCGTCACGAGTGAGGATGGCGCGGATGGCTGTGCGTGTAGTCTGCGGTTTCGGGGAGACAATGGCAACTTTTTCTCCGATGATCGCATTGAGCAGGGTTGACTTCCCTACGTTGGGTCTCCCTACAAGAGCTACAAATCCTGAGCGGTGCATTCGATGTCAACTCCTGCCATCAGATAGTCTACCCTGACTAGTACTAGACAGGTACCCCGTCCCCAGGGCTA
>CAZQEV010000018.1:10184-18875 GCA_964592135.1 uncultured Syntrophomonadaceae bacterium
CCATCAGATAGTCTACCCTGACTAGTACTAGACAGGTACCCCGTCCCCAGGGCTAGGGTATGACTGTTTTCAGGTCGAGAACCGGGGTTCCGTCAATGAGATCAAGGCCGCGCACCGCTAAAACCGGGCCGCGGCGCCCGAGCAGTTCTACCTCAGTCATGGAGATGGGGTTGGGCCGGTAAGGCGTGCGGCTGGCAAAAAGACCGTATATTTCACCGGCCCGGCCGCGGCGCTCACCTTTAAGCTTAAAGCCTTCTGAGCGATGCAGGTAGCCGACAACAATGATCCTCAATTCCTCCTCCATCCGGTAAAGACCCTCTTCAAGGTAGGGATCAAGATGAATCTCTGAAACAGCTGTTTTGTAATTACCTGCCACATCCGAAGGCTCTCGAAAATCGCTGTGCACCCGCCCTATTGGCCGCAGAGTCAGCGGCAGCCTCCAGAGATCCTCCGCGAAAGCGGGGCCCGGGGCCTCTGCAGCGGCCTGTCCCAGTTGATCGCTGCTGAAAGGTTCGGGCAGCAGTTCGCTCAGTCGCCGGCAGAGAAGATCACCCTGCAGATTGCCCATGATCACCTCGATATCCCCGGCCAGCTCCAGAATCACCTGGCGGCAGGCGCCGCAGGGCGGGGGAGGAGGTGAACAGTCGGCCACCACAGCCAGGCGGCTGAAAGATCGATGGCCGGCCTGGCAGGCGTTCCAGAGAGCCACCCGTTCCGCGCATACAGAAAGCCCAAAGGAGGCATTTTCAATGTTGGCTCCTGTGCAGACATCTCCTCCGGCGGTGAGCAGGGCTGAACCGACGGCAAAACGGGAATAAGGCGCGTAAGCCCTTGTTCGGGCCGCAGCAGCAATAGCCAGCAAAGTTGATCTGTCCATTATGATCTGTCCCCTGTCTCTCTGCTTTATTCTCCAATCCGTGAATATGCCGGCAGCTTCAGCAGCGGTTCGCGCTCGATCACAAAGCGGACCCCCCTGTTTAGCTCCATGTTGTTTCTGATGATGTCGAGGCCGCTCGTCAGCAGGTCGGGATCGCCCACTGCCTGGATGACGACGGGATTGACCGTGATCAACCTGTCATTTACTTTAATCAGAGAACCGCTGCAGCGAACCGCCGAGGTGACAATGAGACGCTGGCCGCCCAGGCTGATCCCTCTCGCCCCCGAGCCAAAAAGCTCGTTGATCACATCCCGGATATCGGTATCGTGAATGATGGAGCTGGAATTGGTTGCCCCGAATTCATCGTAAAGTTTCACTGTAACTCCCTCTCCGGTCATCTCCGCCAGGCCCGTCTCGACCTTTAAATCATGCATTTTCAGTCCGGCGGCACGGAGCTCCTCATTGAGCGTTTCCAGCTGCTCTTCAGGGTTGAAAGGAGCAAGGCGGGCTTTGCCTTCAGTGATCTCTATTTCAAGCCGCTTTGTGGTGAAATGGTCGCGGGGGATGAATTCCTTGATCTCTGTAATCACATCATCGGATAGAGCATTGCCGGGAATGGTGAAAATCTCATCTTCAGAAAAACGAAGCGAAAAATGCACGGTCTCTCCAGTCTTCCACATCTGCTCATCTGAATTTATCGTGGCAAGGATTTGATCTGTAATCATCAAGTCCGCCTCGCGAAGGATGGTTTCCCGCAGCTTGCGCCCCTGCTCCAGGATCACTTTTGTCAATTCATCGGCATTGGAGACCTCAATATCATAATTGAAGCCTGCAAGGGCCTTCTTCACCTCATCCCGCTCCAGCACGCCAAACTCTTCGGCAAGGCGAAAATGATAGGCCGCCAGATCACGCGCCACTTCCTGCTTGGAGTTGTACCTGGCAGCTGTGGTCGGAAAAGTCGAGCGGAACAAATGGTAGACCCCGCCAACCAGGATCGTGTTTACAACCAGGAGGAACAACAGCGCCCACACCAAATATTTTTTGTAATAATCCTCGCTGAAGAATTCCACGGACAAAACATACCCCCAATTGTGCTTTTATCTATTTATTTATAGGGAGATCCAGAAAACTCCTATTATTAAATTGTGAAGATTGTTAAAAACTGCTTAATTTTTGGAGGACCCCCCACAAATGCGGTCCCAGGATCAGAACCCCGGTCAGGATGGCGTAAAAAGTAGTAAGCAATACCGCACCGGCAGCCACATCTTTGGCGATATGCGCCAGCCTCTGTTGCTCTTTTGTCGCCAGATCTACGGTTTTTTCGATAGCTGTGTTGATCGACTCGACGATAATAACGCCAAATACGGCTGTCAGAATAAAAAAGAGCTCCCACCCCTCGAGATTAAGCAGGTAGGACAATAGAAGAACCGCTGCTCCGGCAACAGCATGGATGACCATATTTCGCTGCGTCGCAAAGCAGTATGCCAGACCGGCAAAGGCATCCCGGAAACTGCGAATTAGACGTTCCATTGTGTCGACCTTCTCATCCTGCGAGCTGCTCCGCAAGATCGAGAATTTCAACCTCCTTCTGCTGCATTGCCTCAGCGGCAGCGCCGCCGTCGTGGTCATAACCCAACAGATGCAGGAGGCCGTGAATTGCCAGAATCAGCACTTCCCGCTCCCAGGAGTGGCCGGCAGCGCCGGCCTGTTCACGCGCCCGCTGAAGAGAGATATAGATATCACCAACCAATACCTCGTAATCCCCCGGCGCGGTCTCCTCCCTGGCAGCACCTGGCTCAAGCATGGGAAAAGAGAGCACATCTGTGGGATAATCGAGATCGAGGTAGCGCCGGTTCAAATCCAGCAGCATGGCATCATCCGTCAGGACAATGGCCACATCACCCTGTTCCAGGTGATGTTCATTTAACAAAATCTGCGCGGCGGCGATGAGCTTAGCTCTCAACGTTTCGGGCAGCTCCTCACCACCGGTCCGGTGTATAGAAACGCTCACCGGAGAGCGCTCCTTTCGATCTCCGCTCTTAAATCCTTTTCCGGATACTCAACCCGGCTGTGATAGATGCCCGCCATGATCTTGACAAAAGCGTCCCCGATCTGATCAAGCTCTTTTAATGTCAGATCACTCTCATCCATCTGACCGCTGTTCAATCTCTCCTTGATCATCCGCCGGATCAGGCCTTCAACCCGATTGGCGGCAGGTTTGGAGAGCGAGCGAACCCCGGCTTCAACAGAATCGGCAAGCATGATGATCGCAGCTTCCTTTGTCTGCGGCAGTGGTCCTTCGTAGCGGAATTTTTCATCAGGAACCTGTTCTTCATCACCGCTGCTTTCCAGGGCTTGCTGGTAAAAATATGAGATCAAACCTGTCCCGTGATGCTGCTGAATGATCTCCTCAATCACGGTAGGCAGCCGGTATTTGCGGGCCAGCTCAACACCATCCTTGACATGGAGGCGAATGATCATGGCGCTCAGGTTCGGAGAGAGCTTATCATGGGGGTTCTGCCCCGAGAGCTGATTCTCCGTAAAAAAGTAGGGCCGCTTCAGCTTGCCGATATCATGATAGTAAGCGCCAACCCGGGTGAGCAGGGGGTCCGCATCGACTGCCTCGGCGGCGGCTTCGGCCAGGTTGCAGACCATCATGCTGTGGTAGTAGGTACCCGGAGCTTTTGTCTGGAGCTGCCGCAGCAGGGGATGGTTGGGATTGGAGAGCTCCAGCAGGGTAATCGATGTGGTCACGCCAAAAGCACTTTCCAGGTAAGGGAGCAGCCCGATAGCGATGATCGATGATATGAAGCCGCTGCCGGTGCCGGCAGCCAGAGCATAGCCGAGCTCTTTGAAAACCCCGCTTTCCAAACCGAGATTACCCAAAAACATAAACTGCGCCAAAATCGTCGCCACATTGGTTCCGGCAACATAAAGACCCGCCCTGGCCAGGTCACTGCGCTGGCTTACGCGGGAAACAGCATAAACCGCCGCCAGACCGCCGGTCAATGAAACCAGTACATAGCTCAGTTCACCACCGGTCACAAAACCGGCCAGCAGAGCAAAAACCAGGGTCATCAGCACAGCAAGGCGGTAACCGAAAAATACAGTGATCAGGATCACTCCCATGGCCACAGGGATCCAGTAACCTGAGAAATAAGCAGCCAAAACTGTCACCAGAAGAGTGATGATCACAACGAGGCCCAACAGCATCAACATCTTCAGGTTCGTATAAACATTATTTACAAATTTGTACAGATAAATACCAGTCAGGATAAAAATAATTGACAAGAGCAAGAATAGACCGATTATTCCGAAGTGGTCGGCCTGTTTACCCCGGAGCAGCCCCAGGCTTTCAAGCTGGGCCATCTGCTTTTCGCTGACCAGTTCACCCTCGCTGATAATCAAGGTGTTGCGCTGCAGGACCACGGGAGCGACCGCCATGCGGGCTGTCTCGCGGTTTCTGGCTGTCGCCTCGGGGTTGGCAATCATGTTCGGTTTCAGCAGCGGCGCGGCAAGAGATTCGCTCATCTGCTTCAGCCCGGCGCTGAAAGGAAAAAGGTCTATCTCGTGGCTGATCTGGCGCAGCGCAATCTCCACGCCATTGTCCTTGATCCCCTGATCAAAGATTTCGTTCAGGACAGCCTTAAGGCGGTTTTCCAGATCCCCAAGGACAATACTATCGGTAAAAAGCGCTTCGGCTGCTGAAGAAGAGATCTCTTCATCGAAAAGCGTCTGCAGGGCTGCTGCTTTTTCCTCCAGGGAGCTGTCTTCATTGTCACGGATTTCGGCAGCCCGGCCAAAAAAATCCGCGATTGCCGCCAGGGCTTCTTCTTCAACTTCGGGATTGTAGTCAAATACCTCGGGCACCGTAGCGGCGGCATCCTGGCGCAGCTGTTCCGTGGTATATTCATCAATGGCATCGCGCGGCGCATAGATTGTCCTGGGACTGGGGCGATCAATCTCCACATAAATTCTGGCAGGCATACAGGCAAAAATCAGGATAAGGTAGATCACGGCGAATACAACCGCCACCAGCGTCAACTTCTGGGTTCGCTGATCCCATTTAGGCGGAAGTAAACCGCTCACAGCCTCTTTTATCCCGGGACTTACTTTCATGTTTCCGTCACCTTGCCGGCCTCATATTTCTCATAGGCCTTAATAATATTCTGCACCAGCGGATGCCTGACCACATCTTTCTCAGTCAGATAGACCAGGGCGATTCCCTCCACTGCAGCCAGGATGCGCTGGGCCTCGGCCAATCCCGATTCACGCTCGCGGGGCAGATCGATCTGGGTGATGTCACCCGTCACCACCGCCTTTGATCCGAAGCCGAGCCTGGTAAGAAACATCTTCATCTGTTCGGAAGTGGCGTTCTGCCCCTCGTCAAGAACAACAAAGGAATCGTCAAGGGTGCGCCCCCGCATATATGCCAGGGGCGCCACTTCAATTATACCGCGATCGCGGTATTTTTGAAAGAGCTCCACCCCGAGCAGATCATAGAGCCCGTCGTACACCGGCCGCAGGTATGGGTCTACCTTTTCCTGAAAATCACCGGGCAAGAAGCCGAGGTGTTCCCCCGCCTCAACAGCGGGGCGGGCCAGGATCAGCCGCTGGACCTGTTTCTTTTTGAGAGCGTCAATAGCCATGGCCAGGGCCAGGTAGGTTTTACCCGTTCCCGCCGGTCCGATGCAGAGAACAATATCTTTCTGCCGCATTGCTTCAAGGTAGCGCTTCTGCCCGATGGTCTTGGGGCGGATCTGTTTGCCCCGATGGGTTACGAGCAAAAGTTCGCTGAAAAGCTCCCGCACGCTTTTTACATGACCTTCGCGGGTCAGCTTGAGCGCATACTCGAATTCCCGGCTGGATAAAAAATGCCCCCGTCGAATGCTGCGTAAAAGCTCCTGGAACATCTGGTAAAGCGGTTCTACCTCTGCTTCTGAACCTTCGATAACCAGTTCGAAATCCTTCGGCAGCAGGCGGACGCTGAAGTTGTCCTCTATGAGATCAAAATGGCGATCATGCTTTCCAAAAAGCTGCAGCGCCTCCTCACCGCTCTCCAGCATGATCGTACGGCTAAAAGCCTTGTCCGCCAAAGGCAACCCGACCTCCTCTAAAAAATTCAGGGCAGGCGCAGTTTCACCGTGCTGATCTCTTCCCTTGTTTCGGCTACTGCGCGAACCCACTCCACATCATCTTCAAGATACTCGTGATAATACAGTTGTGCCAAAGATATGCCTTCCGGAACCTGAGCCTGCAATTTTTGGCGCGCTTCTTTTTGTGCCTGCTGCAGCGCCTCATGATAGGATACCGATTTTTGATCCACCCTTTGCTCCAGAAAGGTAATTGTAATTACTTCGACGGGAAAAGAAAGATTCCTCCATCTCCAACAAGTAGTCTTCACCTCCTTCCGGGCGGAGCTATAGGGATTATCCGACGGGCCCCACAATCGCCACTGTCTCTCTTTCCACCGGAGAAAACGACTGCTGCGCGACGCCCCTGTGAGGACCAGGGAGGTTCGCTCGCGCCTGAGAGGTTCCCGGGCTTCGTACCAGACCCGCGCCTCCACCCTGCCTCTAGCCCGGACCTCCTTCGCCCCGGCCTGCTGCTCCTCCGGATCCAGGATGCCCTCTTCAAGATCAGTAATCCCCTCGATGAGCAAGTCCCCTCTGGATACAGTATCGCCCGCCTCCACCGCCGCCTTACCCTCAATGACCACGATTCTTTCGATCAACCCGTCCTTGGATGCAACCAGGTCCGCAGGACTATCGTCAGCGACGACTCCGGGAAGATGTTCTACGATTTCGATTTCAAGCAGGATCCCGCGCAACCGCAATCCCGCCCAGGCGATGGCACTGTGGCGCCGGGGCAGTTCCTCTTCCAGTTCGGAAAGGTTCAACCTCCATTTCCAGATCCCGGGGCGTATTCCCAGCTGTTCGGCCAGAGCCAGCACTTCGGCCTTTTGAAGGTGCCTGGTCCCGCTGACCCGGACATCCCAGACCACGGATGTGGCCACATAGAGCACTGCAATGAAGAAAAACGCCCCCACCGCCAGTCCCCAGCGGCGGCGCAGCCGGTATTTAATAAAGGGAAGCCCGACCTTGCGACGAATGTGCAGGCGACAGCGCGTCTTCCGGACCAGAGGACGCAGCGATCTGAAGGAGGCCAGGCTCAATGAGAGATGCGCCACTTCCTCCTGCTTCTGCAAGTCCCAGAAACCGATGCCGCGCGCCACGGCCATGTTCAGCAGCCTCTCCACACCCCGGCCCGCAAGTGAGATCACCACGAACCCCTGGAAAAACCGCCACCATCTTATTATAAACACCGGCTTTTCCTCCTATACCGAAGCTATATTTCGTAAGTCAGCCCACCGATCAATCCTTTGATCAGAAGCTCTTCTTCAAGCAGATTTTTGATCTGCAGCCTCTCTCCGCGGACAATGATTTCGCCGTTTTTGACCGAGAGCCGGACCTGGTTTTCATCGTAGGCAATGACACCGCGGTGGTTTTCAATGTAAAGTTGAACGTTGCCCACCAGGGTAATACGGGGAAGATCGAGGATAACTTCATGGGGAAGTTCGAAAAAATCGGCGATTACTTCTTTGAAACCGCCTTTCTTTTTTTTTCGAGGCATGATCCGGACATCTCCTTTTTGCAAAGTTAAGGACAGTATTTAAATTTATGCACCGGGGTAGGGAAATACAACCTTAAGGGGATGGACAACAATCCCGGATAAGGAACGCCTTGAACTGAACACAAAAAAAAGCCCTGCATGAACAGGGACAGCAATATTACCGGAATAGATCCCGGGCCGGCTAGCGGCTGATCTGCGCAATAGCCCTGACCGGCGAACCGTCGCCCGATCTAATTTTCAAGGGCAATCCATAAAACATAAAGGTCTCCCCTTGGGGGATGAGTTCCAAATTAACCAGTCCGGTATAGGTAATAATTCCTTTGCCCAAAAGAGCCCTTTCCAAATCCTCCGTTATATTTCCACCTGTGAATCCGGGATCCGCATCGACTATTCTCTCGAACTGTTCCATGCCTGTTTCTTCTATAAAAAATAGACCTACCCCCCTTGGCCACCCTGTGCCTGATTCAACCACTTGAGCTTTGCCAAAAAACCTTTCGATGGGTATGTCGTCCAACGTCTCCCTACCTTCATGCATGTGGGAAAAGGCATCGACATGAGTCCCCGTATGGCTGCCCAGGTGGAGACGCCTGAGCAACCATGTTTCCCTTTCATATGAATGCACCACTTCGATTCCAACCTCAGGATCTCCCGGATAAACATCCATGCCTGTGTACAAAGGCGTTGATAAGTCAATGACTTTCATAATTACCCCTCCCCTTTCCAGTGAAAATCGGATCGCTCAACATTTTTTCCAGTTTTGCACTTCTACGAAGTTTCCTTCGGGATCTTGCGCGTAAAAGGCTATTAAAAAACCAATACCCTCGCAGTTCCGGCGGATGATTTCGCCCAAAATTTTGCCGCCATGCTCCACCAGTTGCCGGGCGACTTCTTCTACTTCATCGACATGAAAAGCGATATGACCGTACCCCTGCCGGTTAACACCGGAATTTGTGCGATCAAGTCCAGGATCGTACTCGAATATTTCCAGCGTCGGCCCCTGAACATATCCGGGCAGAATCAGATGTCCTCCCCTGATCCTGACACCATTGATGTTCGTTAATCGATCTACCCATTCTCCTGAAAGGTCGCGCTCCGGGGACTGCAGCTTACAACCAAAAACATCAATGTAAAACCGGGCCAGTCTTCTCCAATTTTTTGCGATAAGATTCGTATGTACATAT
>CAZQEV010000019.1:0-1126 GCA_964592135.1 uncultured Syntrophomonadaceae bacterium
TTTATGGCTGATGTTTTTAAAGGGTGCGGTGTGCCGGAGGAAGAAGCTGATATTTGTGCCGATGTGCTCATTACAGCCGACAAGTGGGGTATCGATTCGCACGGTATCGGACGCCTGAAGACGATCTACTATGATCGGATCAAGGAGGGGATCCAGTTTCCGGTGACCGATTTCGAGACGGTCAGGGAAGGTCCCGCTACGGCGGTTGTTGACGGAAACAGTGGCATGGGGCAGGTGATTGCGAAGAAAGCGATGGATCTGGCCATGGCTAAAGCGCGCCGCTGTGGGATGGGAATGGTTGCGGTGCGCAATTCCACGCATTTCGGCATCTGCGGTTATTACCTGAGAATGGCCACCTCTGGAGGGATGATCGGCATGGTCGGCAGCAATGCCCGGCCCTCCATTGCGCCCACCTTTGGAGTGGAAAACATGCTGGGTACAAACCCGCTTACTTTCGGCTTCCCCACCGATGAATCTTTCCCCTTTCTTCTTGACTGTGCCACGTCGGTAACACAGCGCGGCAAAATTGAAGTGTATGCCCGCGCCGGCAAAGCGGTTCCCCGGGGCTGGGTAATCGATGAGCAGGGAAAGAGCATGACCGACTCGCAGCAAATTCTTATCGATCTGGTCAATGGGACAGCGGCTTTGGCTCCTCTGGGCGGTATTGGTGAAGAAAATGCCGGGTACAAGGGGTACGGTTATGCTACCGTTGTTGAAATACTCTCCGCTGCTTTGCAGGGAGGAGCCTTTCTCAAAGGACTGACGGGCTTTGATCCTGGGGGGCATAAGGTCCCCTACCGGCTTGGTCATTTTTTCATGGCAGTTGATATAGAGGCTTTTACCGGCCTGGATTCTTTTAAAAAGGCAGCAGGCGAAATTTTACGCGAACTGCGTGCTTCAAAGAAAGCTCCGGGCCAGGATAAAATATACACCGCCGGGGAAAAAGAGCACATGGCCTGGTTGGAGAGGAAAGAGAAAGGGGTTCCTGTGGGCGGCAAGCTGCAGGAGGAGATGCTGGTGATGCGGGATGAACTGGGTCTCACCCGGTACCGCTTCGCGTTCGAGTAGGTCAAGGCAGCCATTTTTGAGATCAAAGCTCCCGGGCATGGCGACGCTGTCTTTGAGG
>CAZQEV010000019.1:1226-9687 GCA_964592135.1 uncultured Syntrophomonadaceae bacterium
AAGGCAGCCATTTTTGAGATCAAAGCTCCCGGGCATGGCGACGCTGTCTTTGAGGCTTGTACCACTGCCGAAAAAGCCGGCTGGGAAAAGGAAGCGACAGAATAGTTATCATCATCTGTCTTCAGGAAGGCCCAATTGCGGCTCGGTCTGTCATTTCCATAGCCCTCTGTGCTTTACAAGGAAAAGATATGCGGTCAGGTATTGATATTTTAAAGCGTTTCAGAGAACGCCCCGTGCGTGCAGGTAGTCGAAGATTAAGAGTCCGAGGTGCAGCTTGAAAACATTGCCCGGTACCTCCAGGGGCATTTCTGTGAGCTCCTCGATCTGATTAAGACGGTATTTCATTGTATGACGGTGGATGAATAGTTCTCGGGAAGAACGGCTGATATTGAGATAGTTAAGGTAAGCCCGCAATGTTTGCATTAGTTCTCCTCCAGTTCGCCGGTCATAAGCCAGCAGGGGCGATACAGTCTCTTGAAAAATTGATTTTAACGGCTCGCTGTTTTGAATCTCCGGAAGGATTTTATAAATTCCCAGGTCATCGTAGGTTAATAGCTCATCCGCATCGATGAGGCCGAGTTCGGCAATATGCATTGCTTTTCTGGCTTCATCCATGGCGCTTCCGGCAGTCGCCAAATTGTTCCGGACGCTTCCTGCGCCTGCAATAAATCTGAACTGCGGGAAGAATAGCTTTAATTCGTTCAGTATCCGGCGAGCGATGGGGAGGAGTTGTCCCGGCGGCTGTTTACCTGTTTGAAGCAAAAGGAGGTAACTGCCGTCCAAAGGTCCGGCCAGGAAAGGGAGTTTATGCTGGATCAGAAGATGGATCAAACCGGGTTCCAGAAGAAAGGGCTCAGCCGGCCTCTCCTCTATGATCTCTACAGGATCAAGCGGGAGTGCTTTGATTGTTATGACATAGAAAGCTGCGTCAGGCGAAATGTGCATCTCCGACAGCTCTTCTTTAAAGTTATCAGGGTTTTCGCCTCTTTTAAGGCGGCTCAGCAGTTCACGACTTCTGCGAATAGTAGCCTTTAAGCGATTGCTTTCGTCATCATTTTCTGCGTCATCCAGAAAATGGTTGCGCCGCATCAACTCCCCCAGCAGCCCCCGGGTCAGCTCTTTAAAACTTGTTTCAAAAGGTATTTCAATGACAGGGATACCATGTTCAGCAGCCAGTTTTATAAAAAAAGGCGGAATCTCCTGGATATAATGGCCGGTTTGTATAGCCAGCGCCGCCAGCCCTTTTTTAGTGAAGTGATCGATAAGCTCCCGCTGACGGGCTTCGTTTTCCATATTCAGATCATAGGCCGTGGTGATCAGAAATTCTCCTGCTTCAATATGCCGGAGATCATCTAATATCTCAATGATATTTACCCAGCGAATATTGTTTTGCAGCCCCGCAGGGCCTGTCAGCACTTTGCAGGTGTGCAAAACATCCAGTTGCAAAGCGTCACCTACGGAAAAATGCATTTCTCTCACCTGCCTGCGAAATATTTATTGAGAATATTCACGAAACGATCGCTCTTTCCCTGCTTCTTGTACATGATGTATAGGATTTTGCCAAAATTTTTAGCCCTACATGATGATGATCGGCCCTGTGATTATTCTATATAATCAATATGGCTCTACTGTGGCGCGGTGGCGAAACCCGAAGCAATATCGGTCATCGCAAAATAATTTGTTACTGCCGAAGCACTCATCCCACTAACGTTTAACATAGTTTACAGACAAGGTGCTGAACTCAAGGGTTTCACCACCGTTTTTTCATCTTTTTTTGGCTGACGCTCTTTGGGTGAACGGGTAAATGCAGGAACGTTCCTTACCATTATGAAGACAAAAAAGGTGAAAGATGATGCCTGGCCTTTTTCAGCTGGTTCGTCTTGCCGGAGTCGCGGAGCTGGCCATCATTGGGATGACCAAAAATGTGGGGAAAACGGTCACTCTGAATTATCTGATTAACAGTTTTGCCGGCTGCGGGACCATACTTGGGCTTATTTCTGCCGGTTATGACGGTGAGCGTGTTGATCGTTTAACCCTGCGTGAAAAACCGCGCATTTACGCGCCTGCCGGTGCTGTTGTGGCAACTGCTGCGGCCTGCTTTGAAGCGGCGGAGGCGAAGCTGGATTTGCTCTCAAGGACCTCTTTAGCCACTCCCATGGGGGAAGTATATATCGGCCGGGTGAAGGAAGCCGGTTTGATCGAGCTGGCAGGGCCGGGCAGCGCTGCGGCACTGCGGGCGCTGATGGATCAGCTGAAAGAACATGGCGCCGGTCAGATTCTTGTGGATGGCGCCATAAACCGGATCGCCTCGGCTTCACCCTTTGTCACCGGCGCAACCATCCTTGCTACCGGAGCCCCTGTTGGACCGCTGCTTGATGATGTCATCGGGAAAACGACTTTTCGATGCGACATACTGGAGACCCCTGTTGTGGAGAACAGCATGCTGCTCGAAGCGGCGCAGGAAGGACTGAACCGCGGCGAGGCCGCCCTTTTGCGCAACATTGAGGGAACCTGGGAGGCGGAAATTCTGCATGCCCCCATTCCGCTCCTGGTCAAGGCGCAGTTGCAGCGGCGTTACCGCCAGTCTACCGCAGCAGTAGCCCTGGGCGGCGCTCTCGTTGATCAGATGCTGCTGGAGCTCAGCAAGCTGTCGCTGCCTCCGCCCGCGGTGCTCATCCGCGATGCCACTAAAATTTTTGTTACATCGGGAGTGTACCGCCGTTATCTGCAGCGCGGCGGCAAGATTGAGGTTTTGCAGCCCATCAAACTGCTGGCTGTTACCGTCAACCCCACTGATCCTACAGGACCGGGCTATGAACCCCGTAATTTTTTAAGAAAACTTACAGCAGCGCTGGCTCCCAGGCCTGTTTTTGACCTTGTTCTCGAAGGGAGCGCTGTTACTGCGTGATCTGTTCCGAATTTGAATTATATCGGAGGAGGACTGCTTAATGGAAAGCAAACTGAACCTCGATCAGGCGACTATTGATGGGGCCAGGGAAACAGCGGCCCGCATTGCCGGTAAGTTGCACAGCTGGATCAGCCGTTACACTACTACAACAATAGAACGCGCCACAGCGCGGCTTCTTGGTGTGGATGGAGTTGATGCCGCCGGAGTACCGCTGCCCAATGTGCTGGTGGAGAAGCTGCATGAGAATGGACTTCTCCGTTACGGACTGCTGCCCTGGATGGCGAGAGCCATCATTGCTACCGGGCAGAGCGTAGAGGAGATTGCTGTAGCGGTTGCAGAGGGCCGCCTCAACGTTACCTCCATTCCGGCAATGACGGAGGAAAAATGGCGTGAGCCGGGTGATCGCCTGGCGGCTGAGGCTGCGTCAAAGATTGCTCTTCGCAGGCGGGAACGGGAACAGATGATGGCCGCCGCGGCGCCGGACCGGCAACCGCTGCTTTACGTCATTGTGGCGACTGGTAATATTTATGAGGACGCCGTCCAGGCAAAGGCGGCGGCGCTGCAGGGCGCCGATATCATTGCCGTAATCCGTCACACGGGACAGAGTTTGCTCGATTATGTCCCTTACGGCCCCACCACCGAGGGGTTCGGCGGGACCTATGCTACCCAGGAGAATTTTCGTATAGTCCGCCGTTCTCTGGATGAAGCCATTGAGGAGACCGGCCGCTATATCCGCCTGGTGAACTACTGTTCGGGCCTCTGCATGCCGGAAATTGCGGTCATGGGGGCGCTGGAGCGGCTCGATATGATGCTCAATGATGCCATGTACGGCATCCTTTTTCGCGACATCAATATGCGGCGCACCCTCATCGACCAGCATTTTTCGCGCATGATCAACGGTTTTGCCGGGATCACCATCAATACAGGCGAAGATAATTATCTGACTACTTCCGATGCTTATGAGAAGGGTTATACTGTAATTGCGTCGCAGTTTATGAACGAACAGCTGGCCTTGCGTTCGGGACTGACAGAGGCCCAGATGGGGCTGGGGCATGCTTTTGAGATTGACCCGGCACTCGAAGACGGACTGCTGATGGAGATTGCCCAGGCGCAGCTCTGCCGGGAGCTTTTCCCCAACTCACCTTTGAAATATATGCCTCCGACGAAGCATGTGACGGGTGATATCTTCTCCACGTACCTGATTAACGGGATGTTCAACCTCGTATCCATACTTACCGGGCAGGGGATCCAGCTTCTGGGGATGCCCACAGAAGCCATCCACACGCCCTTTATAAGTGACCGTTACCTGGCCATTAAAAATGCAGGCTATATCTTTAACAACGCCCGCCATCTTGGAGAGGAGATAATCTTCAAGGAACAAGGCCGCATCCAGGCCCGTGCTGCTGCATTGCTCGATCAGGCCTGCGCCTTGCTGCAGGAGATTGAAGAGATCGGCCTGGAGGAGGCCCTGGAACGGGGGTTCTTTGCTGATATCAAGCGCAGACGTGATGGCGGCAAAGGCAAGGATGGGGTGGTTGAGAAAGATGAACAATACTACAATCCTTTCCCGGCGTTATTCCTTCAAGGCTTCGCGAAAAAAGATGATGGGAGGACCGGCTGATGAATCATGATCTCAGCAAGGTAAAAGCATACGGTGATACTCTGAATGATGGTGCGATCCAGCTTAGCTTTACTCTGCCTGTTCCGGCAGGCGGCGAAGCCCGCGAAGCTGCCCGGCAGCTGGCGCTAAAGATGGGTTTGGAGACGCCGGCAGTTACGGAGATGTCCGATCTGGGCGCAGGGTTCAGTTTTTTTGTTGTTTACGGCCGCTCGACCCATACGGTTAACTATGCGGCCATTAAGATCCCAAAACGAGAGCACAAAGCGATGAGTTTTGAAGAGGTGAATGCCTTTATAAAAGCAGAACTGAAGAAGAAAGTTGTCATTGTCGCCGCCTGCACCGGTACCGATGCGCATACCGTGGGCATTGATGCGATTGTAAATATGAAGGGATATGCCGGAGAATACGGGTTGGAGCGTTATCCCGAATTGGAGACCTATAACCTTGGCAGCCAGGTACCCAACGCGGAGTTGCTGGCCAGAGCGGTTGAATACAGCGCCGATGCCATTCTCGTATCACAGGTGGTCACCCAAAAAAATGTGCACCTGGAGAATCTCACCGAGCTGGTGGAGCTGGCTGAGGCCGAAGGGATCCGCGATCGCATCCTCTTCATTGCCGGGGGGCCGCGGATCTCCCACGAACTGGCTGTTGAACTGGGGTTTGATGCCGGCTTCGGGCCGGGAACCCTCCCGAATCACGTCGCCTCATTTATTGTTACAGAGTTTGCGCGAAAAAAATAGCAACCGTGTTTGTGATCCTGAGTGCAGCAGGAGACTTTTGATCTGATGCCCTGCGCCTGCAGAGATGGCTATCAATATATGGGCAACCGCCTGGAGAAAGGACGAAAGAACGATACATGGAGCAGGCAAGCGCAAAAAAAATGATTGTTTCCGATCTGGCCCTCCTTTTTGTGGCCATGTTCTGGGGTTCCAACTTTGTGGTCATGAAAGAGGCTTTGAAGCTGATCACCCCCTTTGCTTACCTGGGGCTCAGGTTTACGGTGGCGGCTTTGATCATGGTTGCCCTTTTTTGGAGAAGGATGTCCCGGATTAAATCTGTTGACCTCAAAGCCGGTTCCCTGCTGGGCTTTCTCCTCTTTGCCGGTTTCGGCGTTCAAACAGTTGCTCTCATGGTCACCACACCCGCCAAATCGGGTTTTATTACCGGCACCAGTGTAGTGATTGTCCCTTTTCTCTATATTCTTGTCAGCAAGGTGCGGCCGCGCTGGTCTGTGTTTGCCGGAGCTTTTTTAGCCCTGGGCGGGCTTTTTATGCTTTCATTCGAGGGGGTCGGCGAAGGAGCCTTGCTTCTGGGACAGGGTGATGCCTTAACTCTTATGGGGGCCTTTTTATTCGCGGCCCATGTTGTTTTTCTCGGTGTTTATGCTCCCCGCAGTGACACTATTATTCTGGCTACGCTGCAAATGCTCTTTGCCGGCATCCTCAGCTTTGCTGTTGCATTTATTGCTGAACCCCTGGAGGGGCTGTTTATCCATTCCTTGCCTATCTGGGCGGCTGTATTCTACGGTATTATTTTTTGCACCATCGGCGCTTTTGTGACCCAGACTGCTGCGCAGCGTTTTACCCCGCCCACTCATGCAGCGCTCATTCTGAGCCTGGAGGCGGTGTTTGCCGGACTCTTCTCATACCTCTTTTGGGATGAACTTTTCAGCACGAGAAAAATTTGCGGCGCCGGACTGATCTTTGCCGGAATTTTGCTCACCGAGCTGCAACCCCTGCTCCAGGCCCGCGCCGAAAAAAGAGGCGCTCTTTCCTGGCCCGTTGATCCGGCAGAATGAACATTTTCATAGCTGTGTTCACCGGGAGGTGAGGTTTGCCTTTCAAGTAGACGACAATTTTACATGAGCTTGCTGCAACATTCTTCTCTATAACGCGAAAGGAGGTTGTTGATCTTGAAACATAATGATTACGCCTTAAAGGAAGAACGACACGTTGTCTACAGGCCTGCAGGCCATAGAAAATTGTTCATGAATCCTGATGCCGATGAAGCCCGGAAATTTTTTCAGAAGAAATCCCGCCGGCTGGTAGACAAAACCGGTACTCTGGCTGATGCCGTGTCGCGCTTTATCCATGACGGAGACTATATTGCCTGTGGGGGGTTTGGAACAAGCCGTATTTCCACGGCAGTTCTGCATGAAATCATGCGCCAGCGCAAGAAGGATCTGGGGTTTTCGGCCCATGCGGCCACGCACGACTTCCAGCTCCTGGTAAATGGGCATTGTATCAACCGCTGCGATGTCGCCTATATCGTTGGACTTGAAGCGCGCGGGCTCTCCAGGCGCGGCCGCAAAGCTGTTGAGGAGGGTGAAGTAGAACTTACCGAATGGACCAATGCCGCTCTCTCCTGGCGTTACCGGGCCGCCTCTATGGGGATATCTTTTATCCCGGCCCGCTGCATGATGGGTACCGACACCATAACCTACAGTGCAGCCGTGGAGATGGAGTGCCCTTTTACAGAGCAAAAATATGTGGCTCTTCCCGCGCTCTACCCTGATGTAGGGACAATCCATGTGCACCGTGCAGATATATACGGCAACTGCCAGATTGACGGCCTTCTGGTTTCCGACTGGGAGATGGCCCGGGCGGCCAAACGCCTGATCATTACCACTGAAAAGTTGATTCCCAATGAAGAGATCCGCCGCGAACCTCACCGCACGGTGATCCCCTATTACCTCGTCGATGCCGTGGTCGAGGTGCCGTATGGCGCCTATCCGGCAAACATGCCTTACGAATACTACAGTGACGAAATACACCTGCAGGAATGGCTCAAAGCGGAACAGGATCCCCATACAATGGCGCAATTCCTGGAACGCAACATTTACGGGGTCAGGGACTTCTGGGAATATTTGAATCTGAACGGCGGTCTGGCTCGCCTGGACGAATTGCGACGCCAGGAGAACTTTTTTTAGAAATAGAGCGGCGGCGGATGCAGTATCGATCATACTCGAGGAAGGAGGAATATAGATGAGCTACAATCGGATGGAACTGATGATCTGTCTTGCTTCCCGTTTTTTGGAGAACAACAGCACCGTTGTCGTCGGCACCGGCGCTCCCTGCGCAGCTGCAATGCTGGCTCAGAATTTGCACTCACCCGATCTGATGATCCTTTTTGAAGCCGGCGGGATCGGGCCGCTACTCCCCTCCATGCCCATCTCTGTAGGTGATTCGCGCACTTTTCACCAGGCGCTGGCTGCAAGTACCATGCCTGAAATTATGGAAAACTGCCAGCGGGGCATGGTCGACTACACATTCCTTGGCGGGGCCCAGATAGACATGTACGGCAATATCAACTCAACCCAGGTCGGTAAAGATTTCGACCGTCCCAGGGTCCGCTTCCCCGGCAGCGGCGGGGCAAATGATCTCGCTTCTTTCTGCTGGCGGATCATGGTGATCACCCCCCAGGACAGGCGCCGTTTTACCAATGATATCGATTTTGTGACCTCCCCCGGTTATCTTACCGGGAAAGGGGCCCGGGAAGCAGCGGGGCTGCCTCCGGGGAGCGGGCCGTACAAAGTGATTACCGATCACTGTGTCATGGGCTTTGATGAGGAAAGCAAGCGAATGCAGGTGGAAAGCATTCACCCGGGAGTGACCAGGGAGCAGATCGTGGAGAATACCGGGTTTGAACTGCTCTGGTCTTCTGATTTAACCGCAAGCGATCTCCCTTCGGATGATGAACTGCGCATTTTACGGGAAAAGGTGGATCCCTATCGCTACATTATCGGTCGCAGTTGAAACTGCACGGACATCCATTCCACGTGCGGTATAAATTGTGGTTACAATTCCGGTGGACTCGTAGGGGCCGGGTTCCATCCCCGCCCGCATTTGATCGTGGGAATAACATTGGTAAATGAAAACCGGGTTCCATCCCGGCCCGTGGGTCTCCACCCCCGCCCCACCTGACATGCAGGA
>CAZQEV010000019.1:9787-17838 GCA_964592135.1 uncultured Syntrophomonadaceae bacterium
CCGGGTTCCATCCCGGCCCGTGGGTCTCCACCCCCGCCCCACCTGACATGCAGGATACTTCTGGGTTACAGGGAATACTTACTTTATTGACTGACTTATATCCCGAAAGAGGTGGACCCATGGTTCCGGCTGCTTCACTGGCGTCGATGTTTTTTTCCTTGCTCGCTTCTTTTTTCTTGCCCATAGGGCTGGCTGTTTATTTTTACAGGAAATATCGATTTACCTTGAAAGCTCTTTTTGTGGGCGCTGCTATATTTACCCTCACCCAGCTGCTTATCCGCATACCATTGCTTGCCTACCTGTCAGGACAGCCCTGGTTTAGAACACTCTCGGAGGACAGCATCTTTTTCTCCGCTGTGATCATCGGCGGTTTAACGGCGGGTATTTTTGAAGAATGCGGCCGATATTTGGGGTTCAGACTCTTTCTAAAAAGAGAACTCTCCTGGGGAAACGGGCTTGCCTATGGTCTGGGGCACGGCGGTATTGAATCGATCATCCTGGTGGGGCTGGCCTATATTAATAATATTGTGATCAGCCTGATGATCAACAGCGGCGCTTTTGAGCAGTTTGCAGCGCCGCGGCTTGGTGAAAGCGCTTCCCTGATCAAATCCCAGCTGGTCAATTTAACGCCGTCTATATTTCTTGCTGCAGGGGTGGAGCGGTTCCTCACGCTGATCATCCACATTGCTCTCTCTCTCATCGTTCTCTATGCCGTCAAACAGAGGCGTCCTGTTTTTCTCCTTACAGCCGTATTGCTGCACACTGTTCTCAATGCCGGAGCGGTCTACCTGCAGGATGCGGGTGCCGATTTCCGGCTGATCGAGCTTTTTATCGCAGTCTTTGCTGCTGCGGCTTTCTGCCTGATTGTTCAGGCTAGAAAACAGATGGAGCCTCCCGGCTCCGGTGAGCCTGGCAACGACACCGGTGATCCTGCAAATAGCGGATCGGGGAGGCCCTAAATACCGGATTCCCCTCAGGGGATCGCAATACTAAAACAAAACCGAGGAGAAATACATTGTTTTATCGAGGAACAAAAGTTGCCCTGGCCGGCGCATTTATCAACTTTTCGCTTGGGATCTTCTATGCCTGGTCTGTCTTTGCGGAAGGGCTGATCCATGACTACAGTTGGTCCAAAGGCGCTGCAGTTTTTCCCTACACTTTAAACCTGATTGTTTTTTCCATTGCCATGATCTTTGCCGGCCGTTTCCAGGATCAGGTAGGGCCCCGCCGCGCGGCAACCATCTGCGGTCTCTTTACCGGTATATCCTTTTTTTTCTGTTCTTTTGCAATTCACCCTTTGGGGCTGACCCTGTTGTTCGGGCTGTTTTTAGGCGCTGCCTCTTCTTTCGGGTATGCCGCGGCAACGCCGGCGGCTTTAAAATGGTTTCCTCCCGGGAAGAGCGGTCTGATTACCGGAATGGTGATTATGCCCATGGGTGCGGCAGCCCTGGTCTGGTCGCCCCTGATCAAACTGCTGATCTGTTCGGTGGGGCTACGCGGCGCCTTTCGCTTCTGCGGCTTATTTCTTCTGGTGGCGATCACCCTGGCTGCACAGGCGTTAAATCTTCCCGGAAAGGGAGACCCCCTTTATTCGCAGCCTGAGACAACAGCGCCTGCTGCCGGGATTGATTGGCGCCGGCTGCTGCGCAGCCCGGTTTTTATGCTCCTCTGGTTGATCATGGGTCTCTCTACAGGAACCGGCCTTATGTTCATCGGACAGCTGGTACAGGTAGCTGAGCTGAATTATCAGGTATCATGGGGTTATCTTTTGCTTTCACTTTTTGCATGTATGAGCACCCTGGGGCGGTTAGGTGGGGGATTGCTCAGCGATAGGATCGGTTATCTGCGAAACCTCCGGGTGGCGCTTGTGCTTATGGCTGCAGCAATGCTGCTTTTCAACAGCGGCTGGGGCATTCCGGCGCTTCTGGCGGCGACCTCGCTTCTAGGAATCGGCTACGGCAGTCTCTTTACCTCCTTTCCCACGGCTGTGGGGCATCTTTTTGGACTGGAAAATTTCGGTTTCGTCTACGGCATGCTTTTCACCGCCATGGGTGCGGCGGGAGGGCTGGGGCCGCTGGCCGCGGCCCTTCTGGCAGACCGCAGCGGCAGCTATAGGCCGGCCTTTCTGGCGGGGTTGTCGGCAACCCTGCTCTGTCTTTTACTGAGTGTTCTGCTGCGTCGCAATATCCGGCTTCGCCAGATTTTTCAAGGGGGGCAGACCGCAGCACGGGGAGCGCCGCATACATTAGATAGAGGGATTAAAGGTTTGCCGCGAAATGAGGCGAAATGAAATGAATGGTAGGGAAATTGCATTCGAGGTGCAATCATTTTGCCTTCAAAGGAAGAAAGCACCTGTAAATGGGGGTGAGTCCGATGAGCGGACAGATCACAATCGGGAAGATGGCTGTTTCCCTTGCTGTTAGCACTACAGACGAGGAACAGCGGCTGCTGCAAATTGCAGAAAAATATGTTTACAAGTATTACAAGGGGCGGGCGGGCTCCATGGATTCTGAGAAGATATTTGCCGCTATCGAGACTGCAGCAAAGAGGAGAGGGCTGGTCCATGAAAAATATCGCGAGGAGCATGCTCTCTACCATTCCATCCTCGATGCTTTTCACGGCATCTGCCGGGGCGAAGTGGCCCTGGGGAGCATCTTGCGCACAGCCGGCCTGGTTTTCAGCATTGTCCGGGGACCCCGCATTGCCGGCGACTACTCTGACGGTGAGTGGCTGGCCGTGGCCCTTTACGGGACCATCGGCGCTCCCATCAAGGGTTATGAACATGAAGCAGTGGGGCTGGGCATCAATCATATCTGAAAGTCCGCGATATGTCATGTCATTGATGGAAACAGGCAACTCCGGCTCCAGAGGCGACCAGCGGGGTTTCAGGTCTAAAAAGAATGTTCAGAGGATTGAGTCAGAAATAGAAAATATAATGGGATATGTTAGCAAACCTGCACATTTTTAATAGAAAAAGCCTTGACACAGCCTATGGTTTCATGAATATAATGAGAAAATCATGCAGTTGACGGAAAATCTATGATGCGGCTGTTTTTGAGCCGGTCTGCCGGTGATTGTGTCCCTGCTCCGGCGTCAATCGAAACTGATTTTCGGCCGGGAAAGGATTGCTTATGGCTCTTCTGTTTGGTCGCAAAAAAAGGAAGCGGAGAAAACCTACCGGCAAATCCATCATTAATGTTGCTACCGGCGGTTCGCTATACGTTGTGCCGGCTAACTATCAGCATATCGGCGCCAGGGAGAACCAGGAAGATGCTTTCGCTTTTTCTGACTTGAGCGATGCGGAGAGGGTCCGCAAAAATGGCATTCTGGCTCTGGTGGCTGATGGGATGGGAGGATTGTCCCGGGGGGAAGAGGCGAGCAGCCTGGCCGTGAGAGTTTTTTTGCGAGAGTATGAGGCCAGGAAAGATAAAGAAACAATAGGAGAATGCATGAGCCGGGCTCTTCGTATCGCAAATACTGCGGTATATGACCTGGCTTTTACCGGCGAAGAAGATGATGATGATCTGGGGACTACAATGGTGGCGGTTGTAATCTACCGGGATGAACTGCACTGGATTGCTGTTGGTGACAGCCGAATTTATCTCTACCGGGAAGAAAATTTGCAGCAACTTAACCTGGATCATATCTATGCCAATCACCTGTTAAACGATGTTGTTAACGGCAAAATCAGTTTAAAGGAGGCGGAAAGACACCCGGAACGCAACTACTTGACCAGCTACCTTGGTTTGCCCGAACTCAATGAAGTGGATCAGAACGATGATCCCCTGCCCTTAAAACCGGGTGACCGGATCCTGTTATGCAGCGACGGTCTTTACGATACCTTGAGCGAGAGCAGAATCGCCGCTGTATTGGAAGGCGGAGAGGCTCTCGTTGCCGAAGAGATGGTCAGGCAGGTTTTAGCTAAAGACAGCCGCCATCAGGATAATGTTACTGTAATTGTTTTATCTTTTATTTCTTCAGCAGCCGGTTTAACCGGATTAAATTAAGGAGTTGAAGGTGATGGGAAAAACCAAAAATTTATCCTTACTCTTGCTGGCCGGCTTACTCTGCCTCTTGATTTGTTTAAGTGCGGCCACAGTTTGTGCACAGACAAGTATTGATGAGGCGCGGAAAAGTGTGGTCCGGGTTAGTGCCTGGGATGTCAACGGGTTTTTTCTGGGATGGGGGACCGGTTTTGTCATCGGGGTCAGCGAGCCCTTTGAATATGTAGTGACCAACTGGCATGTGGTGGATCCGGGCCAGTACGGTGTGGGCAGGGTGGAAGCATATATCTGGATCTCATCGGACGACCTGGTTCCGGCCAGGGTCTATCATCAGCTGCCGGCGACCGATATGGCCTTGCTGAAGATAGACCCGGAGCATCTTCTTTACGGTTATGTACCCCTGGAGCTGGCCAACAGGGATATGGTTTCCACCGGCGAAGATGTTTTTGCCATCGGTTTTCCGGCGGGCGACATTGCCGATTTTGCATCTTCGTACTATACCGATACCACTGTCACCAAGGGCATTGTCAGCAAAGTGACCACCTGGGGCGGCACGGGTGTCTACCAGACTGATGCCGCCTTAAACCCCGGCAACTCGGGAGGGCCGCTTCTCAATGCAACGGGCCAGGTTATCGGTATCAATACCTTTAAAATGCTCGATGTGGACGGAATTAACGGTTCAGTGCAGATAGACTATCTCATAGAAGTGCTGTCCCGGCGAGGGATTTCTTTTAAAGAGGCTGGCTCCGCTGCACCTCCTCCCCCTCCCTCCACCGATGAGGATGGGGTGGACACACCTGTCACCCCGCCGGTGGCGCCTCCTGAGAAAGAAAAACCGGTTTCGAACCTTCTCCTCTTTGGCGGTATTGGGGCTATCCTTTTAATTGTGATAATAGTTATAATAATAATTGTGATGAGCGGCCGGGGACGCAAAGCGGCTCCTATGGTAGCCCCGCCGCCCCAGGCTCCTCCCATCGCTCCCCCCCCCGCCGGCGGTGCTGCTCCTGCGCCCATGGCCGGGCCGGCTCCGGCGGTAACACAGGCGAAACGGCGTGAACCTCGCCCGGTCTTAAAGGGCGTTGCCGGTCATTTTGCCGGGCAGACCATGGAGCTCGTTGAGGGGATGCTGGTCATCGGCCGTGATCCCAGACTGGCCCAACTGGTTTATCCTTTGGGCAGCGAGGAGATCAGCCGCAAGCATTGCACTGTCCGTTTTGATGATAAAACGCAGAAGTTTGTGGTGGAAGATTCTTCTTCGAACGGGACCTTTTTATCGTCCAATCAGAAACTCGATCCGGGCAAACCGTATTATCTGAGTCCGGGTGAACGTTTCTACCTGGCCGATCCGAAAGAGGTGTTTGAAGTTAAACTGGAGTCTTGAGATGCAGCTGGTTGCAGCGCAGTTGTCGAAGGCGGGCGGGCGTAAGGAGAACCAGGATTATTGCGCCGGCCTGAATCTGGGCGGTTACGGTTGTTACCTGGTGGCCGACGGTTTGGGCGGCCACCGGGGTGGCGCCCTGGCCTCCCGCACAGCCGGCGAGAGCATTTTGAAATCTTTTGCCGCATCTCCTGGAGCATCTTGTGGGCAGCTTGAAGAGTATTTTGATCAGGCCCGTAAGGCCATGCTTGTCCGGGCGGAGCAGTCGGATGTTCCTTTAAGGCTGAAAACGACGCTGGTGGTCTTGCTGTCCGATTTTAAAAGCGCCCTTTGGGCGCATATCGGCGATTCGCGGTTATATTATTTTCGGAAAGGATCACTGCATGTTCAAACCAGTGATCACAGTGTCCCCCAGCAGCTGGCCAAAAGCGGGGCCATTACCGCGGACCAGATCCGTACACATGAGGACCGCAACCGCCTTCTTGCCGCTTTTGACGGGGGTGATCTAAAGCGCATCGTCTATGCAGAGCCGGTGCGGCTGGAACGGGGTGACTCTTTTCTTTTATGCAGTGACGGCTTCTGGGAATATGTTCATGAATCTGAAATGGAAGAAGATCTGGCCGGTGCGGCAAACCCCGACAGATGGCTGGAGCTGATGGAAAAGAGATTGCTGCCTCGGGCAAAAAATGACAGCGACAATTATACCGCCCTGGCTGTTATGAGCCGGGAAAGCGGACGAAAGGAGGGACCGGCTAACTATGCGACCGCTAACTAGATGTGAAAACGGCCACTACTACGATGCCGAGAAACATCATTCCTGCCCCTTCTGCGGGGTGCAAAATCTGGATCTGGATATTCAAAAAACGATGGCCAAACGCTCCCCTGCTTCCAGCGGCGAACCGGGGATTACCAGGCCGGTAGGCGGTGGAGTTCCGGATCAGGATGAGGGCAAAACAGTGGGTGTCTTTAAAAAGCGGATTGGCTTTGATCCTGTTGTGGGATGGCTGGTAGCAGTGAAAGGCCCGGATAAGGGGCGTGATTTTCGGATAACGTCCGAGAGAAATTTTATCGGCCGTTCTGAGCGGATGGATATCTCTGTGTCAGACCCCTCGGTTTCCCGTGAAAATCATGCAATAGTCAGCTTTAACCCGAAAAACAATGTTTTCCGCCTCTTCCCGGGCGACAGCAAGGGCCTGGTTTATCTTAACGATGAGGAGCTCATTTCACCGGAGCAGCTCAAGCCCTATGACAAGATCGAGCTGGGTGAGACCGAGATGCTGTTTGTGCCTTTTTGCGGCGAGAAATTTTTATGGAAAAAAGATCAGGAGCCCGAGACGGAGGTCTAACGTACCCGGAGGGAGAGCGGCGGCAGGCCGATTTAGGTAAGATTCTGTGGGGAACTGAGCGAGGTGAGGACAGGTGCGCGTAAAGCTGAAGCATATTTACCTTTTATGGCTGGTGTTTATACTATGTCTCATTGTTCCCGCTTTTACTGCTGCGGTGGAAGAAATCCGGGTCACCGGGATCAGGGTCCATCAGGATGCGTTGACCCTGCCTCTGGGAGAAAGGGACATCGTCACGGTTACAGTTTATCCCGGCAATGCGACAGATGATGGGGTTTATTGGAAGGTGAGCGATCCGCAGATCATAGCAGTAACCGATCTGGGGCACAGTGCCGAGGTTAATGCGCTTACTCCAGGCACAGCGGTCTTGACTGCTGTAACCCGGGACGGCGGTTTTTATGACAGCTGCGAGATCACGACCATCGTTCTGGTGCGAACCCTTTCCATGGAGCTGTCCTCCATTGATCTTTCGGTCGGTGAAGAGTTTCAGCTTAGCGTTACCATCGAGCCCCCCGATGCCACGGACCAGCGATTGATCTGGGAATCAACCGAGCCCACTGTTGCTACTGTCAGTGAGGAAGGAAATGTCATAGCCCTGAGAGAGGGAGAGACGCGGATCGTCGCCCGGTCAATGCAGGATGAGACGATTACTGACTATGTGGATGTGACAGTCTTGTCTGCAGCGCTGGTTGCGCCTGATCCTGATACAGCGCCGACCATGCCGGTGCAGCCTGCACCTGCTCCCGGTGAAGGCAGCCTCAACCGGCTGCTCATCGGCGGGCTGTCAGCAGTTGTCCTGGCAGCTGCCCTGGCAGTGGTTTTCTTGGTTCGCCACAAGAAAAAGGAACGGCAACCCCGTCCTGTGTTGAAAGGTCTGACCGGTTATTTTGCCGGGCAGGCGATGGAATTAAGCGGGGGGCAACTGGTGATTGGGCGCGATTCCGCCCATGCCCAGCTTGTCTACTCTCCTGATTACGAAACAATCAGCCGTAAACACTGCGCAATTCGCTTTGATCGGCATACCGGGCAGTTTATCCTGGAGGATTTTTCAACGGCGGGCACATTTTTAAGTTCCGGTGAAAAGCTGGATCCCGGCAGCCCCAGGCGTATCGCTCCGGGAAGTCAATTCTACCTGTCCGATGTGGGGGAGCTTTTTAGCGTAGAACTGGTTTAAACATTATTGGGCATGAAAAATGTCCTGTGGCGGAATCCGGTAAACTTCATAAATAGCGAATATGGAGAAAAGAAAAATGGACCTGGAGCATATATGCATGGGTTGCATGGCGGAAAAGGGGAGTGCGGATCGGTGTCCGCACTGTGGTTGGG
>CAZQEV010000020.1:0-3479 GCA_964592135.1 uncultured Syntrophomonadaceae bacterium
GGGGAGGGGACGAATCTGGAGGCGATCCTGGAGGCGGTGAAGCGCGGCGAGATCAGCGCCTCTGTGGATCTGGTGGTGAGCGACCGGGAAGAGGCGCGGGCGCTGGAGCGGGCCCGCCGGCGGTCCGTGCGCTCTCTTTATCTCGATCCCCGTCTCTACGAGGGGCGGGAGGAATACGACGGGACGCTGGCCGCGGAGCTGCAGCAGACCGGGATCGACCTAGTGGTGCTGGCCGGCTTTATGCGACTCATCTCGCCGCCGCTGGTGAGGGCATTTCCCATGCGGATCATGAATATCCACCCTTCGCTGCTGCCCTCTTTTCCCGGAACTTCCGGGGTTCAGGAGGCCCTTGATTACGGGGTGAAAGTGACGGGATGCACCGTTCACTTCGTCGATGAGGGGCTCGATACGGGGCCGATCATCTTGCAGGAGACGGTCCCTGTGCTCCAGAGCGATACGGCGGAGACGCTGCAGGGGCGGATCCATGCCGCGGAATACCGCCTCTATCCGCGGGCAATCCAGCTATTTTGCCTGGATATGCTCAGAGTTGAAGGAAGAAGGTGTTTCATTGAACAAAAATGATATTTATCGCAAACGGGCGCTTCTAAGTGTCTCCGACAAAAATGGGATCGTCGATCTGGCCCGCCGGCTGGATGCGCTGGGATGGGAGATCGTCTCCACCGGGGGGACCGCCCGCGTCCTTACAGACGCCGGCATCCCCGTAGTGGAAGCGGCTGCAGTGACCGGTTTTCCCGAGATTCTCGGGGGGAGGGTGAAAACGCTGCACCCAAAGATCCACGGCGGCCTCCTGGCCCGCCTGGAGCTTGAGGAGCACCGGCAGCAGCTTGCCGGTCAGGATATCTCTCCGATCCAGCTGCTTGTAGTCAATCTCTATCCCTTTGCCGAAACCATCGCCCGGCCTGGAACCTCTCTGGAAGAGGCGGTGGAGAATATCGATATCGGCGGTCCGGCCATGATCCGCGCCGCCGCGAAAAACTACGCCCATGTGGCTGTGGTGGTCAATCCGTCGCGCTACCGGCAGATAGCCGCAGAGCTTGCGGAAACGGGCGCTGTTTCCGACAAAACCCGCTACAGCCTGGCGGCGGAAGCTTTCGCCCATACGGCGCATTATGATGCGCTCATCGCCGGCTATCTTGGCGGAGGCGCCGCAGCGGATGGGGATCAGTTCATGAACCTGCTCAGCATACCGCTTCACAAAGTGATGCCTCTGCGCTACGGGGAAAACCCGCAGCAAGAAGCGGCTTTTTACGCTCTCTGCGGGGCGCCGCGAGGGCTGGCGGCGGCGCGGCAGCTGCAGGGAAAAGAGCTCTCCTTTAACAATTTAAATGACCTGAACGCAGCCTGGGAGCTGCTGCTCGAATTTAACGAACCCGCTGCCGTGGCGGTGAAGCACACCAACCCCTGCGGAGCGGCTGTAGCGGCAACTCCCGAAGAAGCCTATAACCTTGCTTATGAGGCTGACCCGGTTTCCATTTTCGGCGGGATCGTGACCCTGAACCGCCCGGTTAGCGGGGCCCTGGCCCGTAAAATGGCGGAGATCTTTCTGGAGGTGATCGCCGCTCCTTCCTTCACTCCCGATGCCCTGGAGATATTCAGGAATAAAAAGGAGATCCGCCTGCTGGAGATGGCTCCGGAGGCGGGCTTAGATGACGGCGATCCGGATCTGAAGAGGGTTTCCGGCGGGCTGCTCATGCAGACCCTGGACCGGGAGCCCGTCGACCTTTCCCGCAGTGAAGTGGTTACGGAAAGGGCGCCTTCCGATGATGAGCGGCGCGATCTGGCCTTTGCCCAGAAGGTGGTCAAACATGTCAAGTCAAATGCCATCGTCATTGCCAAAGGCGGGCAAACTCTCGGTGTGGGCGCCGGGCAGATGAACCGCATCGGCGCGGCGCGCATTGCCCTGGAGCAGGCGGGTGAGAAGGCCCGCGGCGCTGTCATGGGCTCCGACGCCTTCTTCCCCTTCCCCGACACGGTGGAGGCGGCGGCGGAGGCCGGCATAAGGGCCGTTGTCCAGCCCGGGGGCTCGCTGAAGGACAGCGCCTCCATCGAGGTCTGCAATCGGCACGGCATCGCCATGGTCTGCACCGGGCGCCGTTATTTCAAACACTGATTTTGATGGACTGGAAGGGGGAGGCGAGGTAATGAGGGTATTGATCGTCGGAGGAGGCGGCAGGGAACATACACTGGCCTGGAAGCTTGCCCAAAGCCCGCTTTTGGGCAGGCTCTACTGCGCGCCGGGCAATGCCGGTATCGCTGCAGCGGCGCAGTGTGTGGATCTGCCCGCCGCAGACGCAGTCAGGTTGCAGGATTTTGCGATCAAGGAAAAAATAGATCTTACCGTGGTCGGCCCCGAGGCGCCCCTGGCGGCGGGGCTGGCCGACAACTTTCGCGAGGCGGGGCTCACCGTTTTCGGGCCGGGCCGCGACGGCGCCCGGCTGGAATGGAGCAAGATCTGGGCCAAGGAGCGGATGGTCCGCTGGGGCATGCCCACAGCTGCTTTTGATGTATTTGACGATTATGAAGCGGCCCTGCGCCATCTGGAAAAGCATTACCGGAATAGAGCGGTGGTGGTCAAAGCCGACGGCCTGGCCGCGGGCAAGGGTGTGACCGTGGCCCGGGAGAGCAGCGCCGCCGCAGAGGCGCTGCGCGCCATGATGGTGGAGAGGGCTTTTGGTGCTGCCGGAGAGCAGGTGATCATTGAGGAGTGCCTTCAGGGCGAAGAGCTCTCCGTGCTGGCCATTACCGACGGACGCAAGCTGTTGATGCTTCCATCAGCGCAGGATCATAAGGCCATCGGCGAGGGCGACAGGGGAGCGAACACGGGGGGGATGGGCGCTTACGCACCGGCGCCGCTGCTGACGGCAGAGCTGGCCGGCGTGATTGAGCGGGCCGTCTTCCGCCCTTTCCTGGCCGGCCTGGAGAAAGAGGGGATCGACTACCGCGGCGTGATCTACGCCGGGCTGATGATCAGCGGCCGCGAGATCAACCTCCTTGAGTTCAACGTGCGCTTCGGAGACCCCGAAACACAGGTTCTGCTGCCGCTGCTTCGCTCCGACCTGCTGCCGCTGCTGCTGGCCGCAGCTGAAGGGCGCCTGCAGGAGGAGGCGTCCGGACTTCAAATCCAGTGGCGCGGGGGCTCGGCGGCCTGCGTGGTCCTCGCTTCCGGCGGCTACCCGGGGCCCTATGAAACAGGCAAGGTGATCAGGGGCCTTGATGACGCCGTGCCGGCCTGCGGCGGGGGGGCGGATGAGGAGAGCGGTCTCGCTCTTTTCCATGCCGGAACCGCCTTTGACGACAGCGGCCGCGTTATCACCGCCGGCGGGCGCGTGCTCGGAGTAACCTCCTGGGCTCCTGGGCTTCCTGCCGCCCTGCAGCAGGCTTACCGGGCGGCGGAGCAGATAGACTTTGCGGGATGCTACTACCGCCGCGATATCGGACACCGCGCCGTCAAGAGCTAA
>CAZQEV010000020.1:3579-13682 GCA_964592135.1 uncultured Syntrophomonadaceae bacterium
CTTTGCGGGATGCTACTACCGCCGCGATATCGGACACCGCGCCGTCAAGAGCTAAGTTCGGCTAAAGTTCGGCTAAAATTCCATCAGCGATCCTAAAGATCACTATCCCCAAAATGATTATTTTATGATAGAATAATATTGATAATTGTTTCTATTAACAATTGTTAGCATACACCAATGGACGATTCAGGAGGGAGGATCAATTTGGATCGGAATTATGCAATTACCGGGAAAAAGACTGTAGTTTATGAACCGGCCGGTAACAGAAGGCTTTTCACCAATCCCGACGCGGATGAGGCGAGGGCTTTTTTTCAGGGAAAATCCCGTGAAAAGTTGGACAAGACCACCACGGTCAAAGAGGCTGTTACCCGCCTGGTTCACGACGGCGATTATATTGCTGTAGGGGGCTTCGGCGGCACCCGCATTCCCGCCGCCCTGCTGCATGAGATTGTGCGGCAGCGGAAGAAAAATCTGGGGCTCTCCGGCCATACCGCAACCCATGATTTTCAGATTCTGGCCGCCGGCCTCTGTATCAACCGCTGCGATATTGCCTATATCATCGGCCTGGAGGCGCGGGGTCTCTCCTACCGCTCGCGGGTGGCCATCGAGAGCGGCGAGGTGGAGGTGACAGAATGGACCAACGCCGCCCTGGCCTGGCGCTACAAGGCGGCGGCGATGGGGGTATCATTTATGCCTACGCGAACCATGCTCGGCACGGATACGGTCAAGCACAGCGCCGCAGTGGAGATGGAATGTCCTTTTACCGGCAAAAAATACCTGGGGCTGCCGGCGCTTTTTCCCGATGTGGCGCTCATCCATGTGCACCGGGCCGATGTTTACGGGAACTGCCAGATCGACGGGATCGTCGTCTCGGACCATGATCTGGCCCGGGCGGCGAAGCATCTGATCATCACCACAGAGCGGCTGGTCCCCGAGGATCTGATCCGCCGCAAACCGGACCGCACGGCCATCCCCTACTACCTGGTCGATGCTGTTGTGGAGGTTCCCTTCGGCTCCTATCCGGCCAATATGCCCTATGAATATTTCAGCGACGAGGAGCATATCCAGGAATGGCTGCGCGTGGAGCAGGATGCCGGGGAGCTGGCTGAATTCCTGGAGCGGAATATCTACGGGGTGGAGGATTTCTGGAGCTATATCCAGCTGAACGGCGGACTGGAGCGGATGAATGAATTGCGCCACCAGGAAGTTCTGGTAGAAAAATAATATGCAGGGAGGGCTGAAATGAATATGGATTACAACCGCATGGAGCTGATGATCAGCCTGGCTTCGCGTTTGCTGGAGGACAACCGCACCGTGGTTGTGGGCACAGGGGCGCCCTGTGCCGCGGCGATGCTGGCGCAAAACATTTACGCGCCCAACCTGATGATCATGTTTGAAGCGGGGGGGCTGGGGCCGCAGCTGCCCTCAATGCCCATCTCGGTGGGCGATTCGCGGACATTTTACCGCGGCCTCGCCGCCGGAAGCATGCCCGAGATCATGGAGAACTGCCAGCGGGGGATGGTCGACTACACCTTCCTGGGCGGAGCCCAGATCGATATGTACGGCAATATCAATTCCACGATGATCGGCGATGATTACGAGAGGCCGAAAGTGCGCTTTCCCGGCAGCGGTGGCGCCTGCGATCTGGCTTCATTTTGCTGGCGGATCATGGTGATCACAGTTCAGGATGCGCGCCGCTTTACAGAGAAGATCAATTTTGTCACCTCTCCGGGATACCTCACCGGCAAAGGAGCCCGCGAGGCTGCCGGGCTGCCTCCGGGCGGGGGCCCCTACAAGGTGATCACCGACCTCTGCGTGCTCGGTTTCGAGGAGAAGACGAAGCGGATGCAGGTGGAGAGTATCCACCCGGGTATCACCAGGGAGCAGATCGCGGAAAATACCGGCTTTGAACTGCTCTGGTCGCCCCATCTTGTGGAAAGCGAGCCGCCCACAGAAAAGGAGCTGCAGATACTGCGCGAAAAGGTCGATCCCTACCGCTACATTATCGGCCGCTCCTAGGGAGGGCGCCGTTGAGCCTGGCTTTTTTTAGCAGGAATAGAGCTCTTTGAAGAAGAAATATTCATGCGAGGTGGAAGATGTCCCATACTGTAATTGTCGGTTTTGCCCGCACTCCCTTTGGCCGTTTCCAGGGCTCGCTGAGGGGGCTGCCGGCGGTGGAGCTGGGGGCTATTGTTATTCGCGAAGCGCTGGCCCGGGCCGGGGTCCGGGGTGAGGCCGTGGATTATCTGTTCATGGGAATGGTGCTCCAGGCGGGAGCGGGGCAGATCCCCTCGCGCCAGGCGGCGCTAAAAGCCGGCCTGCCGCCGGAGGTGCCCTCCGATACGATCAACAAGGTCTGCGCCTCCAGCCTGCGGGCGGTAAACTTAGGCCATCTTTTAATCCGCAGCGGCGAGGCGGAGGTCGTCGTGGGCGGCGGGATGGAGAATATGAGTGCGGCGCCTTATTTTCTGCCGCGAGCCCGGGAGGGCCTGCGCATGGGCGACGGGCAGATTGTCGACGGGATGATCAGAGACGGCCTCTGGTGCCCCTTTCATGATGTACATATGGGGGTGCACGGGGACAGAGTTCCCGCCAGGGAATACGGGATTACCCGTGAGGAAATGGACAGGTGGGCGCTGCGCAGCCACAGGCGCGCCGTGGCGGCGATGGATCAGGGGCTGCTGGATGAAGAGATCGTGGCTGTAAGCGTGCCGCAGCGTAAAGGAGAGCCGGTCATTTTCGAGCGAGATGAGCTGCCGCGCCGCGACAGCACTCTGGAGAAGATGGCTGCGCTGCCGCCGGCATTTGAGCCCGGGGGGTTGATCACCGCCGGAAACGCCCCTCCCATCAGCGACGGGGCGGCGGCGCTGGTTCTCACTTCGGCGGAGAGGGCGCGCCGGTGGGGCCTGGAGCCCCTGGCCGAGATTGTCTCCTATGGATATGCCTCCCAGGAGCCGAGCTATATTGCGACGGTGCCTCATGCCGCCGCTGTGAGCGCGCTCAAGAAAGCCGGCCTGACGGCGGAGCAGATGGATCTCATCGAAGTGAACGAGGCCTTTGCCGCGGTGCCTTTGACCTGCATGAAGCTGGGAAAATGGGATGAGGCGAAGATTAATGTAAAAGGGGGCGCCGTCGCCCTGGGACACCCCATCGGGGCCAGCGGGGCGCGCATCCTGATGACCCTTATTGCCGGGCTGCGCCGCCGCGGCGGCGGTTACGGACTGGCCACGATCTGCAGCGGCGCCGCCCAGGGTGAAGCCACTGTTATTCGCGTCAGTTGATCACAGCCCGCAAGGAGAATTTTATGGAGTATTTATTGACGGAAAAACATCTGGCCAGGCGGGAAGAATTCCGCAGCTTCGCCCGCGAAGAGCTGACGCCGGCCCTTGAGGGGTTCGCCCGTAAAAATATGCAAAAGTTAGCCCGGCGGGGCTACATGGGGCTGCCCATCCCGGCGGATTGGGGGGGCCTGGGAGAGGACTTTTTAACCTATATCCTCCTCATCGAGGAGATCTCGCGGGTCTGCGCCTCCACCGGAGTGATCCTGGCGGTGCATACCTCGGTGGGCAGTTTCCCGCTGCTCTATTTCGGCACCGCCGCCCAGAAGAAGCGCTACCTGCCCGGTCTGGCCCGCGGCTCTCTGCTGGGCGCCTTTGCTTTAACAGAGGCAGGGGCCGGTTCCGATGCCGCCGCCCTCTCCATGACCGCCCGCCGCGATGCAGCAAAGGGCTATATCCTGGAGGGCAGCAAGATATTTATCACCAGCGGCGGGGAGGCCGATCTCTACACCGTCTTTGCCCTGACGGATCGGGCAAAGGGCGGCAGGGGCATCACCGCTTTTCTCGTGGGAAAAGAAACCCCGGGATTGGAGATAGGCCCGCCGGAGAGAAAGATGGGCTTGCCCGGTTCTGTGACCACGGAGCTGCGCTTCAACGACGCTCCCGTTCCCGGGGAGAACCGTCTCGGCGCCGAGGGAGAGGGCTTCACCGTGGCCATGTCTCTTCTGGACGGCGGGCGCATCGGCATTGCCGCGCAGGCTCTGGGCCTGGCCCGGGCCTCCATCGAGGAGACGGCGGCCCACCTGGGATCTGCCCGCCCGGCCCGCTGTCCCGCACCGGGGCAGAGCGCTCGCTTTACCCTGGCCTCCCTTTACACCGACCTGGAGGCGGCCCGCCTGCTTGTCTACCGCGCTGCCCTGCTCAAGGATGCCGCTCTTCCCTGCACCAGGGAGGCTTCCATGGCCAAACTTTTTGCCACCGATCTCGCCGTTGCCGCCGCCACCCGCTGCCTTGATCTCTGGAATATGGCTGGAACAGGCGCCGACAACCCTGTAGCGCGTTATTTTTGCGATGCCAAGGTGACCCAGATCTACGAGGGGAGCAATCAGATCCAGCGCCTGATCATCGCGCGGGAGCTGCTCAGCTATAAAAATAAGTAAGGAATCAGGAGGTAGGTAAAATGAACTTTATCCTCACTGACGAACAAGAGATGACACGAAAAATGGTCCGTGATTTTGCTGAAAAGGAGGTCAAGCCCAGCGCTGAAGAGCGCGATGAGAAAGAGATCTTCTCCAGAGAAATTTTTGATAAAATGGGGCGGCTGGGTTTGACGGGTATTCCCTGGCCGGAGGAGTACGGCGGAGCGGGAAGCGATTTTATCAGCTATGTCATCGCCGTGGAGGAACTTTCGCGCGTCGATGCCTCCAGCGGAACGACCCTGTCGGCGCACATCTCCCTGGCGAGCTGGCCCATATTTAAGTACGGCAGCGAGGAGCAGAAGAAAAAGTATCTGGAGCCGCTGGCCCTGGGTGAGAAGCTGGGCGCTTTTGCCCTCACTGAAACCACAGCCGGCACCGATGCCGGAGCGGCGCAGGCTACGGCGAAGCTTGACGGTGACAGCTACCGGATCAACGGGACGAAGATTTTTATCACCAACGCCGGCGAGGCCGAAATATACATTGTCTTTGCCATGACCGATCCGGAGAAAAAAGCGCGGGGGCTGAGCGCTTTTATTGTGGAGAAAGATGCCCCGGGACTCTCTTTCGGTAAAAAGGAGCGGAAGATGGGGCTGCGCTCCTCGCCGACGCTGGAGATGATCTTTGAAGATTGCCGGGTGCCCCAAGAGAACCTGCTGGGCCGGGAGGGAGAGGGCTTCAAAATTGCCCTGAGCACGCTGGACGGCGGCCGCAACGGCATTGCTGCGCAGGCGCTGGGAATCGCCCAGGGAGCGCTGGAAGAGGCTGCGACCTACGCCCAGAGCCGCGAGCAGTTCGGCCAGCCCATTGCCAGGTTCCAGGCGATCTCGTTCATGCTTGCGGATATGGCCACAAAGGTGGAGGCTTCGCGGCTGCTCACATACCAGGCCGCTTTTCTAGAGAGCCAGGGGCTGCCCTACGGCAATGCATCGGCCATGGCGAAGCTCTTCGCTTCCGAAGCGGCCATGGAGATCACCACCGATGCGGTCCAGATTTTCGGCGGTTACGGCTATACCCGCGATTATCCCGTGGAGCGCTTCATGCGCGATGCCAAGATTACCGAGATCTACGAGGGGACCAGCGAAGCGCAGCGTATGGTCATTTCACGTAATCTGATGAAAGGTTAAGCTGGGAGGTTAATATTAAAGGGAAGGGGCCGCTGAAGAGCAGGGGTGAGGAACGGGGCAAAATAGAGAGTTTTGACAGCAGAAAGGAGCAGGAGACGAAGCATGGTTGAAGCGGCGGATAGAGGTCTGGTGATGGTTTATACCGGCGACGGTAAAGGTAAAACTACTGCGGCGGTGGGGCAGGCGCTGAGAGCGCTGGGGCACGGTTTCCGGGTCTACATGATCCATTTCATGAAGGGGCGCGACTACGGTGAGTTTCTGGCGGCGGAGAAGCTGCCTCACCTGACCATAGACCGGGCCGGAAGGGATAGCTTTGTCAACCGCAAAAGTCCCGATCCCATTGACATCGAGCTGGCCCGCGAGGGTTTTGCCCGGGCCGGCAAGGCGATCAAAAGCGGCGACTATGACATTGTTGTGCTCGACGAGATCAACGTGGCCGTTGATTACGGGCTCATCCCCGAGGCGGATCTGCTGAAACTTTTGGAGGAGAAACCGCCGGGAGTGGACCTGATCCTGACGGGGCGGGGCGCCTCGCCGGAGCTGGTCAAAAGGGCCGACATGGTCAGCGAAGTGCTGATGATCAAGCATCATTACAACGCCGGTGTCGAAGGGCGCAAAGGAATAGAGTATTAAAAGAAACAACCTGCCGCCGGAGGGCGCGGACTGCCGTGCCCTGATCTCCGTCAGGGGGCAAGACGGCGGGAAGCCGTGCCGGCGGGGGAGGGGTTGCCGGCAATGAAGCAAAATGGTGGTGTGCGGATGGAGCTGGTTCAAGAGCTGCTGCGGGGGAGCCGGCGGGCGCTGGCCCGACTCATTTCGCTGGTTGAAAACAACGACCCGCGCAAAGAGGAGATCATGCAGCAGCTGTTCCCCCATACGGGGAGGGCCTACCTCGTGGGAATTACCGGGGCGCCGGGTGCGGGCAAGAGTTCACTGGTGGACCGGCTGCTTTTTGAGATGCGCCGGAGCGGTTTTACCGTGGGGATCATTGCCATCGATCCCACGAGCCCCTTCACCGGCGGGGCGATTCTAGGAGACCGCATCCGTATGCAGGAGCATGCCCTGGACAGCGGCATCTTCATCCGCAGCATGGGCACGCGCGGCAGCCTGGGCGGCCTTTCCCGGGCTACGCGCGAGGCTGTGCAGATCATGGATGCCTTTGGCAAGGATCTGATCATCGTGGAGACGGTGGGGGTGGGGCAGTCGGAGATCGATATTGTCAAGACCGCCGACAGCACCGTGGTTGTGCTCACCCCTGCCGGAGGCGACAGCGTGCAGACGATCAAAGCGGGGATCATGGAGATCGGCGATATTTTCGCCGTGAACAAGTCTGACCTGCCCGGAGCGGAGCGCACCGTCGCCGAAGTAAATCTCATGCTCGATCTTAAAGAAGAACCCGGCTGGCGCGCTCCTGTCGTCCCGGTGATGGCGCTGCGCGGCGATGGTATTGACCGTCTCTGGCAATCGCTGCAGGAGCACCGGGACTATTTGAACAGCGGCGGACTTCTGGAAAAGAGGCGCCGCGAGAGGGCCGCAGGCGAGCTGGGTGAGCTGGTTGAGTTCCTGGTTAAAAGCAGGGTTTGGGAAAATATCAAGTCGCAGATATCATTGGATAATTTAATCGAGGCTATTGCTCTGCGGCGGCGCGACCCTTACAGCGCCGCCCGGGAACTGCTCCGGCGGATCAATTTTTCCCCGTAAGAAAACCGGGGAAGCTTGAGGAGGAGGAGCAATGCCCGAAAAAGAGAAGGGCGCCGGCGGGATGGAAAGTGAGATCCTGCAGGCCGAAGTAGGGTGGCGCGAGAAAGCCGGACCGGAACGGGAGCGCCGGGAACCCTTTCAGACAGTATCCGGTAAAGAGATCAAAGATCTGTACACACCGCGCCACACAGCGGAGCTCGACTATATGCGCGATCTCGGTTTCCCCGGGATCTATCCTTTCACCAGGGGCGTGCAGCCCAATATGTACCGCGGCCGCCTCTGGACAATGCGCCAGTTTTCAGGTTTCGGCGATGCCGCCGACTCGAACCGGCGCTACCGTTATCTGCTGGAACAGGGTCAGACGGGATTGAGTGTGGCTTTCGATATGCCCACAATCATGGGCTACGATTCGGACCATTCCCGCTCTGCCGGGGAGGTGGGACGCTGCGGTGTGGCCGTAGATTCCCTGGAGGATATGGAGCTGCTCTTCGCGGCGATCCCCCTGGATCAGATCACCACCTCCATGACCATAAACGGCCCGGCCGCGGTGCTCTGGTGTTTCTACCTGGCCAATGCCCTGAAGCAGGGGATTGCGCTGGATCAGGTGGGCGGCACCATCCAGAACGATATCCTCAAGGAATATACCGCTCAGAAATCATGGATCTTCCCGCCGGAGCCCTCGATGCGGCTGATCACCGATATTTTTGCCTTTGCCGCGCAGAATGTGCCGCGCTGGAACACCGTCAGCATCAGCGGTTATCATATCCGCGAGGCGGGATCCACAGCGGTGCAGGAGCTGGCCTTCACCCTGGCCGACGGCTTCGCCTACGTGGAGGCGGGAATGGCGGCCGGCCTTGATGTGGACGACTTTGCACCGCGCCTCTCTTTCTTCTTCAACGCCCACCTGGACTTTTTCGAAGAGATCTGCAAATACCGCGCCGCCCGCCGCATCTGGGCCAGGCATATGAAAGAACGCTACGGGGCGAAAGATCCCCGCTCCTGGATGATGCGCTTCCATACGCAGACCGCGGGGTGCAGTCTCACGGCGCAGGAGCCGGAAAACAATATTGTGCGCACAGCCATCGAGGCGCTGGCCGCCGTTCTGGGGGGCACCCAGTCGCTGCACACAAATTCCATGGACGAGGTGCTGGCTCTGCCCACGGAGAAAGCGGTGAAGATCGCCCTGCGCACCCAGCAGATCATCGCCTTTGAGAGCGGCGCCGCCAATACCATAGATCCGCTGGCGGGATCATATTTTATCGAGGCCCTGACCAATGAGATGGAGGCGGAGGCGGAAGAGTATTTCCGGCGTATCGATGCGTTGGGCGGTGTGTTGGCGGCAATCGAGCGCGGTTTTTTCCAGCAGGAGATCGCCGATGCAGCCTATGCTTTCCAGCGGGCGGTGGATCAGGAGGAGCGGGTGGTGGTGGGGGTGAACCGCTTTGCTTCAGGTGAGCAGCTCAATATAGAGCTCTTGAAAATAGATCCCGCTGTGGAGCAGAAACAGGTGGAGCGGCTGCGGCGGCTGAAAGAGCGGCGCGACAATATCGCCGTGACCGCCGCGCTTGAGCGGATCGCAAAGGCTGCCGCCGGCAGCGAAAACCTGATCCCCTTCATCCTGGAGGCGGCCCGCCTTTATGCCACCGAAGGGGAAATCGTCGGCATCCTTAAAGGGGTCTTCGGCGAATACCGGGAAATGGTTCTCTTCTAAAATAATTACTTACACCGGTGCCTGGCACCGTGTAAGTAATTCGGGGGGTGTTTGTTTGGCTGGTGAACGCAAGATCAGGGTGCTCGTGGCCAAGCCCGGGCTGGATGGGCACGACCGCGGGGCCAAGGTGGTGGCGCGGGCGCTGCGCGATGCCGGGATGGAGGTGATCTATACCGGGCTGCACCAGACCCCGGAACAGGTCGCCGAGGCGGCGCTGCAGGAAGATGTCGATGTCGTCGGCCTGAGCATTCTCTCGGGAGCGCACCTCACCCTGGCGCCGCGAATAAAAAAGCTGCTGCAGGAGAGGGGAATGGGGCAGGTGCTCCTCCTGGTGGGCGGGATCATCCCCGCCGCAGATGAGGTTTGGCTGAAAGAGCAAGGGGCGGCCGACGCCGTGTTCACTCCGGGTGCGCCCCTGGAAAGCATTATCGATTACATCCGCGAAAAATTCTGATCTTTGATGCTGACTGAGGGGCGGTGACGGCTGTGGGGGCGTGGTGCCGGCGGGCCTGAATCAGCGCCCGGTAGAAAGGGCCACTGTGAAAGACCGCGGCATTTACCGGGACAGGGGCGGGCCGTCTTTCAAGGACAGGGGCACTTTTACCATCCCTTGACCATAGTATAGGATCATGGGAGAGAGGGGTATGGATGAAAGCGCTCTGGACCTTGACAGCCTGACGGGATTGATCAGATCGATCCTGGAACGAATGGAACCTGAGGAACTCTCCGAAATTAGCTCGCTTTTAGAGACCGGGAAAGTTCAGCATATGATTCTGGAGATGCTCGGTGCAAGGGAAAGGGACAGCAACCCCGATGAACTGGGCTCCATTACCGCTATGCTGGAAAAGGCGCTGCAACAGGCCCTGGAGGAAGATAGCACCCGGTAAGCTGAGCTCGCCGGCAAGACCGCCGCCTCTCTCGTCTATTTTCTCCGGAATATTTTGATTGCGATTATCCCGACATCCGCTTTTTACAGTAGTACCTTGCCCACGATTAAACATCAAGAAATACCCACATTTGCCTGCATGTGACTGCATGGCCTTGCGTTTTGGGGAGGCCTTTACAACCTGCCGGACTCCGGTCCTTCACT
>CAZQEV010000020.1:13782-16846 GCA_964592135.1 uncultured Syntrophomonadaceae bacterium
ATGGCCTTGCGTTTTGGGGAGGCCTTTACAACCTGCCGGACTCCGGTCCTTCACTAAAAAAGAAGGGATCAGCGCCGGGGGCGGCGAATGATTTTTCGTCTGCCTGGTGGTAATATACGGTAAATGATCTTGTTTTACCCCTTTTTTTCGGGGGATAATAACCGGTAAAGGGCGGACAGGTTATGGAGAGAACATCAGGGTAAAGGCAGGTTGAGACAACAGTGGATAGAGAGAAGAGGGAAAGGGCGGCCTTCCGGGCCGCTCAGCTGAGGCTGGAGATCAACGAGCACAATCACCGCTATCATGTGCTCGATGCACCGGTGATCAGCGATCACGAATTCGATGCGCTGATGCGCGAACTGGCCGGGTTGGAAGAGAAACATCCGGAGTTGCAAAAAGATGATTCACCGACGAGGCGCGTGGGCGGAGAGCCGCTGACCGGTTTTCCCACACTGACCCACAGGGTGCCCATGCTCGGCCTGGACAATGCTTTCCTGCCGGAGGATCTGCACGATTTCGACGGCAGGGTGCGGCGTCTTGCGGCTCTTGACAGCGTGGAATACTTTTGTGAGTTGAAAATGGACGGGCTGGCGGTGTCGCTGCAGTATGAAGAGGGAGTCTTCGTGCGCGGCGCCACCAGGGGAGACGGCGTTACCGGTGAGGAGATCACCCACAATCTGCGGACGATCAGGCAGATTCCGCTGAGGCTGGCTGAAGAGGTCGCGCTGGAGGTGCGCGGCGAAGTCTATATTAACAGGGCCGATTTTGAAAGGATCAATGAGCTGCGCCGCGAGCAGGATCAAGCTCTTTTTGCCAATCCCCGAAACGCCGCCGCCGGTTCGCTCCGGCAGCGCGACCCCCGGATTACCGCCTCCCGCCCGCTGCGGATTTTCCTTTACGGGATGGGAAATCACAACCTGTCGCTGGATACTCATGAGCGACTCCTTGACACTCTGGAGAGACTGCGGCTGCCCGTTAACCGCCACCACGCTCTCTGCCGCAACATAGATGAAGCCTGGGAATTCTGCCGCAGCTGGGAAGAGCGGCGCCGGGAGCTGCCCTACGAGATCGACGGTATCGTGATCAAGGTAAATGACCTCAGGCTTCAGGAGGGTTTGGGGAATACCGCCAGAAGTCCGCGCTGGGCGATAGCTTTTAAATATCCGCCCGAAGAGATGCGCACCAGAGTTCTCGATATCCTGGTCAATGTGGGACGGACAGGGGCGATTACCCCCGTGGCTCTGCTTGAACCGGTTTTTATCAGCGGCTCCACGGTGCAGCGGGCCAGTTTGCACAACGAAGATGTTTTGGCAGAGAAGGGGGTCATGATCGGCGATGAGGTTGTGATCCGCAAGGCCGGTGAGATCATTCCCGAGGTGGTGCGGGTGCTCCAGGAGAAGCGCACCGGCGCGGAGAGGGTTTTCCGGATGCCGGAAAGGTGCCCCTCCTGCGGCGCCGCCGTGCACCGCCTTCCCGGCGAGGCGGCGCTTCGCTGCCTGAATCCCTCCTGTCCCGCCCAGATCGTGGAGCGCATCGTTCATTTTGCTTCGCGGCGGGCTATGAATATTGAGGGGCTGGGACCGGCGGTTGCCGAGTTGCTCTGGAGAGAAGGTCTGGCCCGGGAGCTGTCAGACCTCTACTATCTGGAGGCTGCGCAACTGGCTCCGCTGGAGAGGATGGCAGATAAATCGGCGGCCAACCTGGTCGCTGAGATTGAGAAAAGCAAAAAGAATCCTCTGCACCGCCTTCTTTTCGGCTTCGGGATCCGCTTTGTGGGTGAGAAGGCGGCAAGGCTGCTGGCGGAGCATTTTCTCACGCTGGAGCGGCTGCGTGAAGCGGAGCTGGAGAAGCTGACGGCGGTTTCCGAGATCGGACCGAAGATTGCCGGGGCGGTGATTGGCTTTTTCCAGGCCCCGGGTACAGCGGAGCTGCTGGAGAAGCTGGAGAAGGCCGGGCTTAATTTCAGCGAGCCTGTTGCCGCAGACGCAGTCGTTGGGGACAGAGCACTGGAGGGGAAAACATTTGTTTTCAGCGGCGCACTTGAAGGTTTTACCAGGGATGATGCTGCGGCGCTGGTCAGGTCGCGCGGGGGGAGGGTTTTAGCGGCGGTCAGCAAGAAAACCGACTACCTTGTAGCGGGCGGCGAACCGGGCGGCAAGCTGACCCGGGCCCGCGAGCTGGGCGTGGAGGTGATCGACGAAAGCACTTTCAGGGAGCTGCTGCGGCAGGGCTGATGGAGAAAGCTTAGACAAACCGGTAGAATGCCTGATGTGCCCTTCTCTGTTTTTCGATGTGATTCAATATTTACGCAGATTAAGTGACAACAATATAGAATAGCGGAAATATATATAGAGAAGAACAGGGCTTTTTAGAAGGGAGGAATTGCGTGCGGATATCTCTTTTTGTTGACGGGGGGAATTTCTTCTATATGCAAAAAAAGGATCTGGGATGGTGGGTGGATCCCCGGAAACTTTTAGACTACATCAGAAGCAAGGGGAACCTCATCGATGCTAATTATTATGTGGGCAAGGATGCTCATCCGGAGACCAGGCAGGACAAATATCTGAAGGCTTTGACATATATGGGCTTTTCCCTGATCACAAAGGATCTTAAAAATATTCTGCAGGACGACGGCACTTATAAACAAACAGCAAACCTGGATATAGAAATCGTTCTGGATATGTTTAATACAATAGAGCATTATGATATGGCGGTGCTGGTCAGCGGTGACGGAGATTTTGAACGGTCCATAAACCTGTTAAAAGCCAGGGGCAGGAGATACCTGATCATGGCTACAAAGAATTTTATCGCCAGGGAGCTACGAGAGGCCGTGGGCATGCATTATGAAGACTTTCACGATATCAGGAAGTATGTAGAAAAATCATCATAATTGCAGATAATTAATCCTAATCCTCAGGTTTGCAGCGTAGAGAGCCCCCAGTTTTCATGGATTGACTTCTTATCCCGTCTGGGCGTATCATAAATTATGAGATAGACCTCCCCGCGCCTCTTAACAATGCGGACCATGGGGGGGTTGCCTTTTATGGGGAGGGTTTTTGGGAAA
>CAZQEV010000021.1:0-16506 GCA_964592135.1 uncultured Syntrophomonadaceae bacterium
GCGGTATCTTCAGGAAGGATGCTCTTTCAAAGAAAGCTTTGATGCAGAGGGAAAGAGGGATGCCCAGGGCCAGTACCGCCGCCAGCCGCTCCAGGGATTCGCCCGTTTTTATCTCCCCGCCGGTCCCTCCATGGTTCAGCAATATGAGAACCAGAGCGGTGGCGGCACAAATAAGCAGGGTTTCCGGGAAACGCTGCAAACTTGCAAGAACCTTCTCCAGTAATGCTTTACTGATCATAAGAAGTTTCTCACGTCTTTTTGTCATGGCTTAACCTCCATTTTTTTGTGCCCGGTTTAAATATATCACTGGAATCGAAGAATGCAATAAAATATTTGCACACTCCTTGCAGGTTAACCTTGCTTAAAAACGGAACTGACGATCCAGGAGCGGGCTGGTGTTGTAGAAAAAGGCAACCTGCAGAGAGCACATTTTGCGGTATAATGATTGTGTAAATGCAGCAGCTTTAAATAACCGGGTTCACATAGAGCACAAGTGTAAAATCGCTGCCTTTTTTGTTGGATGAACTCACTTTTCAGGGATAATGAAGAATATTCACTTTGGGAGAAGGCTCCCGGAGGATCTAACTATGCACGAGACGGCGCTGATGCAAAATTTGGTTAAAACCGTGATCCAGGTTGCCGGCAACCACAATGCGGCTCAGGTGAATCGTGTGATTATATCTGTAGGTAGATTCTCCAATGTACTGCCCGATGCGCTTGCCTTTGCCTTTGAGGCGCTGACGCAGGATGGTATTATGAAGGGTGCGGAGCTCGAGATAAGACATGTGCCTGCAGCGGCTCGCTGCGATTCCTGCGGCTGTGAATACGAGGTGGATAAATTCCCTATTCTTTGCCCGGCATGTAAAAGCGCGAGCTTTACGATCACAGGTGGAGAAGAGGTATACGTTGAAAGTATAGAAGTATAGATTGTGTGGGAGAAAATTTGGATTGAGGGGGAAATAATAAATGAGCAGGCTGGATATCAAGCAGGATCTGAATGCTTTGAATAAAGAGATAGCTGCGGAGAACAGGGACAGGTTCAGCTCATCGGGCCTATATGTGATCAACATTATGGGATCACCGGGCTCAGGCAAGACCACTATTTTGGAGAACATATTGCCGGATCTTGGCGCCCAACTGCGGACAGCGGTGATAGAAGGCGATCTGGCGACGGAAAATGATGCGCTGCGTATAAAAAAAACCGGTGTTACTGCACTGCAGATAAATACAGGTGGTGGATGCCACCTGGATGCAAAAATGATAAAAACCCAGTTGCAGAAACTTGATCTGGATTCTTTGGATCTTCTCATCATCGAGAATGTAGGCAACCTGGTCTGCCCGGCAGCTTTCGACCTGGGTGAAGATATGCGCATGGTCATTGTGAGCGTTACCGAAGGAGAAGATAAGCCTGTAAAATACCCTATAGCTTTTCTGAATGCCCATACGGCCGTTATTACAAAAACTGATTTGCTGCCTTATACTGATGTGGATATTGGTGTGATGAAGGGATATGTTGCAGAGATAAATCCCCGGGCGATTGTTTTTGAGACAGCGTTAAAAGGCGGGCTTTTCGAGGCAGGGCCGCTGGTTGAATATATCATAGAGCAGGTCAGGCAAAAACAAAGAAAATGATGGAACATTTGCCTTCACAACAAGATGATTACACCGCATGCAGTCGGGAATTTTGCTTTTACAGGGCAAAGGTAAAAATTCAGGGAGACCCCTTTGTGCTTTTTGACGACTGCATTAAGAGAGGCGGGATTGTTGCCGTCAAGGGGCTGGGGGGCTATCACCTGGCCTGCGATGCTCAAAATCAGGCTGCCGTGGCCAGGTTGAGGGAAAGAAAGCTGCGTTACGATAAGCCCTTTGCCGTAATGATGCGGGATATGGAGACGATCAAAGAGTTCTGCCATGTGGATGCTGCGGAGGAGGTATTGCTCCGTGATGTAAGAAAACCGATAGTGCTCCTCCGAAAAAAGGATGGCTGTAAAATAGCAGAGGATACCGCACCTCGTAACAGCAGGCTGGGCGTTATGCTCCCCTATTCCTCCCAGCACTGCATGATCATGGAAAACAACGATGTGCTGGTGATGACAAGCGGTAACATATCCGACCGCCCCACGATTTACGAAGATGCTGAAGCGATGGACTCCCTTTTTGAAATTGCCGACGCCATGTTGGCGCACAGCAGCAGAATTTTGCGCCGGATGGATGACAGCGTCTGCATTGTGGTGTCAGGCAGAAACCGGATGATCAGGCGTTCCCGGGGTTATGCCCCGGATCCCGTAAGGCTGAAAGGCAACCGCAGCGTGGTCCTGGCCCTGGGCGCGCAGCAAAAAAACACCTTCTGCTTTACCAGGGGGGAAAATGCTTTTTTAAGCGGACATATGGGCGACCTTGATGACGTGGAGGCTGAAAAATTCTATGAATCTGAAATTGAGTCCTCCCTGCGGCTCCTTGCCCTGAAGCCCGATGTTATTGCGCGGGATATGCATCCTGATTACGTTTCTACAAGATATGCCGGGCGATTTGAAAAGAGGCTGCCCATAATTGATATACAGCACCATCATGCGCATTTTGCTTCTGTTCTGGCCGAACATGAAATCGGGGAAAGCGCCATTGGGCTTATTTTTGACGGTAGCGGGTATGGGAGGGACGGGACCCTCTGGGGGGGCGAAGCTTTATGGGGCGATATCGCCGGAACTGAACGGATGGGGCATCTCTTGCCTGCCCCGCTTCTGGGTGGAGAAGCGGCAATCCGGGAACCCTGGCGCATGGCACTGGCGATGGTGCATATTTCCTGCGGGCCATCAGAGGCATTGGATTTGTTTGAAAGGTACGGCGACAAAGCAAGTTTGTTGTTAAAGGCTCATGAAGGCGGCATCAATTCACCGTTGACATCAGGAGCAGGGCGATTAATCGATGCCGTTGCCGCTCTTGCCGGGGTAAGGTCCCATGTAACTTATGAAGGACAGGCGGCCATTGATCTCGAACAATTACTCGATGACTCAGCAGATGGGAGTTACTTCATTGATATTACATGGGAAAAGAATATAATGATATTCGATTGGCGCCGGCTAATCTGTGATGTGGTGCGTGATGCCAGAAAAGGTTGCAGCAGCGGCTGTATCTCTGCCAGGTTGCACCGTGCCCTGGTCCAATTATTGCTGGATGTATCGGTTTCGGCCGGGAAGCAATATGGATGCAACAGGATTGTATTGTCTGGAGGGGTGTTCCAGAATGCGTACCTTCTTGATCGCGGAATTGCCGGGCTGCAAAAAAAAGGGTTTTCTGTTTATGCCAATGAAAAGGTGCCCGCAAACGACGGCGGGATCTCTTACGGCCAGGCAGCTGCAGCGTCCCTGCTGATCGAGGGCTGAAGATAGGAAAATGTTTGCAGTGAGCAGGCTCATCGGGATAGGGAGTGTGAGATATGTGCCTTGCCATACCGGGTAGAATTGTCAGCATCAAAGACGGTTATGCAGAGATAGACTACGGCGGTCTGTCCAGAAAGGCTAGTTTGAGGCTCATGGAAACCGCACAGGTGGGCGACTATGCTCTTGTTCACGCCGGATTTGTGATCCAGATACTGGATCAGGGTGCCGGCGAGGAGCTTGAAAAACTAATTGAAGAGATGACGTGTTACACAGGTGGAAGCGAAACAGAGAATTGAAGCGATCAAGAGAAGCCTGGCAGGGCTTGCGCAGTCCATGGGGCAGATCTCCATCATGGAGGTGTGCGGCACGCACACCGCAAGCATACGAAAATACGGTATAGAGGAACTCCTGCCGGGCAATATCAGGCTGGTATCAGGCCCCGGCTGCCCCGTATGTGTGACCCCGCAGAAAGATATCGCCGCAGCCATATCCATAGCAGCTCTGGAGGAGGTCATATTTACCTGTTTTGGGGATATGATGCGTGTGCCCTGCGGCGATACAAGCCTCTATTCGCTCTATGAAAGTGGAAAGGATATACGGGTTGTGATCTCGCCCATGGATGTATTGCGCATTGCGCAGGACAATCCCGACAGGCGGGTAGTATATTTTGGGATAGGGTTCGAAACAACTGCGCCGCTTACCGCTGCGCTCGTTGAAGACGCAGATAAATGTGGGTTGCAGAATCTCAGTGTGTTGTGTGTGCACAAAACCATACCGCAGGCTCTTGCGCAGCTTCTAAAAAGCGGGAGCAACATCGATGCATTGCTTTGCCCGGGGCATGTTGCCGCCATCACCGGTGCCGAGGCTTTCTCTTTTGTTCCCCGTGAACTTTCTCTGCCTGCTGCTGTGGCCGGTTTTGAAGCCTACGATATTATGGCGGCGCTTTTTTGCATTATCCAGATGCTGAGTAAGGGTGAAAAGAAATGTGTAAATATGTACCCTAGGGCCGTGACGAGGTCCGGGAACCAGGAGGCGCTCTCGCTCCTTAACAAGGTTTTCGAACCCTGTGATGCGCTATGGCGCGGGCTTGGAGAAATAAGGGGAAGCGGGCTTCGCATAAAAGAGCGCTACCGGAATTTTGATGCAGCGCATACATTTGATCTGCGCCTGGATGATGTTCAGGAAGCGGAAGGATGCATCTGCGCCCGCATCCTTTGCGGTAAAAGCATACCCACCGATTGTGTGAACTTTGGCCGGGCATGTACCCCGGATCGGCCGTTGGGCGCATGCATGGTATCATCTGAAGGCAGCTGTGCTGCATATTATCATTATGGGGCAGAGAATAACAGATGCAAAAAAGAATAACTCTTGCTCACGGTGCAGGCGGGGAAGCATACAGGGAACTGGTGCAGGAAGTGTTTCTGCCTGCCTTTTCCAATGAAATGTTGAGGCCCCTGACCGACTCTGCTATTTGCACTGCTGGTGAGACAATTGCCATGACCACCGACAGCTATGTTGTAAAGCCGCTATTTTTCCCCGGGGGCGACATCGGAAGGCTCTGTGTCAGCGGTACGGTAAACGATCTTGCTGTCAGCGGTGCATGTCCCAGATATATATCTACCGGAATGATCATCGAAGCGGGATTTGAGATGGAGATACTGCTGCGCATAGTTGAATCCATGGCGGTGACGGCAAAAGAAGCCGGTGTTTTCATCGTGACAGGAGATACCAAGGTGGTCGAAGGAGGCTCTCTTGACGGCATATTTATTAACACGGCAGGTGTCGGCCTCTTTTCAGATGGAAGGCTGCCGATCTCTCAAAAGATTGCACCAGGAGACAGGATCGTCATCAGCGGTTATATGGGCTCGCATGGCATGGCGGTTTTGGCGGCACGTAAAAACATGGGTTTTGATCCGCCCATAGAAAGCGATGTGGCTCCTGTGGCGGCGCTCGTTGACGAGGTGCTGCAGAAAGGCTGCGTAATAAATGCAATGCGCGATCCCACGCGAGGCGGGGTGGCGGCCACTCTTTGCGAATGGGCTGCTCCGGACAGAGATATTGTGATATATGATCAATCGCTGCCGGTACGCGCTGATGTTGCCGCCGCATGCGATATTTTAGGAATGGATCCGCTCTATCTAGCCAATGAGGGTATCGTGCTTTTCTCCGTACCCGGTCGTTACGCTGAAAGTGTGACTCAGGCGCTATGTTCCGTTAATATAGGCAGGAATGCTGCGGTGATCGGAGAAGTAAGTAAAGGAAGCGGCAACGTATATAATATGACGGAATACGGCACACGAAGGAGAGTAATTAAGCCCCGTGGTGAACTTCTGCCGAGGATATGCTGATCTATTGACAGTCAATTCAGGAAATATGTGTTTCTATAAAGGGTACATTGACAGCAGCAGGGATCCTGAGATATTATATCCTAGAAATCGGAATATTATAGAAGTATTTCGTGGACTCAATCAATTTATAGCAATAGTTTTACTATTCCGTCTAAGCTACCTTGACTGCCGGGTGAAAAGGGGTTGATCAATTGTCGTAAACAGCAAATACGAACACCGTTAAAGGTCTTTACCAGCCCGTTGCTAGGAAAACCAAGCATGGGCAAAATTGGTTATTGCTGTGATGGAACAAGATCATTTGCGTATTAGACTTTAAGGTGGGAAATAAATGGGAAGTAATCTCATAATTGTATGTATTGCCGTTCCGCTGTTCGGTGCTTTTCTTCTTCCTGTTTTGGGAATAATTAATACAAAATTACGAAACATTTCAGCCTTAGCCTTTACAGCCACCGCTTTTTTATGTGCAACGCTTGCTCTTCCTGAAGTTCTGGCCGGTTCACCTCTCTTTGTTCATTACGATCTGCCGCTGGGATTGAGCTTTGGCTTTTATGCGGACGTTCTGGCCGTATTCATGGCTATGACCTCCTCCTTTGTCGGATCCATTATCGTAATCTATTCGCTTGAATATATCATGGGATATGAGAACCAGAATGAATACTATTTGATGGTCTGTCTGTTTATAGGCGCGATGATGGGGCTGGTTTTTTCCACAAACCTGATTTTCATATATATATTCTGGGAAATATCGGCCATTTGCTGCTGGAGGCTTATCGGTTTTTACCGCGAGGAAATAACCATAAGTCGTGCTAATAAGGCTTTTATCGTGACTGTGGTCGGTGCTCTGATCATGCTCGTTGGGTTTGTGGGGATCTATGGCCAGACCGGCACCTTTGATCTTATGGCGATGAAGGGCACTCATATACCGGTCTGGATGGTTGTGCTGATCCTGTTTGGGATCCTTTCGAAATCTGCAACATTTCCCCTGCACAACTGGCTCCCTGATGCAGGCGTGGCACCTTCACCGGTTACATCGCTTCTGCATGCTGCGGTGCTTGTGAAAATTGGCGTTTATATGTATGCGCGGTTATTTGTCATAAATTTAGATATTGATGCTCTGTTCACTGTTGTGGTGCCCGTTATCGCGGCTGTCAGTGCTCTCGTTAGCGCGGGGGTGGCGCTGCGTTCAAATGATATCAAACGCGTCATCGCTTATTCGACAATAAGCCAGCTTGCCTTTATCCTCCTGGGATTATCCTGCGGTAATGAAATTGGTGTTATCGGGGCGCTGCTCTATATTCTGATGCACAGCGTGGCAAAGGGCGGTCTTTTTCTTTGCGCAGGTATAGTAGAGCATAATCTGCATACAAAGGATATTACTGAAATGGGCGGATTATATAAACAGATGCCCATGACTGCGCTGGCGTTTATCTTATGTGCCTTTTCTGTAATGGGGATACCCCCCTTCGGCGGTTTTTTTGCCAAGTACCTCGTGATCAACGGAATCGTCTCTGCAGGGAATGTGGCGCTCGGTGTAGTTTTTATCATAGGGGCAGTCATGACTATTCTGTACCTGGTAAGGCTTTTTGTTAAAGTCTTCCTGGGGCAGGCAGCTTCTGAGGTATCTGCGGTAAAGGAAGGATCACCGCTGATGGTGGCATCGGTGATGTTGCTTGCTGTGCTCTCGGCGGCGCTAGGGCTATTTATAAACATGCCGTCGGGATTTGCATCTCTGATCATGGGGGGAATTTAGCATGTTGGAACCAATTCTTCAATTACTGGGCAGCGGTGCAAATATGATCTGGTTTATGATTGTGCTGCCTGCTGCCGTTGGGATTGTTCTGTGGTTTCTTAATAAGCGCTATATCTCAGGGCTGATCCTGGCCCTGCTATCTGCGGTTGTCAATCTAATATTCGCGGTAAGCCTTTACCTGTCGGAAGGTTTATACCTTGTTTTTCCCTTCTCCTCATGTGGGCTGGATATTGCCCTGAATATTTATGGTTTCTCTTCGATGTTTTTGGTATTTGTCGCCGCCGGATTTTTGCTGATAATTCTGTACAGCGCCGTATTTTTAAGGAACAAAAATCACGCCGGTATCTTCATGCTTTATATGTATATCAGTTTGGGGATGATCAACGGTGCGCTGATGTCGGATAACCTTGGCGTGATGCTCTTTTTCTGGGAAGGCCTGCTGTGTACCCTTTTCGGGATATTGCTTATAAACAACATGCACAAGCCCCGGACAGCGGTTAAGGCGTTGACGCTGGCCGGAGCTGCCGATCTTCTGTTGATGCTGGGCATTATTGTTACCGCTTCACAGGCGGGCACGCTTTATATGAGCCAGATGCAAAAATTGCCCCTGACCGGTGTTTCCGCTGTGGGGTTTGTCTGCATGATGCTGGGCGCCATTGGCAAAGCCGGCAGCATGCCTTTCCACAGCTGGATTCCCGACGCGGCCGACGATGCCCCCACACCCTTCATGGTCGCTTTCCCCGCTGCTCTTGAAAAATTTCTGGGAATCTATCTCGTGGCGCGTATCGCCATGGATATTTATGATCTTCAACCGGGTAGCGGCGGGAGCATCGCCGTTATGACCATCGGGACGCTTACTATAGTCCTTGCCGTGGCCATGGCCCTGATCCAGAAGGATATGAAACGGTTGCTTTCATACCATGCTATCAGCCAGGTGGGATATATGGTGCTGGGGATAGGAACGGCCCTGCCTGTAGGTATCATGGGCGGTATCTTCCATATGCTCAACCATGTTATCTATAAGAGCTGCCTTTTTATGACTGCGGGCAGTATTGAAAAGCAGACAGGGACCACAGACCTGAGTAAGATCAGCGGGCTTGCCCGGAAGATGCCTGTTACCATGGTCTGTTTTGTAATTAGTGCTCTGGCTATTTCGGGTGTGCCGCCGCTGAATGGTTTCTTTTCCAAGGAACTTGTTTTTGACGCAGCGCTGGAAAGCAATATCATATTTTATCTGGGAGCCCTGCTGGGTGCGTTTATGACCGCTATTTCTTTCCTGAAGCTGGGCAGGGCGGCATTCAGCGGAGAGCTGAAACTCCCATCAGATAGGAAAACCGTCAGCGAAACAGGGGCAGGCATGATCTTACCCATGGGTGTCCTCGCTGTCCTGTGTGTGCTTTTTGGCGTGGTCAATACTTTGCCGCTGGATAATGTTTTGGGGCCTGCGCTGGGAGACACAGGGGTGTATTCGGGATGGCCGCACTCCACAGCTCTGGTCATAATTTCCGTTGCAGTGCTGGCACTGTCACTGGCAAATCATATCTACGGCAGTAAAAAATCAGGCAGCGCACTGGGCGCCGCCGACCATATTCATTATGCACCTGTGCTGAGCAGCATCTACAATGCTGCTGATAGAAAACTCTTTGACCCTTATAATTGGATTATCTCAACGGCCGGGGCTTTATCTGCACTGTGCGTTTTGATAGAGCGCGGCATTACCTGGATCTACGATGACGGCGTGGTGGCAATCGTTAAGGGAACGGGGTCTTTGATGTCACGTTTTAGCGACGGGAGCATGTCGCGCTATCTGACGGTGGCCCTTATCGGTGTGGCAGGAATCATTATCCTCTTTTTAGTAATTATTTAATGTCAGGAAAGGAGGAATTATAATTAAATGCAGTTTATCGAGCACAGTCCTATCTCATTTTTTGTGATACCCTTTGTTGTCTTACTGATAAACAATTTGTTTTCCAAACAAATTGCCGAAAGATCCAGTATCTATCTGGCCGGCGCCGCTGCAACCGTGCAGATGGCGGTTTCCGCTGTAGACTTTTTTCTGCTTTCAGCGGATCAATCTCACGATATTTATATTTTCCAGAATATGGCCCATGGCGGCTCAGTGCACCTCACGGTAAATACCTTTTCCCTGATCATACTGTTTTGTATAGGGCTGGTGTCACTTGCTTCTGTTTTAGTTGCCAACCGGACAGTAGATAAAAAAAGAGCCACCTACGTCAACCTTCTGATGATGCTCATTCTGGGGATGAATGGCATGGTCATGGTCACCGATCTTTTCTCTCTTTATGTTTTTCTTGAAATCATCGGCATATCCAGCTTTGTTTTAATCGCCATGTTCAAATCGGCTGCCGGGCTTGAAGGCTCTTTCAAATACCTGGTGATGTCAGTGCTGGCCAGCATCATGATCTTGACTGGATTGTCCTTTATATTTATGCAAACAGGGAGTCTGCAGTACGAGCACGTGATTATGGGCTTTCCGGGCGGCCAGGATCCCAGCCAATTGTTCTTTATCTATGCCGCCATGGTCCTGATGATCGCCGGCTTTGCCATTAAAACAGGCGTGGTCCCCTTTCACAGCTGGCTGCCTGATGCGCATCAAAGCGCAAATACGGCTGTATCCGTGCTTCTGAGCGGCATTGTGATCAAAGTAGCCGGTATCTATGGTTTCATTATTTTAACGAGGTTGTTCATTAAGCTGCCCGCTATCAATGCGACTCTGGCCATAATGGGGACTGTATCCATTATCGCAGGCGCCTTGTTTGCCCTGCGGCAGGATCATTTCAAACGCATTGTGGCCTATTCAAGCGTAAGCCAGATGGGATATGTTCTGCTGGGATTAAGCACAGGCAGTGTCCTTGGACTGCTGGGGGCCGTTGTCCATGTGTTTAACCACGCAACCTTCAAAAGCACCCTGTTTACTAATGCTGCGGCTTTGCATGAACAGACGGGGAGCTATGATATAAACGAGATGGGCGGCCTGGAACAAAAGATGTTTGTAACGGGATTCTCATCTCTGGCCGCTTTTATGTCCACGGCAGGCATACCTCCTTTTGCAGGGTTCTGGAGCAAACTCCTGATCATTATTGCGCTTTGGAACAGCGGTTCTCAAGTGTATGCGGGGATCGCTCTTTTTGCCAGCATATTTACCGCCGCTTACTTCCTGCGATTGCAAAAGAAGGTATTCTTCGGCAAAGTGCTTGCTAAGTTTTCAGAGCTGACAGAAATAGGGGGCAGCATTAAATTTGCCCAGATCATGCTCACGGTTGTGACAATTGCCGCGGGGCTGCTTTTCCCCGTTGCGCTTCTCTATTTTAAAGGAATCGGAATACTTTAGAGGGGGAAAGAGGCTGTGGATGCCGTTGTCTATATTTGCCTTGGCTTGATGTTTATATTCGGCGTTATGGCGGTCATGTATCGAAGCTTGTTAAAGTCTGCTATTGCCCTGGCGCTTGCCAGTGCGATGCTGGCTGTTATAATGTATGTGCTCGGTTCTGTATGGGCGGCAATGTTTGAGCTATCTGTTTGTTCGGGATTGATTACGGTAATATTTATTAGTGCAATCAGTCTTTCCAAAACGGAAAAGAAAGATCTTGCAAAGCTCTATGAGGATAAAAAACGTATGGCTATTTTACCTGTCGTTCTGATCACCGGTGGAGTTGTGCTGGTTTTAGCTGTAATCTTGCAATTATTTTTACTGCCTGATGTCACCCCTGTAACAGAGACTGCCGAAGCATTCCGTCAAGTATTATGGAATTTTCGGCAGGCGGATATCTGGGGTCAGGTCATTGTGATCATTACCGGTGCGCTTACCGTTGTAGCCCTGTTCAAGGAGCGTGAATAATATGATCGCATTAATGGAGACTGGGATGCTCATTGTAGGGTTTTTGCTCATTGTTGCAGGTTGTTATTGCCTTATACGCACCTATCACCTGTTAAAAGTAATTATCGGTGTTGAGGTAGCCATGAAAGCGGTAACCATGTTTATTATTCTTGCAGGATTTATCAACGGAAATATTGCTCTTGCCCAAACCTTTGTGATCACGGTAATTGTCATTGAGGTTGTGTTGGCTGTGGTTGCAGTAGGAATAGCGCTGAATCTCTACAACAATTATGGCGACATGGATCTCCGTAATTTAAGAAAACTGAAAGGATAAAGGTGCTAAAAATGGATGGGCTAATTTACTCGCCTCCCCTCGTTTTCTTGATATTTCTTATTATTTTTATTCTGCTCTCCAAATTTCTTTCACTATATTCGCTCAAGAATGTGCAAAGGGAGCACGGCCTGGATGCTTATGCCTGTGGAGAGCGCAATGTTCAACATTATGTCAACCCTGACTACAGACAGTTTTTCCCCTTTGCATTTTTTTTCACCATCATGCATGTCCTGGCTCTTGTGGTGGCCACGGCGCCCTACGAAGCGCTGTTTTTACCGGTTGTCTATGTTGCTTCCGGAATACTGGCTATGGTGATTATATTTAAGAATTGATAATATCAACCCAAGAGGTGATCAAGCTTTGAGCCTGCTAAAAAAAGCAATTAATTGGGGGACGCGGAAGTCACCCTGGATTATACATTTCAACGGCGGTTCGTGCAACGGCTGCGATATCGAAATAGTAGACGCGCTGACCCCCAGGTTCGATCTTGAACGACTGGGTATTTTGCAGCGAGGCACTCCGCGTCATGCGGATGTACTTGTCTGCACCGGTGCAGTCACGCTGCAGACAAAGGACCGTTTAAAACAGATATATGATCAAATGCCTGAGCCGAAATTTGTTATTGCGACAGGGACATGTGCCTGCTCGGGCGGAGTATTTAAAGGATGTTACTGTGTTATGGGCGGCATAGACAGTGTGATACCCGTTGATGTATATATCCCGGGCTGTGCGGTTCGCCCGGAAGTGCTGATCAGCGCTGTTGTTAAGCTCCTGGGTGCCCTTGAGGCTCAGCAAAAAGGAGGCGGCAAGGATGCAGACTGAAGAGGCGATAGTGCAGAGCCTGTACAAAAAGTTCAGTTTTTTAAAGGATAAAATCCATGTACAAAGGGAAAAACGCATATTTACAGATTTTCTCTCCAGGGAGGAATTTGAGCAGGCGGTTCATTATCTTCATGGTGAAATGGGATTTGACAGGGCCAGCCATGTGGTAGGTACGGACGAGGGTGATGATCTGGGGTTCATCTATCTTCTGGCCAATGATGAGGGGATCATCCTGGCGTTGAAAGGAAAAGCCCCCAAGTCCGATCCTAAGATAGACTCCCTTTCAGCTCTTTATCCCTCACTGGAGTTTCATGAGCGTGAGCTTGCCGGCCTTTTTGGTGCTGATGTCCAGGGGCTGCCCGACGGGCCCGCCTATCCCCTTCCTGAAGGATGGCCCGAGGGGAATTACCCCTTGCGCAAAGAATGGAACCCGGAATATTTTGATAGGGACACAATGACCTACAACCCGCCGGTTGAGGATCAGGGAAAGGAGGGTGGCCAGGATGAGTGAATATAACCGTGTTGTCATCCCTATTGGCCCTCAACACCCTTCATTAAAGGAGCCGGCTTGCTTTACCGTAACGCTGGAGGGTGAAAAAATCCACGATGTTGTGATCGGAATTGGCTATAACCACAGGGGAATGGAGAAAGCCTGCGAGAGCAGAAATTACACTCAGATCATCTACCTTCTGGAGCGCGTATGCGGTATCTGTTCCCACACGCATACCACTGCATTCTGTCAGGGGGTGGAAGAACTTGCCGGTATTTCGATCCCCCGAAGGGCTGCCTATATCCGCGTAATTGTCGCGGAGATTGAGCGGCTGCACAGTCACCTGCTCTGGCTTGGTGTTGCGGCTCATGAAATCGGTTTTGATACCATGTTCATGTATGTCTGGCGCGATCGTGAAGCGGTTCTCGATATACTGGCGACAGTGGGCGGCAATCGCGTAAATTACGCCATCAACACCATTGGAGGGGTGCGCAGAGATCTGGATGATCAGATGAAGGAAGATATCCTAAAAATGACGGACGGTCTGGAGGAGCAGCTAAAATATTACCGGGATCTTGCCCTGACTGATTCAACGCTTGCGGCTCGACTTTCAGGAATTGGAAAGCTCTCCCGGGAAGACGCCCTGAAATACGGCGCCGTCGGACCGGTGATCAGGGCTTCAGGGATCGACTTTGATGTCCGAACCATAGATCCTTATGCTGTATATGCAGAAATACCTTTCAAGGTTGCAACAGACACGCATGCGGATGTCTTCGGGCGCGTGGTGGTTCGTATCCTGGAGATGCTTGAAAGCATAGAGATAATTCGTTTCTGTATTAAGAATATGCCTGACGGCGATATCGTTGTGAAAGCACCGCGGCGGATACCTGAGGGTGAGGTTATCAGCAGGACGGAGGCGCCGCGCGGCGAAGATATTCACTATATCCGGTCAAACGGAACCGACAAACCGGACAGAGTCCGCGTGCGCGCACCCTCCGAAGCAAACTGGCACGGTATGAGACATATGCTGATAGGCAACTATCTTGCGGATGTCCCCATAACCATTGCGGCCATTGATCCCTGTTATTCATGCACGGACCGGGCATTTGTTGTCAATTCCGAAAGAGAAACAGAAATTATGGATTGGCCGCGGCTCCGGCAGTTCAGCATAGACTGGTATAAAAAGAGGGGCATTGATACTGCGTCGATTAAAATGCCCGGGTTCAGGAAGTCCATATAGAGGAGTTTGTTTTTGTAGTGTTTCCCCAGGGTTTAAAAAGGTTAATTATACTTCAACGTAAAGGAGCATGGGAATGCTTTCTGGACTGCTAAAAATATTAGTGTTCCCGGGATTCACGTTTTTGACGGCTTATGGACTGATATTTGAGTATATTGACAGGAAAGTGCATGCGCGTCTGCAAAACCGGAAGGGGCCGCCATGGTATCAGCCGCTGGCGGATATTTTAAAGCTGATCGGCAAGGAAACCATCATCCCTGCAGAGGCTAATAAGGCCATGTTTCAAATTTTACCGGTGATCACTTTGTCTGCAGTGGCAGCTTCATTTGTTTATGTGCCGGTCTTTGGTAAATCTTCCATCGCTTCATTAGAGGGCGATCTTATAATTGTGTTGTATTTCTTGTTGATTCCCACCATCTGTCTGTTTTTGGCCGGATGGTATTCCAGGGGCGTATATGCCACGCTTGGCTCAGTGCGTACGCTGACGCAGCTGTTTTCTTACGAGGTGCCCTTGTTTATGGCGCTGCTGGCGCCTGCGCTGATTGCTAAAACATGGTCGATTGCAGGAATAATGGCATTTTATTCCGAGCATCCTCTTTATATTCTGATCAACATTCCGGCTCTTTTTGTAGCGCTGATCTCCGCCCAGGGAAAACTGGAGCGGGTTCCTTTTGATGCTCCTGAAGCTGAAACCGAAATTGTTGCAGGGCCGCTCGTTGAGTACAGCGGCAGATTGCTGGCCATGTTTAGAATAGCTGTGGATTGTGAACTTGTGATTGTCGCCTCGCTGGTTTCAGCCATCTTTCTGCCCTTCATGACAGGAAATCCATTGCTGGATTTTGTGCTCTATTTGGTAAAAACAATTGGCGTACTACTTTTCCTTGCACTGATGCGTTCTGTTATGGCCCGGCTCAGAATTGATCAAATGGTAAACTTCTGTTGGAAGTACCTGATGCCCGTTGCCATTCTGCAGATAGCTGTAAATCTTCTTGTCAGGGGGGGATTGGCGTTATGATCAAAAGGGCGCCCGGTATCATAACCAATATGGTTGTTAAGCATTTATTCAGGAAGCCCGCGACAGTTTCCTATCCCGCAGGCGAGTTGAAGGTAGCCGCCAATTACCGTGGGAAACTCACATACGATCCCACAGATTGCAACGGCTGCAAAATATGTATGCGTTATTGCCCTTCCAACGCTATTGAAATTATAAATTTGGGCACAAAGGAAGATAGAAAAATGGAAGCTCATCTTAAAATGGGACAGTGTATATTCTGCTGCCAGTGCGTGGATTCCTGTCCAAGGAGCTGCCTGTCATATACCCAGAATATTGATCTTTCAAGCTTTGACAAGGATGAACTTGTGGTACAGCTTTGATGGATACAGGAGATTGTATAAAATCACACATACAATCCGGCTCAAGAATTGCCGTGCTGGGCATCGGATCAACACTTTGCTCTGACGATGCTGCAGGCATGTACCTGATAGAGCTTCTCGCTAATCGTCTAGAGAAGGATAATGTGCTGCTCATCGGCGGATCAACAGCTCCGGAAAATTTTACCGGGGTGATCAAGAAGTTTGCTCCCGACAAGCTTTTTATTGTGGATGCCGCCTACATGGGGCTTTTGCCCGGAGAAACAAAAGTTGTCCCCGCCGCCGACATCGGCGGCCTTTCCTTTTCTACGCATATGCTGCCGCTGCCTGTAATGCTGAAGTACCTTGAAAGAGAGGCCCACTGTGATGTCATCTTCATCGGAATACAACCCAGGCATATCGAACAGTGCCTGCCCATGAGCGGTGAGGTAAAAAGGGGAACAGAGCGTCTTGCCTCTGTTTTTTACGACTTCCTGACGATGTCTTGAAAGCGAAGAGTTAACTGGATACTGATGATCGACGTGGCATTGCATGAAACATTTCTCCAGGGTCGTCTATTTCTATAGAATAAAGCCCTGGAATATAACGCATTTCCCGGGGCTTTGTTCTGGTGGGCCATGCAGGCATCGAACCCGCGACACCCTGATTAAGAGTCAGGTGCTCTACCAGCTGAGCTAATGGCCCTTGTATTTAGGATTCTACTACAAGGGCCAGTCAAAAACAAGCCTTTTTTACAGCATTTTTATGCGTGGGTTAGCCCGGGTTTTGAAAGTGGGAAGAAGGGGAGATGATCTTTTGTCCCATTTTCTGCTCTGTGTTGCAGAGAAAAGTCATGTTTGTAAAAATCTGCTCGTGCTTTGTATTCTGATTTCTACTCCGGCCGGCCGGGTTTATGTTATTTCAGTTTGAACCGGACAAACTGTTCCATGACGGCAGGGT
>CAZQEV010000022.1:0-10757 GCA_964592135.1 uncultured Syntrophomonadaceae bacterium
AGATGACAGCGAACATGCCGTGGAGATGGAAAGCTACCTGGCCCGGCCCTGAGTCAGGGGGACGTACGATTTGACTCATCGGGTTGTGACGTATGAGCTGCAGGAATGGTCGCGTTGACTCAACGGGTCGGACATGAATTCAGGGGGATCTATGAGAGAAGAGCGCGGTCTCACCCTCATCGAGCTGCTCCTGGCGCTGGCGCTGGCGGGCCTGGTGGCGGCGGCAATCGGCGGCATCTACTATACCGCTGTCCGCGCCTGGCAGAGAAATGTGGAGATGATGGACTGCCGGCAGAATGTCCGCATCGCTGTCGATTACATCGATCGCGAACTGCGTTTTGCCGACTGGGTGACGATTCCGCAGGAGAATGAGATCCGCTACAAACTGAAGGGCGATTTAGAGCACGACAACCTGCACTATTACCGGAGATTTCGCCTTCAGGGGGAGCAGCTGCTTGTTGAAGAGATCCGTAACAAGAAAAACTACTCCTACAATGTGGTTGCAATGGGGTTGCAGGAGCTTCATTTCAGCCTCGACCCTCGTGGAAACGTCTATATTGCAATCACCGCCGGTGAGACCGGCGGTACCGTAACAATGCAGAGCAGCGTTTGCCCGCGCAACGTTCCCAAAACTGAAACGCCCTGAGATATAAGGGGGGGGCCGGGTGAATGTTCAGCCTGGCAGCGACGAATGCGGCTCTGTGCTCATAATAGTCCTGGTCTTTGTGGCAGCTCTCTTTTTGTTAGGAAGCGCTCTGTTGATTATGACGGTGACGGAAAACATAATCGCTTACAACCATGAGCGGGATATAAAACTTTACTATATCACCGAGGCGGGTATTGAAGCCGCGGTGGCTGCATTGAACAGCTGCTGTGATTGTGACGGGCCTGTCTGCGGCAGCCTGGGCGGCGGGAGCTATTACGTGGAGATCGTGGATGAACCGGGGCTGGGTGAAGAGCATCCATATTTTGAAAGGCTTCCCCTGCAGCTCGCTGAAGGAGAGCGCCTGGTCATCTCTACAGGGGAGCTGGCGGAAAGTTCCCTGGTCCTGGCGGTAATCGTCGAGATGGCGGGGGAGCCTCCCGAAACATCCGGTGAGTGGCCTGAAGAATCAGGCGCTGAAGGAGTGATGATCAAGGAATGGATAAGTACGTGGAGGTTTTAGCGGAGGAAGAAGAGATCAACGAAACGCCGCCGCTGCGTTTCCGAAGACGTTACTCCTCTATCGGGCTCGATTTGGGCACCTCCCAGATCAAGATTGTCCAGTTGAAGCGGGAAAAACGAAATGTCTGCCTGCATCAGTTCGGCATCTACAGCCTTCCCGAAGGGGCTGTTACAGCGGGGAGAATCACAGACAGCGAACTCCTGGCCGAACGGCTGGCCTGGATTTTAAAGAGGCGCCGCTTTCATAAGAACAGGGTCAACCTCTGTATCGGCAGCCAGGCGGTGATCTTGCGCCACATCCAGCTGCCGAAAATGTCGCCGCGCGAGCTTCCCGCTGCGCTTCGTTTCGAGGCGGAAAAGAGGATCATGATCCCCCTGGAGGAGGCGGTCATGGACTACGCTGTCCTGGGCGAGCGCGTTGTGGAGGGCAATGAGGTGATGGATATCGCCATTGTGGCTGCGCCCAAAGATGTGATCAACGATTACCTGGAGGTGATCCTGAAGGCCGGCCTTTATCCCGATGTCATCGATATAGAATCCTTTGCCCTGCAGCGGATCTTGCCTTATCTGGGAGTTGTCTCTCCCGACGGTGCGGAGGAGACCTTCATGCTTCTCGATATCGGCGGTGAGTGCAGCAACCTTGTGGTAATAGATCGAGGCGTTTTCGGCTTTGCCCGGAGCTTGAATATCGGTGTGAACAGCTTCTGTGAGAAAATCTCGGAGAAGCGCGAAATCGGCCTTGATGCGGCGCACAGCCTTCTCTTTGGCAGCGACCCCTTTACCGTGGAGGGGGTCCAGGAGGCCGCCGATGAACTGGTCACCCAGATCCGCCGCTCCCTGGAATTCTATGTCTACAATGTGGAGCGCGGCAAAAAAGAGATCACCACCATATTTTTATGCGGGGGCGGCGCCGTGATCGACCGGCTGCCCTCATTTTTGGGGTTTGAATTAAAAGTTGAGCCCGGGGTTCTGAGCCCCTTTGAATTCATCGAAAGCGGCAGCAGGTTTATCCCGAAAGACCTGCACAGCGAGGGGCATCTTTTAAATATTGCCGCGGGAATGGCGCTGAGGGGGTGGCTGCGGTGAAAACAGAGATCAACCTGCGCACGCGCGAGTTTGCCATTACCCGGGAGTTTTACCTGCCCCGCCTTCTGACCACCCTGGTGGTGATCCTCATAGTAGCGCTCCTTCTGGGGGGTTCTGTTTTTGTCTACCTCTACCGGATGCAGCTCGAAGTGGAGCATAACTATCTGACGCAGGAAAAGGCATCACTTCAGGCCAATGTTGCGCCCATTGAGGAGATGGAGCTGAAAACAGCCGATCTGATGAAACGGGAAAAGCTGGCGGCCGAGCTCTCAAAAGAGCTGGTGCCATGGTCTGCCCGGTTTTGGGCGATCAAGCGCACGGCAGATGAAAACAGCCTGACGGTAACCTCTCTTGCCGCTCCCGGCGGGGGCCGGATCCAGGTTGTGGGAAGCAGCCCCTCCATGCGCCACACCTCGCTGTTCATGCAGGCCCTGGCCGCGAATGAGGAGAACAGCGGGGCCTCCTATTCATATATCAATTATGCGGGAGAGGGCACATACAGATATGAAATTGAAGTGGTTCTGGCGGCAGGAGGTGATCAGTAGCGGTGGCTGAGGTCAAAAAGAAACCGAAGATTGGCGTTGTGGTTTTTATGCTGCTGCTGATTGCCGGCGCCGGCCTGGCTTACTGGTTCTTCTTTCTGAAGCCCGCACTTGCCGGGATCGGCGAGGTGAGAGGGGCGAACACTGCCCTGGAGCAGGATATTGCCGCTCTGAAACAAAAACTATCCCAGAAATCCGAAATAGAAAAGAAATGGAAAGAGATCTCCGGCCAGGAGGCTCACCTGCTCTCCCGGATACCGCAGACAGCCGATCTGCCCCAGGTTTTAGGAGCGCTGGAGAGCCTGGTGCAATCCTCGGGACTGAGTATAGACTCTTTCAGCGCCGGCGGGATCCAGGAGGGAGAAGGGTACCAATATATCCCTGTTTCCTTGCGGATGAGCGGCGGCGAGACGGAACTTATGCGGCTGCTGGAAAAGTTGGAGAAGTTTACCCATATGACCCTGACGGAGCGGGCCACCATCGAAGCGGGCGGAGACTCCAGCAGGCTGAGCGTTGATTTCAAACTCGTTTTCTCACCGGAGGGGCGGGTCGAGACGGTGGGGCCAAAAGAAGATCAGGAATAGATTCGAAAGGGATCACCTTAATTGAGCTCATTGTCGTAGTGGCCATCATGGCGATTATGCTGGCCATTGCTGTACCGGCCGCCGGCGGCATGAACGAGAGGTGGCGCCTGGAGGAGGCTGCCTGGCGTCTGGCAACAGACATGCGCCGGGCCCGCCAGGCGGCCATCAGCACGGGCAAGGATACGCGGTTCGAGTTCCGCTGGGAGGTTGGCGACTACCGCATCTTTCTGCCCGACGAAACAGTAAAAGTCAAACTGCCCGCGGGAATATCCTATCTCTGCAACAATTTCCCCAATAGAGGAACGATCTACAGTTTTTCGATTACCCCCCTGGGCGCCCCCAGCCAGGGCGGCACTGTAGGCTTCAAAAACAGGCGCGGCGGCAAACTCTACGTGATCATCACCCCGGCCACCGGCCGGGTCCGCGTTTCCCCCATCCGCCCGGAATGAGTCGGAGGGACGGAGGATTTGACTCACAAAAAAGAAGGGGCCGGGTCTTGGAAGGCCAGTTTTATGTGCCGGAAGGTGCGGCCGCCGATTGCTATATTCCCACAGTTACCTGCACCGCTGCCTGGCGCCGGTGTAGAAGGCTTCGGGAGTGAGTGGCGCATTGTCATTCAGGGGCGGAGCCGGGCCCACGTGAGGAGGCCGCCGGTGTGATTACTGCCAAAAGCACTCTTTGATGTGATCCTCTCTCCGGAGCCTGCAGGCTCTTTTTTTTTGCCTGAATTGTGCTCCCCGCCCCTTTCTCCCCTCCCGTTGATGGCGGATGAAGTTTGCCCCTGCGTTTTTTAGCCTGAGGGGAAGGAATATCAGCCAAAATAGGGAATGGTAAAATAGACAGGTTGACCAGGGTACGATACCGGCACGGTATTCATGAAAGTATGCCGGGAGCGGCCGCCGGCGGCGCCGGCGCATACCCGGTGAAACCGGCTGCACAGACGACAGGAGGAAAAATGATGCAAGAGCGGTTGCGGCGTTTGCAGGAACAGTTGAAGAAAGAGTCGCTGGAGGCCCTCCTGATCACCCATCCGGCCAACCGCTTCTACCTGAGCGGTTTCAGCGGATCACACGGTCTCCTTCTCATCAGCCCGGAAGATGCGCTTCTCTTTACCGATTTCCGCTACCTCGAACAGGCGGAAAAAGAGGCGCCTCTGTTCAGGGTCTGCCCCTGGAAAACAAAGCTCAGTGAAGCCCTTGCGCCCCACATTGCCGAAGCAGGCTGGCGCACCCTTGGCTTTGAAGAGGAGCAGGTAACCTGTTCCCTTTACCGGGAGCTGAAAGAGGGGCTGCCGCTTGAACTTCTGCCCACAAAGGGGCTTGTGGAGGCGCTGCGCGCGGTAAAAAGTGAAGACGAGGCGGAGATCCTGCGCCGCGGCGCCGCGATCATGGACCAGGCCTTTGAGTTTCTGCTCGGCCTGGTCAAACCGGGGATGACGGAGCAGGAGGTGGCGCTGGAGCTTGAGTATTACCTGCGCCGCAGGGGTTCCACGGAGACCCTTTTCCGCTATATCGTCGCTTCGGGCGTGAGGGGTTCACTGCCGCACGGCATCGCCTCGGAGAAAGCGATTCAGCGCGGCGAACTTATCACCGTCGATTTCACCGGCACTTTCGACGCCTATGCCACCGACATGACCAGGACCTTCGCCCTTGGTGAACCCGGCCCCCGGGCGCGCCGGATCTACGAGACGGTCCGCCTGGCACAGCAAAGGGCCCGGGAGAAGATCAAACCGGGCCTGACGATGGTGGAGGCCGACGCCCTGGCCCGCGATCCCATCATAGAAGCGGGATTTGGCGACTATTTCGGGCATGGGCTGGGCCACGGGCTGGGCCTGGAGGTTCATGAACGCCCGGCCCTGTCGCCCCGCGGTGAAGGCGTTTTGCGCCCCGGCATGGTGGTGACCATTGAGCCGGGCATCTATATCCCCGGCTGGGGCGGCGTCCGCATTGAGGACATGGTTCTCATCACCACCGGGGGCTCGGAACCGCTGACCCGGTGTGCGCGGGAGTTAATCGTGATCTGAGCATAGATGGAGGTAGGGATGGAATATGATTTCAACAAATGACTTTCATAGCGGGTTGACCTTTGAAATGGAAGGCGATATCTTTGAAGTGGTTGAATTTCAGCATGTCAAGCCGGGCAAGGGGGCCGCTTTTGTCCGCTCAAAGATCAAAAATCTGCGCAGCGGCGCGGTCACGGAGAAGACCTTCCGGGCCGGTGAAAAAATGAAGCGGGCCCACCTGGAGCGAAAAGAGATGTCCTACCTTTACCGGAGCGGCGAAGAGTTTTACCTCATGGATCTGGCCAGCTACGAACAGGTTGCCCTTTCAGAAGCACAGATGGAGGAGGCGGTGAAATACCTGAAAGAGAATGACAGCTTGACTGTGGTGATGCACGGGGAGAAGATCATCGGTGTGGAGCTGCCCTATACTGTGGAACTTGAAGTCAGGGAAACCGAGCCCGGGATCAAGGGCGACACTGCCGCCGGGGGCAGCAAGCCGGCCACCCTGGAAACGGGGCTTATGGTCCAGGTGCCGTTTTTTATCAACATTGGTGATGTTTTACGGATTGACACCCGCAGCGGTGCATATATTGAGCGTGTCTAGAAAAATATAAGGTTGTCAGCTAAAAGGAGGCGCGAGCATGACAGAGGATTTAATGGCGCGGGTATCTTACTTAAAGGGTCTGGCCGACGGGCTGTCGCTGGATGAGGAGAGCAAGGAAGGCAAGCTTTTACTGCGGATAATTGATCTCCTTGATGAGATGGCCGGCGCGGTTGTTCAGTTACAAAATGACTATGAAGAGCTATTTGAGTACAGCGAGGCTATCGATGAGGATCTGTCCGAGCTGGAAGATGATTTTTACGAAGATGACGATGAAGACGACGATGAAGACGACGACGATTACGAATGCTTTACCGTGGAATGCCCCAACTGCGGGGAGATGGTGGAGATCAACGCCGATCTGCTGCATACCGATGGTCCCGTCAAGGTGACCTGCCCTCTATGCAACGAAGTCGTGCTCATCGATGACGAAGACTGGGAAGATGAGGATTTCGATGAGCTCATCGATGACGATGACGACGGGGAGGAAGAAGAGGATTAGCAGCACCAGTTACCCCGGCGCCCGGCGCCGGGGTAACTGATTTCCCGGGCGCTGTCGCCCCCGGGGCGGGCTCGACGGTTCCCGGGCTGCGCATGTGAACAATAGAGTTTGTAAATTCCCGGCAATTTTAATTTTAAGGCCGCCTTCGGCAAGGCGGTTTTTTTATGCCTGCAGGCGAAAACGGCGCTGTTGCGCCGGAGGCTTTGACGGGGCAAGGGCGGATAAAAAGAGCAAGTTCGCAGCAGCCCCATCATATACATAATTACAGGCCGGGAGGACGGTCAAGCCCGGCGATTTTTATAAAAAGGGGGGGCTGTTATTGAGCGGGGTCAGTGAAGCAGTGGGCCCCTTTTTGCCGCAGAAGATCCGCCTGATCCTGGAGCGCTCTGCAAAGCCCCTCTGGAATGAACTGGAGGAAATCCGGCTGCGCCTGGGCCGCCCGCTGGCCCTGCACGGCCGGAGGGGCGATTGTTTCCTGAGCGAATCGGGAGAGGCGGTTTCCGCCGCGGCAGCCTACCGGCCCCAGCGCGCCGACCTGGAGAAGGCGCTGCAGCTCATCAGCAGCTCCTCCCTCTATGCTTTTGCCGAAGAGCTGCGCAGCGGCTATCTCACCATTCCCGGAGGGCACCGCGTGGGGCTCTGCGGCCAGGCGGTGGTCGAAGGGGGCCGGGTGGTGCGGCTGAAGCATATTACCGGACTGAACTACCGGGTCGCCCGCCAGATCAGGGGGGCGGCCCTGCCCTATGTCCGTTTTTTTCTCGATGAGCGGCGCCGCCGCGTCTGCCACAGCCTCCTCGTGGCCCCGCCCCGCGGCGGCAAGACCACTTTTCTGCGCGATCTGGCCCGCTGTCTCAGCAGCGGGGTCAAGGAATCGGGCATTGCCGGTTTCAAGGTTGCCGTGGTCGACGAGCGCTCCGAAATTGCCGGCTCTTTTCAGGGAGAGCCGCAGCTCGATGTGGGCGAGCGCACCGATGTGCTCGATGCCTGTCCCAAGGCGGAGGGGATGATGATGCTGCTGCGCTCCATGGGTCCCGAGATCATCGTCACCGATGAAATCGGCCGCCCCGCGGATGCCGCCGCCATTGAAGAGGTGATCCACGCCGGCGTTACGGTCGTCGCCACCGCGCACGGGAGCAGCCTGGAGGAACTGCGGTCCAGGCCCGGCTTGCGCCGGCTGCTCGACGAGGGGGTTTTTGAGAAAGCCCTGATCCTGGGCTGGAGCCGGGGACCCGGCACGGTGGAGCAGCTCTGCGACCTGCGTAAAGATAGATTCTCCCGCAGGGCCTAGCGATATTGTAAAAGGAGTCTGAGAAATAGAATGGTGGAACTGATCTGCAAGGCGGCCGGCTCCCTCTGTGTGCTGACTGCCGCCGGGGCTTTCGGCGAATCAAAAGCGCGCTCCCTGGCGCTCAGGGTCAGGCAGCTGCAGCAATTTCAGCGCAGCCTGAAACTGCTGAGCGCAGAGATCACCTTCAGCCGCGCGCTGCTGCCCTATGCCTTTCAGGCAGTCGCCCGTCAGCTGGAGCCCCCCATGCGGGAGCTCTACCGCCAGGCCGCCGCCGCCCTTTTGGCCGGAGACGAGCGCAGCGCCGGAGAAATATGGGAAAGCGCAGCGGCTAAAATGTTCCCGCAAAGCGCTTTATCCCCTGCGGACAGGGAAATCGTATCGGGCCTGGCTGTTTCGCTGGGGGTCAGCGAAGAGGAGGGGCAGTTGAAGCAGATCGGGTTAACGCTGCAGCATCTCGAACTTGCCCTGGAAGGGGCGCGGGAACAGCGGCGGCGCAGCGAGAAAATGTGGCGCTACCTCAGTTTCGCCGGCGGCGCGGCCCTGGTAATCCTGCTGCTGTAAAGGGAGGAAGCGAATTGAACGCTGTCAATATCGATCTTCTTTTCAAAATAGCGGGGATCGGCATCTTCATCTCCGTGCTCAACATCGTTTTGAAACAGGCGGAGAAGGAAGAACAGGCCCAGATGTTAACCCTCGTCGGCGTCGTCATCGTCCTGTTGATGGTCCTGCAACTCATCAGTGAGCTTTTCTCGAGCATCAAAACCATTTTCAATCTTTTTTGACAGGGTGAGCCGCTTCCGGGGCGGAGCGCAGATCCGGGCGGTGCGGCGGGCCCGGCCCGGCAGAAAGACTGAGGGCCGGGAGAGACGGGGTGTTTGCGGCATGCTGATCGTGCAGGTTGTGGGGCTGGGCTTTGTGGCCACCCTGCTCGTGCTTATTTTGAAGGAGTACCGCCCCGAAATGGCCATGCAGATTTCACTTGTCGCCGGGGTCATAATCATGCTCCTGGTGATAAATCACATTATCGGAGCGGTCAACGCGATCACCGAAACGGCGGTGGCGGCGGGGATAAACCTGGTGTACCTGCAGACGCTGCTGCGGGTCATCGGGATTGCCTACCTTGCCGAATTCGGGGCGCAGGTTTGCCGCGACGCCGGTGAGGGCAGTATCGCCTCGCGCGTTGAGCTGGCGGCAAAGGTGATTATTCTGGTAATGGCGGTGCCCGTGATCGTGGAAATTATGGAATCTGTACTGGGGATGATCCCCCGATGAGAAAACATGGGAAAACCGCTGCCGCGGTGTTCGCTGCTGCTCTCCTGGCGCTGGCGCTCTCCGGCCCGGCCGGATCCGCCGCCGCGGCCACGGCGGCGGATCCGCTTGTCAGGGAGCTGCAGAGCGAACTGGATCTCGGTTATTTTGACCGCTACTGGGGGGAGCTGGAGCGGGAGGTGGGGGAGTACCTTCCCGGGCTGAGCTGGAAAACGCTGCTGGAGAGGCTTCAGGCCGGCGAAGCGGTCCTTGAGCCCGGCGCTCTCCTCGGCGGCCTGGGGCGCTTTTTCTTCGGCGAGGTGCTGCTCAACCTCAAGCTTCTGGGGCAGCTTCTAGTGCTCGCCGTGGCGGCCGCTTTTTTAAAGAACCTGGAAAGCGCTTTTGAGCGGCAGCAGGTGGCTGCGCTGACCCGCAGCATTGTCTTTATCGTCCTGGCCGGTGTCTGCCTCTACAGCTTTACCGCCGCCCTGACTGTTGCCGGAAGGACGATCGAGGACATGGTCGATTTCTCCCTGGCCTCCCTGCCGGCCCTGCTGGCCCTGCTGGCGGCGCAGGGAAGCGTGGCCTCCTCAGCGGTCCTGCACCCCCTGGTTATATTCGGGATCAATTTCTTTGGAAGCCTGATCCGGAATGTGATCTTTCCCCTGATCTACTTCAGCGCTTTACTGGGCCTGGCCCATCATTTTTCACCTCATTTCAAGGTGGGGAAACTCTCCGATCTCTTCAAGGAGCTGAGCATGTGGGGAATGGGAATTTGCATGACTGTCTTTGTCGGCATCCTGGCGGTGCAGGGCGTTGCCGGGACCGTGGCCGATGCCGTTGGCCTGAGAACGGCGAAATATATGACCGGGGCTTTTGTTCCTGTTGTGGGGAAGATCCTTTCCGACGCGGTGGAGACAGTGGCCGGCGCTTCGATCCTTTTGAAAAACAGCATCTACCTCACCGGAGTGGTGGTGCTGCTGCTGCTCACACTCTTTCCCCTGCTGAAGCTGACGGCTGTAACCCTCATTTACAAGGTGAGCGCAGCCCTGGTGGAGCCCATCGGAGAGTCGGAGCTGGGCAGCTGTATCAATGTGCTGGGCAACTCCCTGGTCCTGGTCCTGGCGGCGATGGCCTGCGCGGCGCTCATATTTTTCTTCGCCGTCACATCAATAGTGGGCGCCGGCAATACGGCGATCATGTTTCGCTAGGGGTGAGCGGATGTCATCGGTGATGGGCGATCTCGTGCGCAACCTGATCATAATCATATTTCTCAATGCGCTGCTGGAGATGATGCTGCCGCGGGGAGAATTTCACCGCTATATCCGCCTGGTCACCGGTTTGATCGTCATCTTGTTGGTGGTGAGCGCCATCGGCGCGCTCATGGGCGGGATCCCCCGGCTGGAGCCGGTCATTGCCGCAAACCCGGTGGAGGCGGAGAGCAGCGCGCTCACCTTAACGGCAAGAGAGCACGACGGGGTGGGCTCCGCTTACAGCCGGCAGGTGCTGGAGCAGTGCCGCACAGCCCTGGAAAATCTGCTCAGCGAGGAGGTTGCCGCTGCGGGAGAGTGGCGGCTTGCAGAGGCGCGGCTGCTCCTGGATGAGGACGGCAGCAGCGGCTCTTTCGGGGCGCCGCTGCAGATAGATCTTCTGGTCAAAGCAGCCGGCGGCGAAAGGGGCCGGGTAATCCCGGTGAGCATAGAGCCGGTAGCTGTGGGAGAGGAGAGGGATGCCGCCGG
>CAZQEV010000022.1:10857-16116 GCA_964592135.1 uncultured Syntrophomonadaceae bacterium
CTGCCGGAGCTGGAGCGCTCCCTGGCGGCATTGCTGAAGATCTCCCCGGCACAGGTCACGGTAACCCTCTGCGAATGAAACGGCAGGGGACACCTGGGAGGTAGCTGTCTGTCCCCTCCGGGGCTGTTGATCAGAGCGCTAGATCGGTGGCGGCAGCTCCCGGGGGACCCGGAGAACGGGTCTGCCGCTCCGGCCCGACCGGGCAAACCGGGGCGGGCCGTCCATTAGAAAGAGAGAGAAGGAGGCAGAAGTGATTGGGATTTGGGGATATGTGGCGCAAGTTTTTCAGCCCTACCGCAAAAGAGGGGGCGCCCCGGAAGAGCGGGCCGCTGCTTCTGATCCTGCTGGCCCTGGGGGTGGGCCTGCTGCTCTTTAACTCCTTCTTCAGCTCCGGCAAGAAGAAAGATCCGCCCTCTTCCGATACCGCGCCGGAGACCGCTCTCCCCTGGACAGAGGAGCAGCTCTCCCGCCGCCTTGCAGAAATACTGTCACAGATCAGGGGAGTGGGGGAGGTGGAGCTCTTTCTGACCCCGGAAACATCGGGGAAGCTGGAGCTTGTTGCCGACAGGGAGCAGACGCAGCGGCGGACAGATGAAGGCGACAGCGAGGGGGGGAACCGGGAGGTTGTCGAGGAGACGCTGCGCACAACCTATGTCATTTTAAGAGACCGGCAGGGCAATGAGATCCCCCTGGTCATCGAAGAGGGCAAGCCCCGCTACCGCGGAGTCCTTGTCGTCGCCGCCGGGGTCGAGAATCCGGCCGTTAAAGCCCGGGTCATCGAGGCCCTGCAGGTTCTGCTGGGGCTGCCGGCGCACCGGATTACGGTGCTGCCCCGCTGAGGGGGCAGATTTCACTTGATCTTGCCGGTGCTCTTTTTTATTTATGCGCTGCTGCCTGCCTGGCGGGTTAAGGAGATGCCGTGTTGCAAAAAACTAGCTTTTCAAGACCTGAATCCATTTTGAACAGAGGAGGTGAAAAAGATGGAGTTTCTGAAAAGAAACCGGAAGCTGCTTTTATGGCTCTGCTGTCTTGCTCTGCTCACCGGCGCAACCCTGTGGATCATGCAGGGGCTGGAAAACAGGCTTGAGAGCATGGATGTGCTGACAGATGAGTTTCTCCTGGAACCGGATCTTCTTACGGCGGCGGATGACGACGGTGAGGGGGGGAGCGCTTTCTTCGTCAATTACCGCCTGCAGCGTGAAAGGACCCGGGATCGCTCCATTGAGATGCTGCAGGCGCTCCTGGACAATCCCAATGCCGGAGCCTCCGCCAAGGAGGAAGCGGAAGCCATGCTCCTGGAAATTGTCCACATACGCGAGCGGGAGCTCATCGTTGAAAACATGGTCAAGGCCCAGGGCTATGAAGATGCCGTGTTTTTCTACCAGGATCAGCTGGCCACGGTGATGGTGAAGCACGAGGGGCTTGATGAGCTGAGTTTCATTCAGATCGCCGAAACGGTGGCTGCGGCAGCGGGTGTTGACCGCGAGGATGTTCAGGTCATGGCCCGGCCCTGAAAATTGAACTGGTTGCCACTGTTTGGTATAATAGGGCTGAAACCGGCGGTATGCGAGACGCCGCCAGGGGTTTGCTTGAAGAGGGAAATTTGAGATCGTGAGGCTGTTGTTTGTATATTTGCAAAGGAGGTTTTTGCATGACAACGGAAGAAAAAGAGACGGCAGGCACCGATATCGGGACAATCCGGATAGCCGATGATGTTGTGGCTGTGATTGCCGGGCTCGCGGCGACGGAAGTGGAAGGTGTTGCCGCCATGAGCGGCGGTTTTGCCGGCGGCATTGCCGAGGTGCTGGGCCGCCGCAGCCTTTCCAAGGGTGTCAAAGTCGAAGTGGGCACCGAGGAGGCGAAGGTGGATCTGCACATCGTCGTGACCTATGGCGTGCGCATTCCCGACGTTGCCTGGGGGATCCAGGAAAACGTCAAAAAGGCGATAGAGCAGATGACGGGACTGAGGGTTTTGCAGGTAAATGTGCATGTTCAGGGAGTGAGCTTCCCGACAAAGGAGAAGGCCGGCGAACGCGATGATGAATCTCTGAAGTAGCTCCGCCGGAGGGGGGATTCTGTCACTGCGGGCTCCCCGCTCCGGCACTGATGGGCGTTCCCCGCCCCGGGTGCTCCGGGGATCGGGCGGGCTCGTAAAAACAAAACCTTGAGGGGTTGATAGAAGCGATGGAAACAATCAGGCGGGTTCTCCTTGTACTTCTGGGCCTGTTAGTGATGGGGACAGGCATCTTTCTCCTGGCGGCGATCTATATGCCTTTTGGCGGCTATGGATCGGGCCTGATCGAACTATACGGGCGGAACGCACTTCTTTATGCCGGCGGAGCCTTGACGGTGGCCGGCCTGATCCCCATTCTGACAGGCTTCAGTTCGCCCCCCCGGCCGAAGCCGGAGACGCTTTTGCAGGTGGGGGAATTTGGCGAAGTGCGAATCACGCTGAGCGCTCTGGAGAATATGGTGCTCAGGGTTGTCCAGCAGGTGAGAGGGATCCGGGACAGCAGCCGGAGCGTGGCCCATACCCCGCACGGCCTGGTTGTTTACCTGACAGTCAAGGTGTTGCCTGATCAGAATTTGCCCGATCTGTCCGCTGAGCTGCAGCGGAAGGTCAAAGAATATCTTGAGGATATCACGGGCATTATTGTCAACGAAGTGAAAGTGAAAATTGAGAACATCATTCTTGATCAGGCTCCCATTAAGGTCAAATAAGCTGCATGGGGAGGGAGCGAAAATTAACTTCTGGGTTTTCTTGGGGAACCATTGGGGGAAATTATTGGGCGGTCTTGCCGGCCTGGTCATCGCCCTGCTTGTGCTCAGCTATGGATGGGGAACCCTGCTGATTTTCGCCTTTGTCGCACTGGGGGTTTTCGTCGGCTGGCGGCTCGAAATCGATGAGAGCATTCGCAAGTTTATTCAACGCCTCTTCTCTTTCCGGGAGGATTATTGACCGAACATACACCATTCAGGAGGCTAACATTTTGTCCCGTCGCCTGGCCCGTGAAGCTGCATTTAAAGCTCTTTTTCAAATTGATATCGGCAAATCTACGACGGAGCATGCGCTGCGCTACGTCCTGCAGGGGTTAAAGCTGACCGAAAAGGAGGTCCAGTTTACCCGGGAAATGGTCGAGGGGACCGCTTTTCACCGGCTCGAGGTGGATCGCCTGATCCAGAAATACCTGATCCACTGGGAGCTGCAGCGCCTGTGCGCCGTGGATCGCAACCTCCTGCGCCTGGCTCTCTTCGAGATATTATACCGCCCCGATATTCCCGATGCGGTGGCGATCAACGAATCACTGGAGCTGGCCAAGAAATACGGCAGCAGCGATGAGGCTGTTGCCTTCATCAACGGCGTTCTCGATCGGGCTGCCGCGGAATGTGCGGGTCGTGAGGAATAGCCGCCTTTTTTTAGGGGTGGACTGCTCCGCTTATACCACCTCGCTGGCCCTCGTTGACGGAAAAGAGAAACTCATCTGGGAGGGGCGCAGGCAGCTGCCGGTGCGCGAAGGCGGCCTGGGCCTGCGCCAGTCCGAAGCGCTGTTCGCCCATGTCAAGAACCTGCCCCTGCTGTGGGAAGAGGGCGCCGCCCGCCTGAAGGAAAGGGACGGCTCCCTGGCCGCCGTGGCGGCGGCGGTCCGGCCGCGCCCCGCGGCCGGCTCATACATGCCTGTGTTTAAAGCCGGCGAGTCGGCGGGGGCGCTCATCGCCCGTTCGCTGGGGATCCCCTTCTACGCCCTTTCCCACCAGGAGGGACATCTTGCCGCCGGCCTCTGGTCCGCCGCGCTGCCCCCGGGGCGCTACCTGGCGGTCCATCTCTCGGGCGGCACTACGGAGCTGCTCTCTGTTGAGGAGAGGGAGGGCGCCGCCCTGGAGATCTCCCTTGCGGGCGGCACAACCGATCTCCATGCGGGCCAGTTTGTGGACCGCACCGGCGTGGCCATGGGGCTGCCCTTTCCCGCCGGTCCGGCCCTGGAGGAGCGCGCCCGCCTGGGCGCGACGGGGGCAATCGTCCTTCCCGTGGCCGTTAAGGGGGCGGAGATGAGCTTCTCGGGCCCCGCCAGCCATGCCCGCAGACTGCTGGAGCAGGGCTGCAGCGGCCCCGATCTGGCCCGGGCCGTTGAGCTCTGCATTGCCGACTCTCTGGCGGCGGCGCTCCGCGCAGCATACGATCACGATCCTCATGAAGCTGTTTTGATTGTGGGCGGTGTGGCGGCAAATGCCTTCATCCGCGAACGGCTGCTCCAAAAAGGGCCCGCCGCGCCCTTTCATTTTGCCGCGCCGGAATTCGCCGGGGATAATGCCGCCGGCCTGGCGGTGATGGCGGCGCGCCGCTATCGGGCGGCGGGTGAAATATAGAAATCTTGATCAGTGAAGAGGAAAATAATCAAAATATGGCGAATCATACTTACGATATATACTTAAGCCGTTTATCACAGTAAATTGCAGCAGCGCCCGGGGCCGGAGCCTCCGGCTGGAAGCAGCGGGCGGCATGAAAGCGGGGATGTGCGCAAAGGAGGTCAGTTAAGCTATTCACAAAAAAGGAAAAGGAGAGCTTGCTCTCCGCAATTTCCTGAGGGAGAGAGGGGAATATGGCCAAAGTTTTATTCAGCAGCTGGAAAAATGAAATAACTGACGAACGGGAGAAAGATCCGGCTGAGCGGCTGGATCTGGCAGAACTTAAACTGCCTGCGGAACTGGAGGGGGCGCCGCTGAAAGCTTTTCTGGGCTGGGCGGGCCTGGTGCTCATCGATCCGCAGGTTAATATTGTGGAAGCTTTGCGGCAGTATTTTGAAGTGGTGCAGCGGGAATCATGCGGCCGCTGCGTACCCTGCCGGATCGGCACCCGCGTGATCTACAATCATCTGGAAAAGCTGGCCCGGGGGGAAGGAACGAAACACAGTATCGCCCTGCTGGAGCGCCTGGGGCGGATGGTCAAGGAGAGCTCGCTCTGCGAGCTGGGCCAGTCGTCACCGGTGCCCCTGCTCCATGCCCTTGAACATTTCCGCGGCGATTTCGAAGCCTGTCTGGGGTCGCCGGCGCCGGCGGCGGATCGCGAACTCACCTACCGCTCCCTGTTGACCGCCCCCTGCCGGAACGGCTGCCCGGCTCATGTGGATATCCCCCTCTACGTGGGGATGATCAGCGGCGGATTTTACGAGGAATCGCTCGCCGTTATTCGCGAGAAAACACCCCTTGTGGGGGTGCTGGGCAGGGTCTGCGTGCATCCCTGCGAGGACAACTGCCGCCGCC
>CAZQEV010000023.1:0-15896 GCA_964592135.1 uncultured Syntrophomonadaceae bacterium
TATCCAGGGTTGTCTACGATATTACCTCAAAACCCCCGGGAACTATTGAGTGGGAGTAGGACTTGCAAGTAAAATTAATTCAGATTCTTATCTATGCCTGGCTATATTATGTTGATGGGGGGATTAGTGCTGAGGTATAGTATTGATTTGGAGAGTTTACCCATTCATGAATATAAAGACCTGCTTAAACAACAAAATCTATTACCAGGACGTAGAATCCTGTGGCAAGGTATTGAGAAAAACTTTGCATTATTTGAAAGACAAGGCATTAAGTCTATCGCAGAGTTGAAAAAGAGAATTTCAAGTCCAAAGAAAATTGCAGCCTTTGCAAGTAAGAGTGGAATCTCAGAGGAGTATCTGGTTATATTGAAGCGTGAAATCGGCAGTATAGAGCAAAAGCCTGTTTCACTTTCGGACTTTCCAGGTATAGATGGTTCACTGCTTGATCAATTAAGCGAATTAGGACTTATAACATCGAAAGACTATTGGAATCAAAAGCAGGGCTTTACAGACGAATTGTTTTGTCTTTGTGATCTTGTGCGTATAAATGGAGTTGGTCCCCTTGCAGCAAGGGCTTTTTATGAAGCAGGATACCAATCCTCAGCTGAAATCGCTGTAGCAAATGCAGAAGTAATGTTGGTGATGGTGTCCGAAGTAAACGAGATCCATCATTACTATAAGGCAAGATTGGGAATTAAAGATATGCAATTTTGTATTGACTTCGCCTCATTGCTTAATAAATATTCCATCTGACATATTAAAAAATTTGTTGTTAATCAACAAAAGGATTTTATGGAACATTAAGGAAGGAAACTATGAACTGGGAACCATGGACTGGTTGTTATAAAATAAGTGAGGGGTGTGATCATTGCTACTTTTATGGACCCCATGCAAAGCGCCATGGACAAAATTAAAGGAGAAAGCACGATAAAAGAAATAAATAGAGAAAACAGGATTGCTAATCTGAGAGATTTGGGCGGATATATAGGTAGGGATGGGTTAACAGTCAAGAAGAATTTGATATACAGAAGTGGAAATTTAAACTTCACCACTGAAGTGCTGGCTGAAGAGCTGAGTCCATTAAGTATTTCCATGGTATTTGACCTGAGATCCAGTGCTGAAGTCGGGATAAATCCCTATGCCTTACCTGAAAATATTTCATACAGGCATAGACCGATTTTGCCATCCTTAGAAGATGATATAAAAACATCAACCTTGGCATTTCCGGGAAATGAAGATATGATTAACAATTCCAGCAGCCGATCATTTTTACTGCAGAAACTCTTCTCTTCAGGTGATTTCATGAGCAATATATATGGCAAGATGGGTGAGAGCCCTGAGACCTTTGGGGATATAATTAAAGAAATAATAGAGAATGGTGGAAGCCCCGTTTTGTTTCACTGTTCAGCAGGGAAGGATCGCACTGGTATTTTAGCAGCCATGATTCTTTTGGCGCTGGGCGTCTCCCTAAAAGATACTAAGGAGAACTATTTGCTATCTAATGAATATAGGAAAGAAGAAATAGAAAAAGAAATGCATAAAATCTCCGCAGGAATAGATGATCCTGAATATGTAAGTAGAATAAGAGATATGCTCATGGTCAAAGAGGAATACATAGAGGCGACCCTAAAGATTGTTAATTCTTATCCTACATTTGAAGACTACGCACAAAATAAACTTGGCCTTACATCAGGAGACTTAGAGGCCTTGAGACAACTCTACCTGGAGCAGAAGTGTTTGGCCTGATGTGTAATCATCCGGCTGGTCATTGGCATGGGCGAGACATTCTCTGAAATCATGGTCTTGACGGTATTTTGATGGCGGAACTGAGCATTAATGATAACCCTGGGGTGTAGTAACGTGTATTGAGTAGATTAAAATATCGTAAAATTAAAAGGTTTTGTGAAAAAGCTTTGATATTAGGGGGACGGAGTGAGACTTTTTCACCGGGGTCCTGGTTGATTTTATCCAGAGTCAGGCGGAAATACTGCAGCAGCGGCAAAGCAGCAAGTAACAGACAACACATGAATGATGATGAAGTGAGGCCCTCCGTGCAGGTTGTGCCTTATTTTTTTGCATCCTCCGGCAGTTCAATCTCTCCATATTTCTCTTCGAATTCCCTTATGCAGTAATTAATCAGATACATGATTTGCCCGCTGGCAGAACGGTCCTCATATTTGGCTACATAATGAAATTTCTGCAGAAGCTCCTCATTGATGCGGATGCTGATATGTTTATTCTTCAATTTGATTTTCCCCAATCACTTGGAATGCACTTGGTATACACTTATTTTAAGTGTATTGTTGTGATATAATCCACCTATGCACTAATATTTAGTGCATAGGATTTGGGAAGGATTGATCTGAGTGGGCAAAACACGTACCTGTTGTTTTTCAGGGCAACGGAAGCTACCCAAAGAAAAGATCGAGCGCATCATGATCCGACTTGACTGCGAGGTGGAGAACCTTATTGAACAGGGAGTTACAACGTTTATTTCAGGCGGAGCATTGGGATTTGATCAGGTGGCTGCATCATTAATCGTTGTAAAGAAAGAGATGGGCAAAAATATACGCCTTGTTTTTGCCCTGCCTTACAAAGATCAGGATAGAAACTGGAGCACAGGACAAAAAAAATTGTACCGCAACCTGCTGGCAGAGGCTGATGAGCTATTTTATATTTCGGAAAAGCGGCAAAATGATTGTGTAACAAAGCGAAATTGCTACATGGTTGATCGTTCTGCTTATTGCATTTGTGCATCACTTTATCCCTTGAGCGGTGCAGATCAAGCGGTACTCTATGCAAAGGAAAAGGGAGTGAAGGTGATCAATGTGGCCGATAACGATTGAGCGTCACAGGATCACATATCCTTAGAAAATGATCATCGCAGGTTAACAGGTCATTGCGATTGCTTTGGCGCGAGCAGGAATAAAAAAGGAGACCCGGATTATCCAGGGCCTCCCCGGCGTTATTTCTGCTTGATTTTTGCTTAATTACCCCGCTCCTGCATCCGATCCGCTTCGCTCAAAGAGGCGATCTCAATGCCTTTCATTGCTTCGCCGAGCCCCTTGGATACCCTGAGCAGGACTGCCGGATCGTCATAATGCGCTGTTGCCTCGACAATTGCTTCCGCCCGGGCCTGCGGGTTCTCGGCCTTGAATATGCCCGAACCCACAAAAACCCCGTCGGCGCCCAGCTGCATCATCAATGCGGCGTCAGCAGGTGTGGCGATGCCGCCGGCGGCGTAATTGAGCACCGGCAGGCCGCCTTTCTCTTTTAGCTGTCTTAAAAGTCCGGGTGCCGCCTTCATCTCCTTGGCCATAACGGATAGTTCATCTTCGGGTGCATGGATAACCCGGCGCAGACCATCCATGACCTTGCGCATGTGGCGCACTGCCTCCACGACATTACCGGTCCCGGGCTCACCCTTGGTCCGCAGCATTGCTGCTCCCTCCGACAGGCGGCGCAGTGCCTCGCCCAGATCCCTGGCGCCGCAGACAAAGGGAACCTTAAAAGTTTGCTTGTCAATATGGTAGCGCTCGTCGGCCGGGGTCAGTACTTCACTTTCATCGATGAAATCTACGCCCATTTCCTCCAGGATTCTCGCCTCCATGAAATGACCGATGCGCACTTTGGCCATTACCGGGATACCCACTGTCTCCATGATCCGGTGGACCATTTCGGGGTCCGCCATCCGGGCCACTCCTCCGGCAGCCCGGATATCGGCAGGGACCCTCTCCAGGGCCATGACCGCGACGGCGCCTGCCTTTTCAGCAATTTTTGCCTGTTCCACGGTAGTTACATCCATGATTACGCCGCCCCGTTTGATCTGGGAGGGGGTCTGTCTGATGCAGCTGCTATTTTCATTTTTCATGTCCCAGTTTCCTCCTACAATAATTATGTATTGATTTTGCTCACCGGATGAACCGGCAGGCCTCTTGCCCCGAGAAATGACTTTATTTCACTTATTGAATAGCATCCCTGGTGCAGTATGGAGGCCAGGAGGACCGCGTCCGCCCCGCCGCCGGTAAGCGCATCATAAAGATGTTCCAGTCTGCCCGCTCCGCCGGAGGCGATCACCGGGATGGCAACGATTCCCGTTACAAATTTCAGCAAGGCGAGGTCATATCCTGTGCAGGTCCCATCTGCATCCATCGAGGTAAGCAGAATTTCACCCGCACCCCGCTGCTCTACCTCGCGAGTCCATTCGGAGGCGCTCCGGCCTGTTGGAAGTTGCCCGCCCCCGCTGTAGATTTCCCAGCAATGCTCCGGCCCGGCCTGTTCTGATTTTGCCCGTCGCGCGTCGACGGCAACGACAATCCGGCTGCTGCCGAAGCGTTTTGCGCTTTCTTCAATCAAGGCGGGGTCCTTCAGAGCGGCACTGCCAATCGATACTTTGTTTGCGCCGCACTGCAGCGTCTCATCGATCATGGCCAGGCTGTTGATCCCGCCGCCGACGGTGATGGGAATCCCGGTGGATGCTGAAAGCGTTTCAATCAATTCAAGTGTGACGGGCCGGTTCATGGCTGAAGCGGCGATCTCCAGTAAAAAAAGCTCGTCTGCTCCCTCCCGGGCGTAGAGAACCGCCCGCTCTACCGGATCCCCGGCATCTTGCAGATTGGAAAACTGCACGCCTTTGACGATGCGTCCTTTGAGCAGGTCAAGGCAGGGGATAATCCTGTGATGGTGCATCTGTTAGCCTTCGCCCCCGGCAGCGTATGTGTGATCAATCCCAGTTCTTTGCGGCTTGATCTTACCAAAATTATCGAAGTGCTGCAAGTGTGCGTATTTTTGCGATCAGTTAACTTGAGGGGGTAAATTTTTGAGCCCCAGGGGTTTTACCTAAATGATTGGGCTCTTTCTTCAGCAGCAGGAAGAAAGAGCCGGAGTTCAGGGGAATGCATCCCTATTTTGATGGAAAAACCGGCGGCGGATTATTATTTTAACCGGGCGGGGGCGACTAAAACCCGGTTATCGCTTTTTGGTTTTGATCTGGGCTCCGCTGTTTGGATCGATATGGTAATCCCCTTCGTAAAGCAGTTCGGAGATGGGCACAATTTTGTAGCCCTGCTTGCGAAAATAGGCGATGATCTCTGGAAGGGCGTCGGCAGTGTAGAGACCGTTATTATGAAATAGAATAATTGCTCCCTTGTGGGCGCGGCTGGTAACCCTCTCGATGATCTCATCCCGGGTCAGGTTTTGCCAGTCCAGGGAGTCTACGCTCCACTGGATGGTTCTGTATCCCAGACCGGAGGCGGTTTCGATAACCTGATTGTTGTATTCACCGAAAGGGGGGCGGAAAAGAGTTGTTTTCTGTCCTGATACCTTTTCGATGATCTGCTCCACCCTTTTGATCTCAGTCCGGAGCTCCTCTTCGCCCAGGCTGTTCAGATGGGGATGGGTCAGGGTATGATTTCCGATCTCATGGCCTTCAGCGGCGATAAGTTTGACATACTCGGGATAGTCCTCGACCCAAAAGCCGGTTAAAAAGAAGGTGGTTTTTATCTCATTTTCCCTTAAGATATCGATGATCTTTTCCGTGCGATCTGCGCCCCAGCTGGCATCAAAAGAGAAGGCGACCTTTTTTTCCTCCGTCTCAACGTAGTAAATGGGAACCAGCCTTTCACCCGGAACCACAACTGCGGCCAGCTTTTCGGGAATGTTGATCAGGGAAGTCACCAGGAGGAAGACAGCCACGATGCAGATCCCAACAATCAGTTTCAGCCGTTTCTTCCTGATCAGGATCGTTACAAACAAATGTATCACCCCCTTTATCGATATGTCCTCCCACTGCACTTTATGCTTGGCTTATCTCCTTCACCGCTGTTCCTTTTTAAGGTATAATTAATAAAAATGCACTCATTGATGGAGGAACGCTAATCAGATGAATTTGCCTGACAGACGCCGCTGCCTGGAATTGATCAAGCCGTACGAACCGGGGAAACCTATCGAAGAGGTGGAGAGGGAGCTGGGGCTGACCGGCGTGGTCAAACTGGCTTCCAATGAGAATCCGCTGGGCCCGTCCCCGGCAGCATTGCGGGCTGTTCAAGAACAACTCGCCCGGCTGCACTACTACCCTGACGGAAATTGCTATCAGCTGAAAGCGACCCTGGCAAAAAAAATCGGCATTGATCCCGATGAAGTGATCATCGGCAATGGTACTGACGAGTTGCTCACTCTGCTCACACTTGCCTATATCAACACTGATGACGAAGCCGTTACAGCACAGCCGACGTTTTCCGAATACGAATTCGCCCTGCGGCTGATGGGGGGGGTTCCGCGCGCAGTTCCCCTGTCCGGTGACGGGTTTAGCTACGACTTTGATGCCTTCGCCGGAGCTGTCAACGAGCGCACCCGCCTGGTCTTTATCTGCAGCCCCAATAATCCCACCGGAACCATTGTGCAGCGTAAGCCGCTGGAAAAATTCCTGGACTCCCTGCCGCCGGGAATTCTCGTGGTGTTCGACCATGCCTATGTTGAATATGCAACGGACCCCGCTCATCCCGACGGGATTGATTACATCAGGCAGGGCCGCCCTGTCCTGGTTCTACGGACCTTTTCTAAAATATACGGCCTGGCCGGGCTGCGCATAGGTTATGCTGTTGCCCCCGGTGCTGTGATTGCCGATCTGAACAGGGTCAGGGAACCTTTTAATGTCAATGCTGCGGCCCAGGTTGCAGCCCTGGCTGCTCTTGAGGATTGCGACCACCTTGAACGCAGCAGGGATCTGGTTGAAAAAGGAAAAAGGCAGCTTGCGTCAGGTTTTGAACGGATGGGTTTGCAGGCGGCGCCCACAGAAGCCAACTTCTGTTTTGTTGACATTAAGACTGATTCCAGGCTCGCATTCCAGGCATTGCTCAGGCGCGGCGTTATTGTGCGTAGTGGTGATATTTTTGGCTATCCCACCCATATCCGGGTTACATATGGGACTGAAGAGCAAAACGATCGTTTTCTGGAAGCTCTTGCAGAGGTGCTCCGCTAAAAAGTAGTCAATCAATCCGGTGTCAAACACCGGGTTCCATCATCATGCAGCAACCGGCCCCGCCGGAATTGTCGGGGCCGGATTGTATCATCCACTAAGATCAATGCCTGCTGTAAAAGTATTTGCAGAACAATATCCTTCCGTGTAACCTATAATATCTTCTTTCTGCTTCTAAAAACCCATCAATATTCCATATCTCTTTATGCTTTGACCCAAAAGATTTGCAAAATAACTTGACGGTTGACTAAATTTAATTTATCTTTAAATTAGAATATTATCAGAAGATGCTATCTTTAATTATCAGCAAAAGTTGTGGAGAATGTGGGGGACCGTAAATTTACTATGCAAAAAGGAGGAAGGACATGTCTGTTCAGGAATGGAAGCTGCCGCTGTTGAATGATTACCCTAAAAAATGGGCGCAGATTGAGCCCGCCAGGCCGGCCCTGATCCAGTATGAAGACGGCAAAACGGTGACCTACAAGCAATTCAACTCCCTGGTAGATCTTTTCGCCTTGCGACTCCTGGATATCGGAATTGGCAAAGGGGATCGTGTGGCCACGATGCTGGTGCTGGTGCCCGAACATGTGATCTTGATGTATGCCTGTTTCAAGATCGGGGCGATCATTGCGCCCCTGGATGTGCGTCTCAAAGAGGCGGAAGTGGTACGGGACTTAAGCAAGATCAAACCAAAGGCCTTCTTTTTCCTGGGGGAGACTCCCCTGCGCGATTTCCGCGAAGTGGGTCAGGCGGTCAGGGAGGGCTGTCCCTATGTCGAGCACCTTGTTCAGTTTACTCCCAACCCGCAGCCGGGTGAACTGCTGGAGGGTGCAATGGCGATTACCGATTTGATGAGCAAACCGAAACTGGTCGGCCTGAAGATCAAAGATATTTTTACCGGGGGTCTGAAAAAAGCGCATGCACAGATCGATACGCATACCCCGGCCCTGATTATCTTTACTACCGGAACAACGGGAGAGCCGAAACCGGCAGTCATGAGCCATGAAAATATCATCATTCAGAATGAGGTCCTGGCCCGGGGCTTCGGCTACGAGATGGAGCGGGAGGAGCTGCGCATGCTCATAAACCTGCCGCCCAGCCATGTGGGTTGCGTAACCGAGCAGTTGATGACCACACTTTTTCTCGGAGGGACCGCTCACATGCTGCGCATATTTGATCCCAAGATGACCCTCGAAGCAATCGAAAAATACAGGATTACCGCGTTGGGGCAAATTCCGACGCAGTACCGCCTGGAGTGGGCCTTGCCTGAATACGGCAACTATGATCTGAGCACCCTTCGATTTGCCATCTACGGCGGTTCCGCCGTGGACAGCACTTTTTTAAAAGAGATGGCCAAAATGGCGCCGGGCTTCGGCACCGGGATGGGCATGACCGAAACCGCAGGATTCTACACCTTTACTGCGCGGGATATTACAGTTGATGAAATGGCGGGACAGGTTGGCGCAGCTTTTGACGAGCTCGCCCCGGTGACCGTCCGCAAACCGATGCAGCCCGATGGGAAGGCCGGAGAGGAGCTTTCCGATGGCGAGGTCGGTGAAATCTGTGCACATGGACCCATCGTCTTTCAGGGCTATTACAACCTTCCCCAAGAAACGGCGAAGGCGATCTCCAGAGACGGCGTTCTCTATACGGGAGATATGGGTTACTACAAGATGGTGGGTGACAACCGCGCCCTTTTCCTCTCGGGTAGACAGAAGTTCGTGATCAAGCAGAAAGGCTACCAGGTTTACCCGGAGGAGGTGCAGGAATTCATCGCTGCGCACCCCAAGGTCGATATTGTCGATGTGGTCGGAGTCAAACACCGTATTTTTGACGAAGGGATCTTTGCCTTTATCCGGCCCAAGAAGGGTGTTGATTTGAGCTCTGAAGAGATTGCGGAGCACTGCCGGGGCATCGCCGCCTACAAGAGACCGCTGCATGTCGAGATCTGGCCTCAGGACAAGGAATTTCCCCTGACCAGGGTTGCCAAGGTGGATAAACGCGAGCTGAAAACAGTGGCAGAAGAGATCGTGGAGAAACTGAGAAGCGAAGGCAGGTGGGACGCTGCCTCCGCATTGGATGTTGGAGATTAGAGGTGGGAAGTGGGACAAAGGGGACGTTCCTTCTTGTCCCACTTTTTATGTGGACTTTGCTTTTATGCACTCTCCCTTTGTTCCCTGAGTTATAGCAAAATCATTTTAGCTGAGGATTATAAATATATCCGATCACATCCGCACCCGGCCTGTTGCCGCGGAAATAAGGTCTAAGGAAACACTCCGCTCACTATAATAGATTATAGCTGCGACTCGGCAAGGGAGGGGGAAACCTTTTGCGCCTGGTGATCTCCGCTGCGGTAATTATATTATTTTTTTACCTGCTTTACCGCCAAAGAAGCGAACTGCCCAGCCAAAAAAAACATCTCATGGCCTACCTTATGGCTTTCTGTGCCATTTTCCTCACTGTCTCCATGGTTCGCTTTCCCAAGGATGCTTATGAAGCTGCGGTGGCGGGCCTGCATATCTGGTGGGATATTGTCTTTCCGGCCCTGCTGCCCTTTTTTGTGATCTCGCAAATACTGATCGGGTTGGGTGTTGTTCACATGATGGGTATATTCCTGGAGCCGGTCATGCGCCCCCTGTTCAATGTTCCAGGGACTGGTTCCTTTGTCATGGCCATGGGGCTGGCATCGGGTTTTCCCATAGGGGCTGTTTTGACCGCTGAGCTGCGCACCAAAAACATGTGCAACCGCGTGGAGGCGGAGCGGCTGATGTGCTTCAGCAATACTGCAGATCCCCTGTTTATGATCGGCGCCGTCGCCGTGGGCATGCTCGGTTTTCCGCAGGCTGGACTGACGATTGTACTGGCGCATTACCTTTCCAGCCTTACTCTGGGTCTTTTGATGCGTTTTTACCGCCGCAATGAAGTTCGCTCTTCGGAGCAGGTTTCGCGGCGCGGCCCGCTCATTGCTCGCTCGCTGCAGGCACTGGTGGAGGCGCGGGAGAGGGACGGGCGGCCTATCGGCAGGCTCATGGGTGAAGCGATCCATAAATCCATCGAAACCCTTCTCCTGGTGGGCGGGTTTATCATCCTGCTGTCCGTGGTTATCCGCATTCTCGATCTCATGGGGCTCGTTGCATTACTGGGCCGGGGTATCGGCACCCTGCTGGATCTGGCAGGTCTCAGCCCCGCACTTGCGGCGCCCCTGGTCAGCGGTTTCTTTGAAATTGATCTGGGGTGTCAGGCTGCGGCCAGTGCCTCCGGTGCTGCGATGGGGGAAAAACTGATTGCTCTGGGGATGATCATCGCCTGGAGCGGCCTCTCGGTGCACTGCCAGGTAGCCAGCATCATCGCGAAAACCGACCTGCGGATCGCTCCATACCTGGCCGCCCGGGGCATCCATGCCCTTATCGCCGGAGCCTATACCGCACTGCTTCTGGGGCCGGCGGGTACCCTGTTCAGTTTCCTTGCCCTGCCCGTATTTTTAAAGACCGTGCCCAGGGGCAGCCTCTCCTTCTGGTGGTCCCGGACCCTTTTCATGCTCAATCAGCTGCTAATTTTCCTGGGGCTTCTCGCTGTTCTGGCCGCAGCTGTATACATATTTCGTACCCTGCGGGCCGCTTTCTTCTACGCCCGCAGAAATTAGTGCACTGGTGCCCGGTACCAGATTTGCTAAGTGGTGGTCAGGGAGGCAAGGGCGGCGGTAAGCGATGCCGCTTCGATAAAAGCCAGGATGGTATCCCCGTACTTTCTCTGTTCAACATTCTGATCACCTTTGGGCCAGAGCCGGCTGCGGGCAAAAAGTTCCAGCACGAGCAGGCCCTCTGTGCGGAGCAGAGGGGCGAGCTCGATGGCCCGGAGAAACTGCGGCACATTTGTCTCCTGGTAGGGGGCATCGACAAAGATCAGGTCCGCTTTTTGTCCTTCATCTGACAGCATCTGCAGTGCTCTGACAACATCAAACCCCAACAGCCTCGCCTGCCCGGCCAGACCGGTCCGGGCCAGGTTTTCTTCGATGATCCCGAGATGGAGCCTCTCCCTATCCACGAAAGTGCATTCCGCCGCCCCCCTGCTCAGGGCTTCGATACCGATGGCGCCGCTGCCGGCACAAAGATCCCATACCACAGCTTCCCATACACGCGGGCCCAGGATATTAAAGAGCGCCTCTTTAACCCGGCCCGAAGTGGGTCTGACCGCCCTCCCCCCGGGCACTTTTAATCTGGTACCTTTGGCCGATCCGGCGATTACCCGCATCTACTGTGCCTCCCCGGGTATTTCTTAAAGTTTAACACCGGAAGCCTCTTCCGGCAAATTCCTCATGCGGAATAAGCTGTGCTGCAGAGGTGAAGAATATTCCCTGAGTTGCAGGCATAAATTAAACTCTGAACAGCTCCGGCCTGGGGGGTCGTAGATGATTCAACTATGGGGTTATTTGAAAACTTTTTGTGCAACAGCCAGTGACAATTCATTTTTCTACCTGGTGCTCAACAACCTGGGTGTGATCCTGTTGCTCTGGCTGGTCTCGGCTATCTGGATATATTATGCGGCACACGCCGGTGCTCCGCCCCGCAGGATATACAGGCTGGCGCTCACCTGTTATCTCTTCTTTTTTTTGAAGGAGTTCTTCAGGATTAATCGTTCTGTCGCCGGGTTCAGCAGGGGAAGCAGGATTCCGTACCTGGATGTCATGGTCAACCTGGTTTTACCGCACGGTGTCATTGAGTACCTTGCTTTTGCCCTGGCGGCAGCTTTTGCCCTGGTCTGGCTCACCCGTTCGCTCGAAAAAAATTCCTGGTATTACCCGGGACATCGTGCAGTAATTTTACCGGTTTCGCTCGTCGTCCTGGCTGCCACTGTTGAATCCACGATTACACCCTATCTCTACGAGATCTATCTTCTGAACAGTTAAAGTGCAGGGCCGCTCGATAGAGACCCTGCACTTTGTATAAGTACCCTGTGCAGCCGCTACAGTTATCCTTTTGCGCAGCGGTATTTGCCGGCATTCATTCTTTCAGGAGGTCAGCTCATCTATGCATTCTCCGATCACTTGGACATAAAGATCGGCTTCTTCCTCCGTGGTTACCGGGGAAACCAGGGCCATATCGTGTACCGGCGACAGCAGAATCCCGCGGTTGGTGCAGTAAACATGGAACAGCGCCTCCAGCGGGCCGGTGAGCCCCTCTGTGAGCAGGTCAACCTCGTTATACTCCACATCAAAAAGCGTGTCGATCCCCCTGCGCGGCGCTTCGGCAAGAAAGCGGAATTCAACGCGGCATCCTATGCGGGCCACATACCAGGGCAGCTCATGCTTTTTGATGATCTCTGCAATTCCCCTCTCCATTCTCCGGGCAAGGGGGATCATGTGTGCATAGGATTCTTCCGTCAGCAGGTGTTTCAGCGTTGCTTTGATTGCCGCCAGTGCGGGAGCGTTTCCGGAAAGGGTTCCCCCGAATCCAAAAAAATTATACCAGGGGATCCTCTCTGCAATCATCTCGCCGAGTTCCTTTGACAGGCCCAGTACGGCCGCGGGGTATCCGCCCGCAATCAATTTGCCCAGCACAAAAATATCGGGCTCCAGTTGCAGCTCGCCGGTCATCCCGGCCGGGCCGCCGCAGATGGAGTGGGTCTCATCAATGAGGAGCAGGGTGCCGTACTTGCGGGTCAAGTTGCGCAGGGCCTCATGAAAACCGGGCTCGGGATGGATGATCCCCACATTGGTCATCACCGGCTCGGCGATGACACAGGCGACATCTTTGGGCGCCAGCGCTTCTTCAAGACCCTCAATGTCGTTGAACTCCACAATGCGCGTCATCTTGGAGGGGTCTTCGACCAGCGGCCCCATCAAGCCGGGCATATTCATCAGATTACCAAAGAAATCGACAACAAGCGTTTCATCGACACTCCCATGGTAGGAGGCGTTGAAAGCCAGCGTGAGCCGGCGCCCGGTAAATTCACGGGCCGCTTTAAGCGCCATCCGGTTGGCATCGGAGGCGGTCATCAGTATCTGCCAGTAAGGCAGCCCAAAACGTCGGGTCAGCTCTTCACCCACCTCGATGCAGTCTTCGGTGGGCAGCATCGTGGTAATGCCCCTGTTCAGCTGCTCCGTGAGCGGACCGACCACCTCGGAGGGAGCATGCCCCAGCAGCGCACCTGTATCTCCGAGACAGAGATCCAGGTAGCGGTGTCCGTCCACATCAGTGAGGTAGGCGCCCTTTGCTTCCCGGACAAAGACAGGGAAGCCGCCCGGCCAGATCCTCATCCAGCTCATGGGCACACCGCCGGCATAACAGCGCCGCGCCCTTTCGTAAAGCTCCTTTGATTTTGGCCGCTCTTCAGCATAACGCTTTTCTTCCCGCGCCAGCAAATCTTTTACTTTTTCCAATGTGATCTCGGCCATGGTAGATCATCCCCCTTTTGTTTAATATATATTCTAAATGTTCGATCCATTATCCACAGAATCCTTTTGCTCCTCTAAATAAAGAGGATGTGGGAAAAAAGGAATTTTCAGCCCGGCAAAGAAATTAACAACATCCTTACAGTAATCCATTGGGGGGTTGAATCATTTGACTGAAACTGCAGAGATCAGGATAGGGAAGAAAGCTTTTATCACCACGGCAATTATTATTCTTTGTTTGATGATACTGTCAGGTATTCTTACACAGGTGATCCCTTCAGGGAGTTACGATTACAGTGTAATAGATGGTAAAAAGATCGTTGATCCGGAATCTTTCCGTCTTATGGAAAAGCCCGAGATACCGGTTTACCGCTGGTTCACCGCACCGGTGGAGGTGCTCTACGCCTCCTCCAATGCACAGGTGGCAATAGTGATCTGCCTCCTTATTCTTTTTATAGGCGGAGGCTTCGCCATATTGAACCGCGTCGGAGTTTTTGGAGAGATTATTTCGAAGATAGTGGCCCGTTTTGGTAAGAATCGTTACCTGCTTATCTGCCTCGTCTCCCTGGTATTCATGCTCTTCGGATCCATTCTGGGCATGTTTGAAGAGGTTGTCGCCCTGGCGCCGCTGGTGGTGATCCTGGCCTATACCATGGGCTGGGATGCGCTGCTCGGCCTGGGGATGAGTCTGCTTTCTATCTGCTTCGGTTTTGCCGTGGCTATCTCGAATCCCTACTCCGTGGGGCTCTCGCAGCGGATGGCGGGACTGCCGGTTTTCTCGGGTGCTCCTTTCCGCCTCTTCGTTTTTGCCATATTGTATGCGCTTCTCTGTTTCTTCCTGATTCGATATGCCAAAAAGATTGAAAGGAATCCTCGCTTATCCCTGGTCTATGCCGAGGATCACGAAATGCAGGAGAAATTTTCCCAACCCGAAGAGAGGACTCCCGAATCCGCGGTTCCCGGGAAGGAGCGGATCAACAAAGCGGTGACCTGGTTTTTATGCTGCTTCGGAGGGATTCTTGCGGTAATTGCCGCTGCGAACACATTCGCCTGGTTCTCCGATTACTCGCTGCCGGCCATTGCACTGCTTTACCTCATTGCCGGCGTGGGCGCCGGTTTTTGGGGGGGCCTGCGCGGCCGGGAGGTGGCGAAAACATTTTTAAGAGGTGTGGGCGGCGTTGCTCCGGGAATTGTTCTCATTCTCATGGCCATGAGCGTGAGCTATATCATCGAGCGGGGCGGTGTCATGGACACTGTAATTCATTACGCCGCCGGCCTGATCTCCGGCGCCTCCTCCTATATAGCTGTTTATCTCATCTATGCTCTCGTCCTGACGATGAATTTCTTTATCGGCTCAGCATCGGCCAAGGCGGCTCTGCTCATCCCCATCCTCACGCCGCTGGCCGATCTCTCGGGAGTGACGCGGCAGACCATGGTCCTGGCTTTCTGTTTCGGTGACGGTTTCTCCAATGTACTCTATCCCACCAATGCGGTGCTGCTCATCTGCCTGGGGTTGACCACTGTGAGCTACCCCAAGTGGTTTCGCTGGATCGGCTTTATCCAGCTCGTAGTCCTGGTGATCACTGCCTTGATGCTCACGGTCGCGGTCTGGATGGGTTACGGACCCTTCTAGAGTTCAGCAGATTGTTTTTTCTTTCGCAGGGCCGGCCATGCGATAAATGCGGCGATGAGGATAATTAGTGCGCCTGCCGCAGTGATCACGATGTTGCGCAGATTAGGGGCTGCCGCCTCCAACATGATCCGGTTACTTTGGCCGGGGAGCAGATCCCACCCCAGGGTATGGCTGTTGTCGGCTACATGGGCGGCATTATGTGATTCCGGCTTTACAGGGAGGGTAATTCGAAAACGCATTTTTACCTTGTTCAGGAAAGCGCTGCCCAGGCCATAATCATCGCCGGTCCGGCCCGCTTTCATTTCTGAAAGGTCGATCTGCGTATCGAGCAGGTAGCGGTTATAAAAGAAGCCGGGTTCAATCTTGAAGGGACTCTCTGCATTATCTTCATGCCTGTTTGCTTCAGGGGCTGCCTCTGCCCAGACGCTGCCGCTGCCCATAGGGGGTATCTCCTGAAGAGAGTCCAGATGCGCCCTGGCGATAATTCCGCTCATATCCTCATCGCTGTAATGAGAGACTGTAAATCCGTTTTCTTCCGCAGACTGTATTGCCTTGTCAAGGGGACTTTCCCCCTGCAAATCCAGCAATCCGATAAACATCTGATCGAAACCTAGTTTATACTCAACATCGGCGGAAGCATCGCGGTTAACCTTGATGTAATAATCAACCTCCACGCACCCCGTTAAACACGCCAAAAGCAATCCGAAGAGAATTGAATGGAGAAGCCTATTTTTCAAAATTGCCAACCCCTTTCCAGAATATTGCTAATTGACTCTGCCATCAGATCCATTATGTCATAAAAACAGTATAAAGCCAGTGGCATAGAGATCGACAAAACTTTATTAGTGGAATTGGCTTTGGGTCCTATGCGCCCCCCATCAATGTGGTATAATTCA
>CAZQEV010000024.1:0-15838 GCA_964592135.1 uncultured Syntrophomonadaceae bacterium
ACGGAGAAAGCTATTCTCAGCGCCAGGTTGACCGACCGTCCCTTGAGGCCGCTCTTTCCGCAAGAGCTGCGCAACTCCGTGCATATCGTGGCCACCGTTCTATCGGTGGATCAGAACTGCCCTCCCGAGATACTATCTATCATCGGGGCTTCGGCGGCGCTCTCGATCTCCAAAATACCCTTTGGAGGTCCTATTGCAGCGGTTATCATCGGCCTCATCGACGGCAAACCGGTGATCAACCCTGACCTGGAGCAGTCGCAGCAGAGCAGTCTCCACCTCATCGTTGCCGGAACGAAGGATGCCGTGACCATGGTCGAAGCAGGAGCCGAGGAGGTCACCCGCGAGGAGCTGCTTGCCTGTCTCGAAGCGGGACATGAAACCATCAAAGGGATTGTCTCCCTGCAGGAGGAAATGGTCGCCAGAGCCGGTATGCCCAAGATCGAACTATCGGTCTTTGAGCCGCTGCCCGAGCTGACGGAACAGCTTGATCCCCTTTTCCGCAGCAGGATCGGTGAGGCTCTGCGCATCACCGACAAACAGGAGCGCGAAGAGAAGCTGGCTTCATTAAAGGATGAAGCCCTGGATCGCTACCTGGAACAATACCCCGAGCATGAGCATGATATCAAGTTTCTCTTTGAGAAGGCGCTCAAGGAGACCATGCGCACGATGATCCTGCAGGAATCCCTGCGGCCCGACGGACGCAAGCCCGGGGAAATTCGCCCCATCACCTGCGAGGTCTCGGTGCTGCCGCGCACGCACGGCTCTGCAATATTTACCAGAGGCCAGACCCAGGTGCTGAATGTCTGCACTTTGGGTGCGCCGCGGGATGTTCAGATCCTGGACGGACTGGGTATTGAAGAATCGAAACGGTTCATGCACCATTACAACTTTCCTCCGTACAGTGTCGGTGAAGCCGGTTTCATGCGCGGCCCCGGGCGGCGTGAAATAGGCCACGGCGCTCTGGCGGAGAGGGCTCTTGAGTTTGTGATCCCCAGTGAAGAGGAATTCCCCTATACCATTCGCCTGGTTTCCGAGGTCCTGGAGTCTAATGGATCCACCTCCATGGCCAGCGTCTGCGCCGCTTCCCTCTCGCTCATGGATGCCGGGATTCCCGTCAGCAAAGCTGTAGCCGGCATTGCCATGGGGCTGATCAAGGATGAGGAGAATGTGGCCATTCTCTCCGACATCCAGGGAATGGAGGATTTTCTCGGAGATATGGATTTCAAGGTGGCCGGAACCGCCGGCGGGATCACCGCCCTTCAGATGGATATCAAAACGAAGGGGATCTCCATGGAGATCCTGTCCCGGGCCCTGGAGCAGGCAGTCGACGGCTACAACCATATCCTGGGCATTATGCAGGAACGGATCGAAAAGCCGCGCTCCGAGCTGTCGCCTCATGCGCCGCGGATGATCACCATGCAGATAGATGTGGAGAAAATCCGCGATGTAATCGGTCCGGGAGGGCGCGTGATCAACAAGATCACCGCGGAAACAGGTGTTGAGATCAACATCGAATCCGACGGCAGGATTTACATCCTGGCCGTGGACCCCGAAGCGGGCCGGAAAGCGCAGGAGATGATTAAATCTCTCATTGCCGATGTTGAACCGGGCCGTGTTTATATGGGCAAGGTGACACGGGTTGAAAAGTACGGCGCCTTCCTGGAGGTGCTTCCCGGTAAGGAGGGGCTGCTCCATATTTCACGCATGGATCACTGCCGCGTGGAGCGGACTGAAGATGTGCTCAACCTGGGCGATGAGATCGAGGTCAAGGTTACCGATATCGATGAAAAAGGACGGATCAATCTCTCGCGCAAGGAGCTGCTTCCCAAACCGCCCGGGCTCCCCCCTTCTCCCGATAGAGAGAGGGGACGGCGACCTCGTCCGCCCCAGCGCTCAAAACAAAAACCCTAGTCTCTAGGGTTTTTTTTATACCGCATAAGCAAAATACCAGCAGCATAGTATTTAACAGGTTACCCCAGATGATCGTGCGGATGTGTTTAAGCTATGTTTAAAACCTGGCGCCGGGCGGAAAAATTCGTCCTCTTTCTGATCATTCTCCTGGGCGGATTGCTGGCAACGAGCGCTCTGCGGCAGTCCTCCCCGGCAGTGCCGGGGCCGGTCTATTTTGCGCAGGGTTCTCCCTTGCAGGTAGCGCTGACTTTTGAAACCCTCTGGAGCAGCGAAGGCCTGAAAGAGATCCTGGAGATTCTTAAGAGAGAAGATGTTCAGGCAACATTTTTCTTGACAGGTATATGGCTGAAAAACAATCCAACAGGAGCAAAAATGATCCTGGAACAGGGGCATGAAATCGGAAACCATACCATGAACCATGCAAATCTGCTTTACAAGACTGAAAAGGAAATTGCAGATGAAATCAATGGATTCAATGAACTATCGCAGGTGATCCTGGAATACCGGCCCCACCTTTTCCGGCCGCCGCAGGGTCTTTACAACGGCATTGTTCTGGAGCAGGCCTGGAAAAGCCGCTGCCGCACCGTGCTCTGGTCGGTGGAGTCCTATGATTATCTCAGCCCCGATGCCGCAGGGGTGGGAGCGCGCGTTGACAAAAGGCTCCACGACGGAGCGATCATAAGTTTCAGAGTGGGCTCAACGGTGCTGCTCCATGCCCTGCCGGAGATCCTGGGGCTCCTGCAGGAGCGCGGCTACAGCCCGGTAACAGTATCCACACTGCTGGGAGAGCCCCATTGATCTAAAAAAACCGGAAAGGAGGAAAGGAGGGCATGCCATCGCTTGAATCAAAAAGGTGGTGGAAATGGGCCGGTGCAGTACTGCTCATTGCGGCGGCGGTTGCTCTGCTCTATTTTCAATTTGACGAGCCGCTGCGCCGTCATTTTAAGGGTGTTCGCAGCGGGGTTGTGCTGCAGAGCGAATCTGTAGAGCAACTTCTGCGCCCCGAAGTGGCGCTCATTGTCGCCCGCATTGCCAGGAACCAGGGCCGCGATCCCGTCAGTGCAGAGATCGATCCGGGCGGTGAACGGATTATTCCCGAACTGAACGGATTGGAAATAGATGAGGAGGCCACAGTTGCTCTGGTGATGAGCGCTCCTGCCGGAGAGAAGGTCCTGCCCATCTACCGCGAACTGCTCCCCCCGGTGCGCTGGGATCAATATCCGGCGCTGCCGGCAGAACAGGGAAACCCCCGCAAGCCCTGCATCTCCCTGATGATCAATGTGGCCTGGGGCGAAGAAGATCTGCCCGAAATGCTGCGCGTCCTGGAGGAAGAGAAGGCTCGCGCCACATTTTTTATCACGGGACGGTGGGCTGAGAAAAATGAAGAGCTGCTGCAGCAGATTGCCGCCGCAGGTCATGAACTGGGTAATCACGGCTATGCCGATGACGAAGTCTTTCCCGAACTCGACTCCTGGGGCGCAGCACGCTCCATCCGCCAGACAAATGAGATTATCTTTGATGCAGTGGGCTCTTATCCCCTTTATTTTACCCCCCACAAGGGAGAATACAACGAGATGGCTCTGGAGATCGTCTCCCGGCAGGGGATGCGCACCGTGCTCTGGAGCCTGGATACCGTTGACTGGCAGAAGCCGGGAGTGGATCTGATGCGCCAGAGGATTCTCCGAAACCTTGCCCCGGGCAAGATCATATTGATGCACCCGACAGCGGACACGGTGCAACTGCTGCGGGAAGTTTTGCCCCGGATCAGGGAGCAGGGGCTCGCCGTGGTCAGCATAGATGAATTGCTTGATCCGGGCCGGGCGCAATGAAGGAACCTTTCCCGGGGATCATACAGTTCGGCAGTCGTCCGGCAGCGTTTATTCTCTCTATTCTTGTGCTGCTGATCAGCGCAGCCGCCGCCTGTGCCCCCTTTCCCGGGCGGGAAGGACCTGTGCGCCGCGGAGTAGAGCTGGAGGGGATAGTTCTCGAAGGTTTTTCACGCCGCGAAGCTGGTGCCTTTGTCGAAGAACTGGCTGCACGGATCGATCAACCGCCGCGCAATGCCTTTATTGACCCGCCCAGCGGTGAAATAGTGGAGGGAGTCGCGGGGCGGCAGCTTGACCGCTGCTCAACGCTGGAGAAGATCATGAACGCTCCTGCGGGCAGCAAGCTTTTACCGGAGGTGATCCAACTTGACCCGGAGATCACCGCCGCACATTTTGCCGTCATCGAGAGAGAGATCGGGGCTTTCCGGACCTGGATCAGCGGCAGCGGAGGGCGTGTCGCCAATATAATTCTCGCCACAGCCTCACTGAACAATTACCTGCTGTTGCCTGGGGAAATATTCTCCTTTAACGCGGCAAACGGCCCGCGCACGGCGGAGCGGGGTTACCGTCCCGCTCCCATTATTGTCGGCGACAGGGTGGTGCCAGGCCTGGGCGGAGGTGTCTGCCAGGTCTCCACCACCCTCTACAATGCTGTTTTGCGCGCCGGACTGGAAGTGGTGGAGCGTTACCCCCACAGCCAGCCTGTTGGGTATGTGGCCCCGGGGATGGATGCCACCGTGGCGGACACCCTTGATTTCAAGTTTCGCAACAGCACGGATCGCCTGATCATGATCCGCAGCTCAAACTGGGGCGGCAGCATCGATATTCGCATCTGGCAGGAGTAGAGGCATCAGTCGCCGTATTGTAAAAAGGCAGGTACGGTTTACTTACAACGGTGCCGGGCACCGGTGTAAGTAACTTTGACTGACAAATTGAACAGGGATGGCTGATGCAGATGAAAGAGACAGTTGTTGAGCTGCCGGTTGAGATAATGGATCACGCCCGGGGACTGCCGCTGCCCGCTTATATGACCGCAGGCGCGGCGGGCATGGATCTTTATGCAGCGGTTAAAGAGGAGGCGATCCTGGGGCGGGGAGAGGTGCAGGTCGTGCCAACAGGGCTGAGGGTCGCGGTGCCCCCGGGCTATGAACTGCAGATCCGCCCCCGAAGCGGGCTTGCCGCTCGCTCCGGCATCGGCGTGCTGAATTCTCCCGGCACCGTTGACGCCGACTACCGGGGGGAGATCATGGTAATCCTCATCAACCACGGATCCGCCCCTTTCGGGGTGCGGCGGGGTGACCGCATCGCCCAGATGGTTCTCTGTCCCATTCCCAGGGTCAGGCTTGTTCCCACCACAACGCTGCCGGAAACGGAGCGGGGAGAGGGCGGATTTGGACATACCGGTATTGACGGATAAGGGAAGAAGGGGAGGCGTCATGCGTCTGAGTGAACTGGCCCGCAAAGAGCTTGTAGATCTGGAAGAGGGCAATTTCTGGGGACCCGCCGGCCGGGCCGATCTGCTCATCGATGAGCGCAGCGGGGAGATCAAAGCGCTGCTGCTGGCCGGCAAAGGCGGCCTCCTCGGCTTCGGTTATCGCGATGAGATCACCATCCCCTGGTCAGGCGTTAAAAAAATCGGGGGAGATACGATCATTATAGCCATCACAAAATAGCCGTCACAAAGAGCTGAGCCTGTCGATAACGTAAAGCATAAAACTGCCCGTCCCGGAGATAATATCCTTGAGAGTTTCACAGTATCTAAGGAGGTTAAAGGGATGAGCAAAGTTGTAGTGGGGATATTTCACGACAGGAACCAAGCCGAAGAGGCCCTTGAAACACTGAAGGATCAGGGTTTTGATCGAGACATCTCGCTTATTGCCAGGGAGGATCAGGGAGACAGCGGAGGGGGCGTCATGAGCGGACAGGACCTCAGTGAAGGCACCTTTACCGGCGGAGCACTGGGAGGGATCGCCGGACTGCTGGCAGGCGTAGGTGCGCTTCTCATACCGGGAGTAGGTCCCATCATCGCCGCCGGTCCCATTGCCGCCACGCTGACAGGTGTGGTCACAGGGGGAATCGCCGGAGGCTTGATCGATTTCGGGATCCCTGAAGGAAGAGGGGAGTTTTTTGAAGAGCAGGTTCGCCAGGGCGGAATCCTTGTAACCATGAAGGCCGAAGATGAAAAGATTGAGGAGGCCGCACAGATCCTGCGGCAATACGGCGCTTCCGACGTTGAAGTCCACCGCGTCGCCTAGAGAGCCTCACAGCCACTGGAGCAAGCTCCAACCCGGGTTTTTAACCCGGGTTTTTTTAACCGATTTTACTGAAATACATATACTGAATTGAACAGCCGGGGAGGCGGAAATATGCCCAAAATAAATTTAAAAATAATTCTCTGCGGCGGAGACAGGAGGGAAATTGAACTCTACCGCTGCTGGGAAGAAAAGGGAATAAAAATCAAGGCAGCCGGTTTTGAACAGGCATCAGCGGAAATAGGAAGGATCGCTGAGGCAGATGAAGCCGATTTTGCCGGTGCGGAGGTGCTCATCGCTCCCCTTTCGGGAGTCAGGGGCGATGGTACTGTCACCGCCGCTTTTTCTGCAAAAAGGCTTTCCCTGACCCGATGCCTGGTCCGGAGCGGCCCCGATCTGATCCTGCTGGCGGGGGCCGTGGCTGAACCTCTTAAAGATGAACTTGATCAAAAATATCGTCTGGTGATCACCGGCAAAGACGAAGAGCTGGCTCTGCTCAATGCCATCCCCACAGCCGAAGGAGCGCTACAGAAAGCGATGGAGCTCTCTCCGGTGACCCTGCACGGCAGCAACGTCCTCGTTGTAGGCCCGGGCCGCTGCGGCAGTGTCCTGGCCGGGATGCTGCAGGGGCTGGGCGCCGCGGTGAGGGTGCTGGTACGGCGCCGGGAGAGCGGCGCGCGGGCTTTTGCCTGCGGCTTTATTCCTTACGGGATCGAGGACGCGGCGAAGGCGGTTGCCGGAGTGGATTTTATCTTCAATACCGCACCGGCTCCGATACTCACAGCGGATCTTTTGCAGCATGTTCGTAAGGGAGCGGTGATCCTGGATCTGGCATCAGCACCGGGGGGAACGGATTTTGACGCCGCCTCTTCACTGGGTCTGACCGCTCTGCTGCTGCCTTCTTTGCCGGGGCGGGCGGCGCCTCTCACTGCGGGACGGATCCTGGCGCGGGTCTACCCGCGTCTTATTGCCGAAGCTCAAAACGCATAGAATGGGTTGAAAGGGAGAGAAGAGATGTCAACACTGAAAGATAAACGGATCGGAGTGGCGCTGACGGGTTCGCACTGCACCATTGAAGCAATCTTGCCTCAATTGGAGAGAATGTCCCTCGCCGGCGCGGATTTGTTTCCCATTCTGTCGCCTGCGGTGCAGAAAACCGACACACGCTTTGGCACAGCTGCCGCGGTGCGTCAGGAAATTGTGAGGATCACCGGTCGCGAACCCTGGATGAGCATCGTCGATGTGGAGCCCATCGGCCCGAAAAGGCTGCTCGATCTTCTGCTCATCGCGCCCTGCAGCGGCAACACCATGGCCAAACTGGCACAGGGGATCGTCGATACCGCAGTTTTGATGGCGGCAAAGGCGCAGCTGCGCAATGGACTGCCGCTGCTGCTTTCAATTTCCACCAATGACGGGCTTGGGCTCAATGCTCCCAACCTGGCCTCTCTTTTGAATTCAAAAAATATCTTCTTGGTTCCTTTCGGCCAGGATAACCCGGAAGAGAAACCCAATTCCCTGGTGGCCAAAGCGGATCAGATCCTGCCGGCATCGGAAGCGGCCCTTTCAGGACGGCAGATGCAGCCGGTCCTGATCACATTGATGGAGAAGGGGCGCTACATATAAAGACTTTTTGCGGAGGATTAAAGATCAGACCCCTTTGTGTTATAATTAGGGAGGTGTTTTTTTGGAAAATGCACTGGGAACTGTGATTACGGCAATGGTAACCCCCTTTGACGAGCAGGGGGCTGTAAATTATAGGGCTGCGGCGAACCTGGCCCGCTATCTTGTTGAGCAGGGCTCCACCGGAGTGGTCGTTTCGGGGACCACCGGGGAGTCGCCGACTCTCTCCAGGGAGGAGAAGCTTCGGCTTTTCTCCACAGTCGCCGGGGCTGTGGAGGGGAAGGCGGCGGTCATCGCCGGCACGGGCGGCAACAATACCGCCGGGTCCCTTTCTTTAACCAGGGAGGCGGCGCGAGAAGGAGTGGATGCCATCCTGCTGGTCACCCCTTATTACAATAAGCCGACCCAGGAGGGGCTTTACCGGCATTTCCGGACCGTCGCCGCAGCGACAGATCTGCCCGTAATGCTGTACAATGTTCCCGGGCGGACCGGTGTGAACATGACGGCGGAAACTGTCCTGCGGCTGACGGAGGTGGAGAATATAGTTGCTCTGAAAGAGGCCGGCGGCGATCTGGAGCAGGCGGCGGAAATATGCGCCGGAGCTCCGGAGGGTTTCAGGGTCTATTCAGGCGATGATGCGCTGACACTGCCCATGCTCAGTGTGGGCGCTGCGGGTGTGGTCAGTGTGGCCTCACACCTGGTCGGTCCGCAGATAGGCGCCATGATCGATCTGTTCATGCGGGGGCGGGTCAGGGAAGCGGCCCGGCTGCACCTGACGCTGCTGCCGCTGTTCCGCGGGCTCTTCATGGCGGCGAACCCTATCCCCGTCAAGGCGGCGCTGAACATCATCGGCATTGACGCCGGCAGTCCGCGATTGCCGCTGGTGGCGCTGGAGGGGGAGGCCCTGGAGATCCTGAAAAAGTTGCTGCGCATCCGCGATCCGGCAAGCGCTTGAATAAAATAAAAAGTAATAGAAGGAGTACTGATAATTTGAAGAACCTGAACAGCAGCCTGCGGGTGATCCCGCTGGGCGGCGTCGGGGAGATTGGAAAGAACATGTTTCTCTTTGAATACAATGACGAATCCATTCTCCTCGATGCCGGCATAAAATTTCCCGAGGAAGAGATGCACGGCATCGATGTCGTGCTGCCCGATACCACCTATCTTCTGAAAAATAAGGAGAAGCTGCGGGCTATAGTTTTAACCCACGGGCATGAGGACCATATCGGCGCTATTCCCTATATCATCAGTGAGCTGCCGGTGCCTGTATATGGAACCCGCCTCACGCTGGGCCTTCTGGAGGCCAAACTCGAGGAGTACGAGCATCTCCCCCCTGTGGAAATGCATGAGATCAGGGCGGACCAGAACCTGGCGATTTCTGATAATTTTCGCCTTGAATTTTTCCGGACAAACCACAGCATCCCCGATACTGTGGGGGTGGTCTTGAACACACCCGCCGGGATTGCCGTCTACACCGGAGATTTTAAGTTCGACCAGACGCCGGTAGACGGCAATCTTACCGATTTTTACAGGCTTGCCAAACTGGGGCGGCGCAAGGTGCTCCTGGCCCTGGTGGACTCTACCAATGCGGATCGCCCCGGCTTCACCGCATCGGAGAGTGAAGTGGGGGAGACCATCGACGAGATCTTCCGCATTTCCCGGAGCCGGATTATCTTTGCTACATTCGCTTCGAATATTCACCGGGTCCAGCAGGTGATCGATGCTGCGCAGCGTCACGGACGCAGGATCTGCATCACCGGGCGCAGCCTGGAGAATTCGGTCAGGATTTCTACTGAGCTGGGTTACCTCAAATGTCCCGAAGCGATCATGGTGCGGCTGGATCAGATCAAAAAAATCCCCCTGGAAGATCTCGTTATCATTACCACAGGCAGCCAGGGAGAGCCCATGTCCGCCCTGACCCGCATATCCACCTCGGGTCACAAGCAGATCGAGATTATCCCCGGCGACACGGTGGTGATCGCGGCAAACCCCATTCCGGGCAATGAAAAACTTGTGGCCCGGACGGTGAATAACCTTTATCGCAGAGGTGCGGAGGTGATCCACCGCTCTGTCTCCGGAGTTCATGTTTCCGGTCACGGGAGCGAAGAGGAGATCAAGCTGATGCTCAATCTCCTTCGCCCGCGTTATCTCCTTCCTGTGCACGGGGAATACAGGCATATGGTCTGCTGCTCCGGAATTGCCCAAAAACTGGGTATGCCCAGGGAGAACATTTTTCTTGTAGACCCGGGGACTGTGCTGGAGCTATCCTCGGGAAAAGCCTCCATCACCGGGGAAGTGACTGCAGGCAAGATCATGGTCGACGGCCTGGGCGTGGGCGACGTGGGCAACGTGGTCCTCCGGGATCGTCGCCTGCTCGCCGAAGAGGGGATTGTCATTGTCGTCGTGGCCCTGGAGCCGCAAAAAGGAGAGCTGCTCTCGGGCCCTGAAATAGTCACGCGCGGATTTGTCTATGTCCGCGAATCCGAAGAGATGCTGGAAGAAGCGAGGGCTGCTGTAGCCCGCCGCGTCGCCTCTCTTAAAGCGGAACAGCTGCTCGACTGGAATGTGGTCAAATCCCATGTGAGAGATGAAGCCGCCTCCTTTTTCTTTGAGAAAACGGGGCGGCGCCCCATGATCATGCCGGTGATTATTGAAGTGGGGAATAATTCCCACCGCCCGTTTTCCGGGGAGTAGACCATCTCTGATGCGCAGGGGCCGGGCATGCCCGGCCCCTGGCCGCAATATTTCATCTCCAACTTCCAACATCCAGTTCCCGGGTGGCGATAAGATCGGCGCCGCTGCCGGCAAAATCCTCCGCGATGAGCTCGCCGCAGCGGACGGGGGCATGAGCAGTGACCTCTGCCAGAAGCTTTGCTGCTTTCTCCAGAAGGTCCTTTGGGATGGGGGCCGTTGTTTTTACCGGCAGCCGGGGAAGCGGGCCGCCGGTTATTTTAACGGTTCCCGTCAATATGCGGCGGGGGTCCGAGACCTCCTGCAGGGCATATTTCTCACCCTTGCTGCATTCCTGTCCGCTGACAGTGAGCCCCCCGGGTCCCGCTGCGACTACCATAGAGCAGCCCAGGGGGCAGACGATACAGGTGAACTGACGCTTTTTCCCCTTCAACTTCTCTTCACCTCTTCTGCCGCAACGCGGCAGTTGATCGCCTCGCCGTCTCCCAGTCCTTCAAAAATAGAGGGAGCGATCTCAAGATGGATCATTTCGGGAGGCCGCACCATGCGCATCTTCTTCCGGTAAATCACTTCCCCCGCTCTGAGAAATGTTACCGCAGCACCGCGGATCTCCCTGTTGACCCGCAGGAATAGATCGACCGGCTCCGTTGTCTCCAGGGGCAGGCTGAGCTGCTGGGGAACAACTGCGGCAACATTTTCATCCGGCAGCAGATTAATCCGCTGGGGAGCGGACTTTTGTCCTTTTACAAAGCGGGCCGCGGCTTTGCCGGCTATTGCGGCGGCGCGGCTCACATGATCAACCACATCGTGAACATGAACCACATTGCCGCCGGCAAAGATGCCGGGTATGGATGTGGCCATGTTTTGATCCACCCGGGGCCCCCCTGTAGCCGGATCGATAAGCACACCGGCGCTGCGGGAGAGCTCATTTTCAGGAATGAGCCCCACGGAGAGGATGAGCGTATCGCAGGGAATGAAACGCTCCTGATCCGGAAGGGGTCTCCCCTTGCTGTCGACCGGCGCCACGGAGACACCGCTGATCTTCTTTTTTCCATGGATGAAGGTCACCGTGTGGGAGAGGAACAGAGGAATCTTGAAATCATCAAGGCACTGCACAATATTACGAGTCAGGCCGCCGGGGCGGGGCATTATCTCGAAGACTCCGCATACATGGGCCCCTTCGAGGGTAAGGCGGCGGGCCATGATCATACCGATATCGCCCGAGCCGAGAATTACCGCCCCTTCGCCAGGCATCAGCCCCTCCATGTTGATGAGCCGCTGCACTGTCCCGGCAGTGTAGACACCGGCGGGACGGTAGCCCGGAAGGGTTACCTGGAAACGGCTGCGCTCGCGGCAGCCCATGGCCAGGATCACAGCAGCGGGATTCAACTCAAAGGCCCCTTCCCTGTTTACCGCCTTTACCCGCCGGTCGGCGCTAAGCTGCAGAACCATCGTCCCTGTCAGCACATTGACCCCCGGGCTGCGGCGTAATAATTCCAGATTGCGCTGCGCATATTCCGGACCGGTCATACTTTCTCCAAAGATAAGGTTGCCGAAGCCATCGTGAACACACTGATTGAGGATGCCGCCGGGCTCTCGATCGCGTTCGATAAGAATGGTCTCTGCAGCTCCTGCTTCGGAGGCAGCTATAGCAGCGGCGAGTCCCGCCGGACCGCCGCCAATCACCACAATCTCTTCTCCCTTCATTGGATGGAACCCTCCTTCAGGCAAGGATCCTCTTTTGTCCGGCGGCTGAAAAGGGGCGAGCCGGGGCCGCTTTTTGTCAGCTTCTCCATGGGGATCTCCAGCTCTTCGGACATGATGGAGAGGAGGCGCGGCAGGCAAAAACCGCCCTGGCAGCGGCCCATGCCGGCTCTGGTGCGCCGTTTCACCGCATCGAGAGTCCGGGCGGGGAGAGGGCGGTGCAGTGCGTCGACAACCTCTTTCTCGGTGATCTGTTCGCAGCGACAGACAACATGTCCGTAGCGCCGATCTTTTCCGATGAGCCGGTTTTGTTCGGCTAGAGAGAGTCCGCTGAATGGCGGCGGCTCCCGGCGCTGCGGATTAAAAAATGTTTTCTCCCGCAGGGCTATGCCTTCATCCTCCAGGATCTGCAAAACCAGTTCGGCGATAGCCGGAGCTGCAGCCAGTCCCGGAGACTGAATGCCGGCCACATGAAAAAGCCCCTTCAGATGACCGGAAGGGGCGATATGAAAATCCTCGGTATAGGTGGCGGCCCTGACACCGGCGAAAAAGGAGATGATCGATCTGCGGGGTTCAAAACCGGGCAGCAGGGGTCCGAACTTATCCAGAATCCGGCTCAACCCCTCTGCGGTGACAGCGGTGTCTTCCGGATCGCTGACTTCCATGGCGGTCGGTCCCCACTCCGGGTTGCCGTCAACAGTGAGCATGGTGCCGCCCCCTTTCGTATGAGGGTCGCGGCTCATTTCAAGGATGCCGGTAGCGACAGCTGCATGACCGGAGGCAGCTTCCCGGTCGAAAATGATGAGCTCACCCTTGCGGGGATGGATGGTGAATTCAGGCGGCCCGGCCATCTCCGCGATCCGGCCGGCATAGACCCCGGCGGCGTTGATGCAGCAGCCTGTCAAAAAACTGCCCTGCGTTGTGATCACTTTGCAGAGAGCGCCCCCTTTTTGTTCCAGGGCGGTAACCTCTGTATTCAGGTAGAACCTGGCTCCATTGACGATTGCGTTCTCCGCATAAGCAATATTTAATTTATAGGGGCAGGTCATCGCGGTGGTGGGAGCGAGAAGAGCCCCCTTGATTTCCGGGCTAAGAGAGGGTTCCAGGTTGTTGAGCTTTTCCCCGCTGATGAGCTCCACGGGAATACCGCTCATCTCTCCCCTCGCCTTCAGCAGATCCAGGAGAAAGAGCTCCTCCTCTTTTAACATAACGACAGCCAGATTGCAGCGCTGAAAGGGAACATCCAGTTCGCGGCAGAGATCTTCGAAGAGGGCGTTGCCGCGCAGATTCAGCTTGCTGCGCAGACTGTCCGGCTCCTGGACGATACCCGAATGGACCATTCCGTTATTCGCCTTGCTGGCGCCACAGGCTACATCGGCCTCCTTCTCGAGGACAACCACAGTGAGCTCAAAGCGGGACAGCTCCCTGGCGATAGCGGAACCGACGATACCGGCGCCGATAATGACCACATCAGCTCTGCCGATAACCTCGTTATTCCCCTGCGGGGCGGCGTAAGGCGGCGGCGCACAGGTCGCTGCGGAAATTTCGTTCACGACGCTGCGCACACCCTTTATCGCTCCGGCGAGGTGTCCGGCCCTGACGACCTCTGCCCAGTTCTCTACAGAACCGGAAAGACGGACGAGCCCTTCATCCTCGGAGATCTGGAGATCATATTGCTCCAGGCCGTTATCGACAAAGAGTTCGCGCAGCAGCTTAATAATATTCTGTGCCACAGGTTCAAACCTTCCGTTCCGGACAATATTTTAGAAGAGATTCTCGATGATCATCCCAATAACCTGTCAGAAGATAAAATTTAACAACACCTGCTTCTAAAGTTGACATTTTTTAATGTGCTATATTATTTCATGCAGGATCTTCTAATAGCGTAGTCGAATTAATATAATCTAGTAACATATTCAGGAGAAAGCGGCAAGATGTTGGCTGAAACTCCTCAAAATATCAACAGTTCAGGGAGGGTGTTTTTTTATGAAAATTACTTTAAGCGTGATTAAGGCCGATATCGGCAGCATTGGCGGCCATCTCAGGCCGAGCAAGGCGCTTATGGAGACGGTGGGGGCGTACATTGAAAGGGAAAAAGGAAACCTGGTTATAGATTACCGGATCAGCAGCACCGGTGACGACATCGCCATCCTCTTTTCTCATCAGAAAGGCAGCGGCAACAGCGAAATACATAAACTCGCCTGGGATGCTTTTGTGGCCGGGACGGCAAAAGCGAAAGAGGAGGGGCTCTACGGCGCCGGACAGGACCTGCTAAAGGATTCCTTTTCAGGCAACATCAAGGGATTGGGGCCGGCTGTTGCAGAGATGGAATTTGAAGAGCGTGAAAATGAGCCCTTCATTTTCTTCGCCGCCGACAAAACCGATCCCGGCGCATACAACCTGCCGCTTTACTTGAGCTTTGCCGATCCCATGCACTGCTCCGGACTGATTCTTTCGCCCAAGATGAGCAAAGGCTTCACATTTGTGATCATGGATGTAGCCTGTACGGAAAAGGATCGCTTTATCGAGCTCAACGCACCGGAAGAGATCTACGACATTGCCGCCCTGCTGCGCGATAATGAGCGCTTTGTTGTCTCTAAAATATATTCGCGGGATAGCGGAGATGTTGCCGTTGCCGCGAGCACAACCCGGTTGCACAACATTGCCGGAAAGTATATTGGAAAAGATGATCCTGTGATGCTGATCAGGGTTCAGGGTTCTTTCCCCGCAGCGGGCGAAATTCTTTCGCCATACAATATCGGCCACTATGTTGCCGGGTTCATGCGCGGCAGCCACACCGGCCCCCTCATGCCGGTCAAGGCGGGCTGCGGCACATCTTTCTTCGACGGTCCGCCCATCGTGACGGCGGCTGCATTCTGTGTCCAGAATGGTAAATTTACCGAAGCTGTGGACTGTTTCGACCACCCCTACTGGGATTACGTCAGGAGGAACGTTGCCCGCAAGTCAACCGAACTTCGCCGGCAAGGTTTCTCGGGCGCGGCGATGCTGCCTTATTCAGAGTTGGAATACGGCGGTATTGTGGAGAAGATGGAGCAGCTTGACAGCAAGTTCAGGTCTTGACATGAACATATTACGTAAACCGCCCCGCGGGGCGGTTTTTTTCTGCAATTTTCAAGATTATACCTGTCATATTTAAGCGAAATTTAATCTTTTAAAGCAGGAGAATCACTTTATCGGATGAATTAATCAATAACAACAGCGGGATTCGTGCGGCGCGGATCACAATAGCTTCTTGATTCGCGGTCAGCGCGCGCCTAATAATGCGGAAAAGGGGATAAAAGCTGGTTTTCTAGAGGATAAATAGGATTTTTCCCATGCTGTTTACATAAAATTTTGGGTTCACGGTTCCGGGCCTGCGGTAAAGGCCGTATCAAGGGAGGTCATATCTATGAAACAGTTGCAGAAACACTATTTGAAAATTATGCTGGTGATCTTGTTCACGCTCATGTTCACCCTTTCCGGATGCCTCTGGAAGGGTTCGGCGACAAAACCGCTGGAAGATCCGGAGAATGAAAATGCCGGAGAAGAGGAGCCCGATGAGGATGATCTCGAACTGCTGGAAGAGGAGTGGCGCAGGCGCAATGAAGAGTTGAAGGAGGAGCAGGGAATTTACTATGTCCCGCTGCCCCCGCCCGGTTTTCCCGACAACCCGCCCATCAAAGTGAGGGGGATCTACTTTACCGCTCATTCCATTGCCTTTCAGGAACGATATGAGAGAACACTGAAGGTGATCGAGAATAGTGAGCTTAACGCCATGGTCATAGATATCAAGGATGACAAGGGCAGGATGGCTTACGAGAGCGAGATCGAGGC
>CAZQEV010000025.1:0-15545 GCA_964592135.1 uncultured Syntrophomonadaceae bacterium
ATTTTTTGGGGAGGACAACGGAGAGGGCGTGTTTCTCGGGAACCATGACCTCCTGCAGGAGCGATTGAACCTCTTCCAGGGTGATCTGCTGCAGTATGGCCGGGTAGTTGAAGAGATCGCTTCCCCGGAAGCGGTAGGCCAGGTAATTGTTGGCGATATACTCCAGGGAATTGAAGCGGCGCATGAAGCCGCCCAGGCGGTCGCGGCGGTGCCGCTCGAACTGCTCCGCGCTGAACCCTTCACTTTTTGCTTTTTCAATGGCGCCCATGATTCTCTCGTAAAGACGGTCGGGGTTCCTTGTTTCGCCCCCGATGATGATGTAAGCGTAGCTCGCCTCGGCGACATAGCCGGCTTCAAAGCGGTCGTCTATGAGCATATCCTCGTAAAGTTCATTGAACAGTGCCTCGCTGGGTCCGAAGAGGATATCCAGCATGATCTCCATGGCGCTCTCCCGGCGCAGCAGCGCATCGCCTCCAAGGCGCACCGCCGCAGGATCTTTGAAGCCCAGGTTGAACAGCGGCTCCGAGACCACCATCTCGCGGGTGGTGTGCTGCCGCGGCACCGTTGCCGGTTCCTCAGGATAGAGCCGGATGATCTCGCCGATCTCTTTGTAGTTGTGGCGGGCAATGTTTTCCTCCACCTGCCTGCAGACACTATCCGGATCAAGGTCGCCCACCACAAAGAGGGCCATATTGCCGGGATGGTAAAAGCGGCGGTAGCATTGATAAAGCAGATCCGGCGTGATCCGGGCGATACTTTCCACTGTACCGACAATATCCTCGCGCACAGGGTGGTTCTGATAGAGCGACTGCAGCAGGCCGAAGAAAACCCGCCAGTCGGGATTGTCTTCGTACATGCGGATCTCCTGTCCGATTATCCCCTGCTCCTTGCTCACCGATTCAGCAGTGAAATAGGGTTCCTGCACGAAATCCAGCAGCAGCTCCAGGCATTCGGAAAAGTGATCCGTCGTGGAGAAAAGATAGCTGGTATGCGTAAATGTGGTAAAAGCGTTCGATGAGGCCCCGTGGACGGCAAAGCGATCAAATACATTCCCCCGCTCATCCTCGAAGAGCTTGTGCTCCAGAAAATGGGCCACCCCTTCGGGTATTGCCACCGGTTCGGCGGCTCCCTCCACGCGGAAGCGGTTGTCGATGGAGCCGAAGTGGGCTGCGAAGGCGGCATATTTTTTCTGGTAGCCGGGCTTGGGAAGGATGTAAAGCGGCATCCCCGGGTAGATCCTATAGCAGGTCAGTGTTTCCTGCAGCTCGGCAAACTCGCGCATTTTTTTGCTGTTTTTAACATCCATGGTTTTAAACCTCCTCCTCACCCTGCAGCAGGTAGACCGTGTCCGGCCGGATTTTCTCTGCCGCGGCCCTGATCTCCTCCGGGCCGACCTCCTCGATGGCCTCGATCATCTCTGCCGTGGTGTACTGTTTTCCGCCAATCTCTCCATCCAGCTGCCGGTTGATGAACTGGTAAGGGTTGTCTTCCCCGGCGCGCAGCTGGTTAATCAGCCCCCGGCGGGTATTCTCCAGCTCGAGCTCGCTGATCCGCCCGCGGGCCAGATCATCAACCTGCCGCTCGATAATCTGCCTCGCCTTTTCATAATTGTTCCCTTCGATCCCGGCGGCGATAAGCATGAGCCCCTTGTGCCTTTCCAGGCGGGAATGGGCGTAATAGGCCAGGCCGGCTTTCTCGCGAACATTGAGAAAGAGCTTGGAATGGGGAAAGCCCCCCAGAATGCCGTTGTACATCACCAGCGCAAAATAGAGGGGGTCGCGGTAGCCGATATTGGTGCGGTAGCCGAGAACTAGCTTGGCCTGCCCCACCGCCATCCTTTCTTCAATAAATCTCACATCCCGCGGTTCAAAGTAGACTTCTGTTTCTGGCAGCCCTTCCCGGTGGGTCCCGCGGTGAAAGCGCACCGCCTCTCCGGCCGCCTCTTCCACCTCCAGCGCCTCAAGGTCGCCCACGATATAGAGTTCCACCGGGTTTGTGGAAAGAATGCCGCGGTAGTAGCGCCAGAGGGCGGCGGGGTCGATGGGGGCAAGGTCCTCCAGGCGCCCGTATTTAAAAACGCCGAACCGCTCCCCGGCACACATGCTCTGCAGGCATTTCTCAACGGCGTAAAGTGCTTTGTCGTTGATCAGCCCCCGGATCAGATCGGCAAGCTGTTCTTTTTCCTGGGCTACGTAAGTCTCCTTGAAGCCGCCGTTCACCACGAGAGGGTCGCCGATAACCCCGCCCAGAATGGAGAGGCCGCGGCGCAGCATCTCCCCTCCCTCGCCCACATACTTGCCGTGCATCATCTCCAGCGTACAGGATATAAGGTGGCGCTCCCCTGTCTTGTGCACATCCGTGGTGAGCACGGCGCCGTAAAGTTCTTCCAGCGCCCGGCGCAGGGTCAAGTTGTCGGGATAGAGACGGCTGCCGCGCTCCAGCACCGAAGGCAGCAGCGCAGTCAGGGCCGCTTTGTCGGCAGCCAGCTCCTGGTGGATAAAGAGAGCCATACTGATGGTCTTGAATTTTGCCGTGGGGATAAAAGTCAGGTTGATTCCGTTGGGCAGTGTTGTATTTAAGTTATCCGGTGCCAAGTAGCAAACCTCCTCTAGGGATTTACAAACTAAGATATTCCATGGATTCCCCGTTAATCCTGCTCCTTGCATATATCTTGCCCCGGAGGATAACTTTTCTGCATGATCATGACCAGCGCCGGGGGGGCTGCGTAAAGGAGGATCGTTGCCGCCGCCACCACCCCCGAATCATTTGTCAGCAGCGCGGCGGCGGCGCCGGCGAGGGCGGCGATTACACCGCTGACCAGGGCGGGGCAGTCTCTCCGCAGGCGCCGCCTCAGCCCGCCCGGGTAAAGAAATAGCACAACGCAAAGCCCCACCAGTGTGACGAGGGCCCGCCCCCAGATGGAGTAGCGCACCAGTTTCACATTCATGCTCATCTTGCGCCAGGCAGTTTCCCGGAAGGCGGCCGCTCCCTGCGAGCGAAGCGTCTCACCGAAAAGGCCCACGTGGGAGGGCAGAAGCTGCGGCAGGCAGGCATTGAGCGTCCAGAGCAGGCCTGCGGCCAGGAGGAGAAAGAGGGCGGTGCTCAGAGCCGCTCTTTTTTTCTTTACGCCCATCCCGAAGAGCTCCGCCCAGGCTGCTCCGAAGGCGGCCGCCGCGGCGAGGGTTCCGCCGAGGTTGGCCCCGAAATTGGGCGCCGCCAGGATGAAGATGATGAGGGCGTAAAGGGTTGCCACGGACGCTGCCGCGATGTGAAATACAATTTTTTGCTGCGGGGCTCCTTTCTCCCCGACAATGAAAGCTTTCAGGGAAACCGTCCCCAGCAGGGCCGCTCCGATAAGCACACCCATATACTCGTTGCCCATTCCGTAATAGCGCGCCCCTCCGATGGGGTCGTAGCTCATAAGAGAAAGCTGCTGCAGGGGAGCACCGGCCAGGGTATCGATAATCAGGGCGAGAGCAATCCCCCAACCGATCACGGCCCGGTAGAGATGGCCGTTCCCGCTCTGCAAGGGATGCAGCAACAGGGCCGGCAGCAGTACCGCCCCGGAAAGGATAAGAGCGCTCTGCCAGAGGTCCGGGCGCGGAAAAGTGAACAATCCGGGAAGCAGCAGCAGAGCCGGAGGGACAAACAACAGCAGCTCGATCAACCGGGAAAGCGGGCGCAGAAGCGGGCGCACCTTCAGAAGAAGCCCTGCCGGGGCAGCCAGGAGCGCAGCAATCAGGATGGCGACATAACTTTTAAGCAGCGGGGCGCGCTGATTATAAACCAGCGCCGCCCGGGTGCTGAAATGATCCAAAAATTCAAGAGAATCATCGTCGGGAACGATGCTGAAAGGCGGGACTGGAGGGGGCAAAGCGCTGTTTTCTGCATCTGTCAGCAGAAAGCGGACCATGGAGAGCAGGTCGACATTTTGCACCAGGCCCGCACGGCGGGTGGAGCTGCCGGCAAGCAGCCCCGGAACCGGGGCTGCTCCCCGGTACATAATTACGGGGGCAAGCTGCTCTCCGGCTGCAGGGCGGTTCAGCGGCAGCGAGGGGCTCAACAGAAGCAGGGTCCAGTCCTGTCCGGCAGCAAGGGGCTGCAACTCCCCGAGTAACCGGTCCAGGTGCTCCATGGTCATTTTAAACAGCGCCTCACCCCTTGCCTGCGCCAGATTGGGCCAGTATTCGTCCAGGCGGCTGCTGTCGCCGAATTCAACAACGTGCAGTTCGGCAGCGCCGATATTGTCGGTAACAGCGGCGGCAAGCCCGCTCACATCGGTGCGCACACCATAGGGAAAGAGGGCATCTTCACGCAGCAGCTCATCTCCCACCTGTCCCGTTAAAACCGCACCGCCGGAATCCATGGCCACCATTACAGCGCTGCGGTTGGGCACAGCACCGTCCGCATTGCCCCAGACCGCCGCGGTCAAACCATTGCTCTTCAGCATCTCCCCCATCAATCCCACCGTCACCTCGTAGGGCAGGGCCCTGTTTCTCTCCTGCAGCGCAGCGCTCTGGAGGTGAAAGATAGTTCCAGCCGGCTGATCCCCCACACGCCGCTCGAATATTATTTCAGCCCTTTCCCCTTCAAAGAGCTCCCCCTTTTCGAAGGCGGCTCTCCCTTCGGGGCCGGCTGCCGCCCGGGACCCGGTCCCCAGGCTCAGGTATCCGCTTTCGCTGCCCGAACGACCGGTGCGCACATTCATCAGGGCAACGGCGCCCTCGTCGAGAATTCTGGAGAGGTTGGGTCCTGCAGTACAGCGCAGATCACCGTAAGTAAGCCGGTCCGCCAGCAACAGGATGACCCGTTCGCTCCCTTTCCCGGCGCCGGCGGGGGTAAAGGTGAGCCCCGGTTTCTCCAGCGGACGAACCCACTGGAACAGCAAAAACGCCACGATGAAGAGCACCGCAGCCGCAGCCGTCAGAGCGGCGCAGAGATCTTTGCCCGGTCCCCGGCCGCCTTTGTGAATCACCGCTCACCTGCAGTTGCAGACTCAGTGGATTTTGGTGTGTGACATCGAAATTCGCGAAGCAGCCGGGTGTAAAGGGCGGCAGTCCGGGAGAGCATTCGCTCCAGGGTAAAGCAGCTGACAACCCGTTCACGGCCGGCCCGGGCCAGGCGACGCGCCAGCGCCGGATCGCGGGCCAGGGCGGCTACGGCCCGGGCCAGAGCGGTCACATCAGCCGGCGGGATCAGGAGTCCGTGCACCCCGCCGGTGATCACCTCGGGGATACCGCCGACCCCCGATGCCACCACCGCACAGCCCGCGGCGGCTGCCTCAAGTACGGCCAGCGACAGCCCTTCCGTAAGTGAAGGCAGCACAAATATATCCATGGCGGCCAGCCTGCGGGGCAGATCTGTACAGTGGCCGCAAAAAGAAAGCCGGCCGGAGAGACCCAGCTGCAAGGCCTGTTTTTCCAGATGGGAACGCCCGGGATCGTCGCCGATCACCAGGAAGCGCATGTGCGGAAAAAGAGGCGCCAGCACGGCGGCAGCCTGCAGAAAATAGGTCAGCCCTTTTTGAATGGCCAAGCGGGCAGCGGTGCCGACTACAATATCATCTGTGCTCCAGGGCCGCGAAAAGCGGCCGGCGGCAGCCGCCTCATAGGGAGCGAGATCAATTCCATTGTGGATCACGCTGATCTGCTCCCGCCGCACACCCCATGCGGCAAGGTCGTCGGCCAGCGCTCCCGAGACGGCAATATAGTGCGCTTTTTCCGCCCCCAGCGCCCTTAAAGCGGCGGGTACATGAAAAGAGACCCGGTGGGCCGGATGGTTGTGTACCGTGATGAGGACGGGAACACCGACCCGGCTCGCCGCGGCAAGACCGGGCAGCGCCGCTTTGAACCCGTGGATGTGCAGGAGGGCGGGGCGGTGCGTGCGCAGCAATCTGCAGAGACGGCGAAAAGAGGCCAGGTCGCGAACCGGGCTCAAAGCTCCCGTAAGAGGCAGATGAAAAAGAGAAGCGGCAGACAGGCCTGACGATTTCTCCAGTTCGAGGTGCGGCGGAGCGCCCAGATAGAGGGTATAATCACCCCCGAAGCGGCGCAGCAGTTGCGACAGATGGCTGCACATACCGCCGGCAGCAGGGCGCATGAGGTAAAATATTTTCTCTTTTCCGGAATGCCCGCCGGCCTGGCCTGAAATCATGTACAATAACGCCTGCCTTTTAACTCTTTTAATATTATAGGTTGCCCCTTTGCAGGCAGATAAGTCAGGCAGCGCTCCCGGTGGTGCAGGCCTGGAAACAAGACAAATACACCTGTGCCCAGGGACAGTCTGACAAAAAGTGATATTTCAAGACCTGCCCCCCGGTGATTGACGCCCACCTGTTTAATCCCGGGGAGAAGAATGATATACTGAGGCGAGGCAATTCCGGAAAATATTAAGTCGAAGGAGAACTGATGGCTATAGATAAAACACTGAGAAACAGTACTGAAGCGAAAGTTGGCAATCCATTAACGCATTCTGCATCCTGCCCGGGGAACGGCAGAACCCGGGTTTTATTAACCGCTGTATTTGGGCCTTATGCACAAGATGATGAATATGGCAGCCGGAAAATAAACCCGATGGAACTTTACCACAACCAGGTCACGCGGGTTCAGGGAATTTTCTCGCCGCGCCGTTTTCATCACACCTGGGGCATCCGCTTGATTCAAAGGAATATCGCAGCCCCCTGCACAGTGCTCGATTTTCCCACCCGCAAATCATTTGCCCGCGAACTCAGGGCCAACCAATACGATGTTGTCGGGATCTCCGCCATTGCTGCAAATGTATGGAAAGTGAAAGAGATGTGCCGCATGACCCGGGAGATCTCACCCCAGGCGGTGATTGTTGTCGGCGGCCACGTGGCGGCCATCCCGGGGCTAAATAAAATGATCGATGCCGATCACATTGTCATGGGAGAAGGGATCGCCTGGTTCAGGGCTTACCTTGGCGAGGAGGTGGCCGCACCCATAGAGCACCCCACGCTTTCCACCGGTTTCGACTTTCGAGTCATGGGCGTCAAGGTGCCGGACATGCTTGTCAGCGCCTCCGCCATTATCGCTTCGGCAGGTTGCATGATGGGCTGCAATTTTTGCAGCACCTCCGCTTTTTTCGGAGGCAAAGGCAAAGTCGTCAACTTTTTGAAGACAGGGGAGGAGCTTTACCGGGCCATGGAGGCGGCGGAATCCGCGAATCATGTTAAAGGGTTTTCAATTATGGATGAAAACTTTCTGCTGCAAAAAGATCGTGCTCTAGAGCTAATGAATTTGATGCAAAAAGGGCGGAAAAGTTGGACCATGAGTATATTTTCTTCCGCCAATGCCATCCGGCAGTACAGCATGGATGAGCTGATCGAAATGGGCATTACTGTGATCTGGCTTGGGCTGGAATCTCCCCGGGCCACCTATGCGAAGTTGAAAGGCGTAGACACCACGCTGCTGTGCCGCGAACTGCAGGAACACGGCATCACTGTGCTGGGATCTTCCATTATCGGCCTGGAGCATCACACCCCTGAAAACATTATGGAGGATATCGAATATGCCGCGGCTCATGAAACCGATTTCCACCAATTTATGCTCTACACCCCCGTGCCGGGCACACCGCTCTACCGGGAAATGTTGGAGCAGGGGCGTCTGTTGGACGTTGACCTGGCCGACATTCATGGACAGCATGCTTTTAATTTTAAGCATGAAGCAATTACCCGCGCAGATTCCTCAAAATATCTCATCCAGGCCTTCGAGCGGGATTACAAACGCAACGGCCCCAGTCTTTTCCGGATGTGTCGCACCTCTCTCAACGGCTGGAAACGCTACAATGATCATCCCGACATGCGGATAAGAGAAATATTCAAGCGAAAGAAAAACCTGCTGCGCTATGTTTTTCCCCCCGTTCTCCGGGTGATGGAGCAATACAGTCAAGACATTGATCTGACAATGGCCCGCCGTATCGGCAACCTGCGCAAAGAGTTGGAACAGGAATTTGGGCCTGTCACCGCAGCATCTGCCCGGTTGTTTGCTCCACTGCTCAACTGGACCAGCCGTAGGGAAGAAAAACGACTGTCCCGCGGCATCGCCCATGAGCCGAGGACTTTTATCTATCGCCTGAACTGGGCATAGCCGGTCAACTCGGCCGTGGCACATGGCGTTGTAATAGAAAGCGGTAGCCAGTAAGCTTGACCGGCTATAGTTAATCCTTGGGAACAAAATAGGAATACCAACGGCCATATCATGAGTCCTGAGCCCAGAGCCGGCCACAAGCCGGCTCTGGGGATTCAGTTTGAAATCTTGACTTCACCGGACTGAGGTGGTATCATTTCACGTACAGAAAGTCCATGCGCCCGTGGTGAAAGGGATATCACGCAGGCCTCCGGAGCCTGAAGTCGGGGTTCGAATCCCTGCGGGCGCACCAGGCAACCCCCGGTCCGGGGGTTGCTTTTTTTATCCTTTTTTTGTTTTTAGCTATTGCCAAGCATAAAGAGAGATAATATGATCATATAGTGCATAGAACCGGCTGCGACATGAGAGGGGAGGTGGGGCTGTGGAAGCAGAGGACATTCCTAATTCCAGTTGTATTCAACGGATCGATTTCTATTTCACGACAGCGCTGCTTACAAGGCCCTGCAAAGGAGGTTTCTTCTCATGTCCGTTCAAGATATTACCCTCGTCGAACAGATCTGTGAACAGTTAGGGATCAAGGGTTCCATTGTTGCTTTGCGTGAACTTGTTTCTGAACTGCAACCTTACGACCTGTCACTGCTGTTAAGTGATCTAAAATATGATCAGCAGCTCCTTTTTCTTGCCGCCCTGCCTCCACAGACAGCTGCAGAGACGCTGGAGCATTTTGAGCCCGTTGAACAGTACCATTTTCTCGATCATCTGGAAAGCGAAACCACGGCGGAAATACTGAACCTCATGTCCAGCGATGCGGTGGTGGAGCTCTTCACCGCGCTGCATCCCCGCCAGAGCGAGCAGCTTTTTACGCTGCTGCAAGAGCCCTTTCGCGGGCAGATCCGCGATCAGATGTCCTATCCGGAGAACAGCGCCGGCAGCCTTGTATCTGTGGACTATATTGCCGCCCGCCGCTGGTGGACCGCAGAGCAGACGCTCTCGCACCTGCGCAAGGTAGGCTCAACTGCGGAGTTCTACAATTACATCTACATCCTCGACTCTTTGGGCGAACTGGTGGGGGTTCTTTCCCTGCGCCAGCTCATTCTCGCCGATCCCGCAACCCGGCTGGAAGAGATCATGGTGCAAAAGCTGATCACCGTGCCGGCTGAGCTCGACCAGGAGCAGGCGGCACAGATAGTAGCCCGCTATGACCTCATCGCCCTGCCGGTGATCAGTAAAGCCGGCAAAATGGTGGGCGTGATCACCGTGGACGACGTCATCGATGTGATCGAGGAAGAGGCCACCGAAGATATCCACCTGCTCGGCGGGAGCGAACCTGTAGAAACCCCTTACTTCAAAACAGGATTGGCCACTTTTTTTCGCAAGCGGATCGTCTGGCTGCTGGTGCTCTTTGTCGCCGAAGCCTTTACCGGCAACATTCTTCGCCATTACGAAGGTCTGCTCACCCGGGTTGTAGCGCTCTCTTTTTTCATTCCTTTGCTCATCGACACCGCCGGCAACGCCGGCACCCAGACTTCAACGCTCGTGATCAGGGCGATGGCAGTGGGGGAAATCCGGAGCGGCGACTTTTTTAAGGTGGTCTGGCGGGAGATGCGCCTGGGGCTGGCCCTGGCCCTGCCCATGGCCGGGATTACATTCCTGCGGGCCATGATGCTGGGAAGCCCCAGCAATCTGGGTCTGACTGTTGCCGCGACAATCCTGGTAATTGTCACGGTAAGCTCCACGCTCGGCGCGATCATGCCCATCGTCGGGAAGAGACTGGGCATGGATCCGGCCGTGTTCTCCTCTCCCCTGATTACCACCCTGGCCGATGCCGTAGGGCTGCTGATCTACTTTCAATTTGCCCGCATGTTGATGGGGCTGTAAAACAAAAACAGGGATTGACCGCAGCTCTGCAGAGGAAGCCGCTTCGGTCCGCTCCCGCGAAAGCTCTAAAATATATTTCTGATCGACGGAATTTCGGTATTCTTGATTCTTTGGGCCATGCGCATGGACAGGGCCAGCTCGATCAGGAGTTCCTCCCGGTTGCGCAGTTCCGCAAGCCTGATCACCCTGGTCAGCGATTCATCCAGGCGATCCACCTGGCGGTGGTCCATGATGGGCGTCCAGGAGGCGTCTGTCCGGGTCCATACTCTCTTAAGCTGCTCCGACTCCCGGTTTGCCGCCTCCCAGTCCTCCCTTTCCACGGCCAGGTTAATCCGTTGCAGACTTTCCTGGAGCTCGTTGTACAGAGCCGTTGTGTAAATAAAAAGGGCAACGGCGCCTGCCAGGACAGCCAGGAGCAGGATTGCCGCAATCCATATTGTTTTCACAGGTTCTTGGGGTCCTCCTTCCGTTGCACATAAAGCTGCCCCTCCGTGTCCAGGCTGGCAAAAAGAACATCCTTAAAATCTATAATCCCCAGGTTCTTCATTTCATTCTGCAGCCAGAGCAGGTCCAGCTTTGTTTTGCCCAGATTTTCATGATTGACATTGCCGTCGACGATAAGGGGGTGGGGCACACCTTCGTATTTTGTCTCGATCTGCAGATCGCGCGGCTGCAGCGGCCGGCACTGCGATTTGGGAATGATACTCAGCTCACCGTTTGTTTCAAAAATGGCGAACTCCACATCGGTGATATTCTGAAAGCCGCAGATGCGCAGCTGTTCGAGCAGATCATTGATATTCAGATGCATCTCGCGCAGCTCCGATTCGATGATCCTGCCGTTCTGAATGATGATGCTGGGCCGGCCGCAGACTGCAGAACGCACCCTCTCGCTTCTCTGAGCGGCATAGGATGTCGCCACCTGGAAAACCACGAGCAGGATGATGGGGATGATGCTGTTGAAAAGAGGGATGGCGATATCCTCCATGGGGATGGCCGCCAGCGCGGAGACCATGATCAGAACCGCCAGCTCGTAAGGCTGCAGCTGGCCGATCTGTCGTTTCCCCATGATCCTCATGGAGACTATGACCAGGGCAAAGAGGATCAGCGTCCTTAACATGACCACGAACAATCTTTTTTACCTCCTTAAAAAAAGTAACTGACCTGATTCGCATAACCTCTCCCTCTATAGCATAAGGAAAAGGGGGATGTTCATACACGCCGGGGAAAAAGCACCCGAAGATGAATGTGGCCCCGACCTCGCCACAGCAGTTCTTTTGGCAGACTGGACATTTGAAAACAAATCCCGCGATTGCCGCCTTTCTATTTTTTTCACCAGGCAGGAGATATTTCCCCGATCAAGAATTAGCTTAATGAAACTGATTGCAAGGAGGCATCGATATGACTAACGGTGATGTAAAAATCTGTGCTGCCTGTGGAGGGCAGATTCTGCCCCACGACAACCTGGTAGTCTGCAACGGCTGTTCCAAACCCTACCATTCACAATGCTGGGCTCAAACGGGCCGCTGCCAGACCTACGGCTGTGAGGGGCAGCCTGTTTATTACCCCGCCGCTGAGGCGGCGGAACCGCCGCCCGCCTGGCAAGCTCCACCCGCCGGAGGAGATGTGCCGAACCATCTCGTATGGGCCATTCTCGCAACGCTCTTCTGCTGTCTGCCCTTTGGGATCATCGCCATTGTCTACTCTTCACAGGTGGCAAACCATCTTTCTTCGGGTAACTACAATGCAGCGCTCGAATCGTCCACCAAGGCGCGAAACTGGAGCCTGGCGGCGACAATTAGCGGCGTAGTTGTCATTCTGGGAAGCTTACTGGCAGGGGTAATCCCCTTTATCATGGCAATCCTGGGAGAGTTTTAGCGCACTGAATATGTCACTGGGGAAAAGAGCTGTCATGCTATAACTGTTGATCAAGTAATCTCCCTTTGCTGCAGGCGCTGCAACCGGTTTAGCAGCGGCAGGTGATCTGCTCTATTTCATGGCTTGGCTTGATCAGTCATCATTGTCGGATCCATAGCCCTACTGCCTATAATGAGGCAACCGCAGGCACTGCTCCAGCTTGCTCCTGGCAGGCAATATAGCGTTTTTCCTTTAAGGCTGCTTTCATTTCCTTTATAAGCAGCTTTTATTTTTATAATCTCGTATATCAGGATCCTTTTGCAAACTGTTTCTTCTACCGCTTTTTTCTGTAACGGGTACTGCTTTGGGCTCTTTTCATCTCATTCAGGCTTGCCGCTGTTCTATTCTTTCAACCGGCAGGAGAATATACCCTGATCAAGAACTTTACTGTATTGAATATTGAATGAACCGGGCGATGAAGAAAGGGATTTGTCACCATTGAAACTCTTTACCATATATCCTCCGATTACCGCCGGCCCTAAAGAAAGGTGGTCGGCTCTGCTCCTGGTCCTGATCGCAGCGGGGGGACTGCTCTATTTTTTAACCTATGACTTGATATCCCCGCCGATTCAAACGATCCCCTGCCTTTTCCGGACCCTGACGGGGCTCTACTGCCCGGGGTGCGGCAGCCGCAGCGCCCTGATCCAGCTTGCCCGGGGTAATCTTTACGCCGCCTGGCGCTTAAACCCGTTGATGATCCTTTTTCTGCCCGCAGCTTTCCTTTTTGTAGTCTCCCAGTTAAGGATCCTACTTACCGGCCGCTCCCTCCCCCGCCTCTTCCTGCACCCGGCACTGGTTTGGGTCATCTTCTACCTGATCCTGGCTTACTGGATTTTCCGCAACATCCCCCTCTATCCATTCACCCTGCTTCAGCCCATAATTGTAAATTGACCCTTTGATGAAGTGATGCTAAGATGGATTGGAGCTCTTACAACATATTTTGAAAAGAGGTCAGATCTTGAATACTGTTGCCCTGGGCTGTGAAACAATTATTGATGAGATCAAGCGTTCTGCAGCCGAAATCAACTCACAGATCCCCATCCGCTGGATTGAGTCGGGATTGCACAATTCTCCCGAGAGATTGCGCAGCTACCTGCAGAACGAGATCACTTCCCTGGAAAGCGAAGATCTGGACAATATTCTCCTGCTTTTCGGATACTGCGGCAATGCCTTGCTGGGCTTGACCTCGGCCAAATGCCGCCTTGTCATCCCGCGCGTTGATGACTGCATTTCCCTGCTTCTAGGCGGCAATAAAAAGCGCAATGAGCTGAGTGAAAAGGCAATGGCCTATTATTTAACCAAGGGCTGGCTCCGCCATAACAATAATCTCTGGAACGAGTATCACTACTGCTTGCGCAAATACGGGCCGCAGCGGACTCGAGAGATTTACCGGATTATGCTTGGAAACTACAAAAACCTCAACGTCATTGAGACAGGCGCCTACAATCTTGCCGATATACTGCCGCAGACAAAGGAGCTTGCCGGTGCGCTGGGCCTGGAGCATGAGATCGTCCACGGTTCCCTCGGCATTATTCATAAAGCGCTGCTCGGCGAGTGGGACGACGATTTTGCGATCATCGAAGCGGGCGCCCCCGTGAGCCTGGAAGCCTTGCGGCTTCTCCCGCCATCCCTACCCTGTGCCGGCTCAGGCGGTAGAGCCTAGCCCGGACCACCGCCCAATCCCGTCATCTTACACCGGGAAGGTGTTAAACTACCATTAACAGGGATGTGTCTAAATTATGAAAGCTGAAATTACTTTTACGACATCGACAGGCCGGCAAAGCAAAATCAAGGTGGACAAGGGAACAAATTTACTCGAAGCTGCAGCACGCGCAGGGGCGGCTGTTGAAGGAAACTGCGGCGGCAAAGGCAGCTGCGGAAAATGCAAGGTGCGGCTTGCCAAAAAAAGTTCGGCGGCACCCACCGCTGCTGAAAAAAAGTTTTTGTCAGCAGCCGAGCTGGAGGAAGGTTGGATTCTCGCCTGCCAGCGAACTGCCGAAGCAGACATTGTCGTGGAGGTGCCGGTGCAAAGCGATGCCTTCCGACGTAAAATTTCGTTAAGCGAAGCAGAAAGAACGATCAAACCCGATCCCTCCGTAAAAAAGATCGCACTCACCCTGGAGCGCCCCACGGTCAAAGATCAGACCCCCGATCTGGAAAGGCTGCTCGAAGCACTGCCCGGAGAAGAGATCGAGGTTTCGCACAGGCTGCTCCCGGGCCTGCCGCAAACCCTGCGCCGGGAGCGCTTTACCGTCACCGCGGTGCTGGCGTCGAACAGGCTCATTGCCGTCGAACCGGGCCGCAGGGCGGAGCGCCTCTACGGTGTTGCTTTTGACATCGGCACCACCACCATCATGGGTTCACTGCACGACCTGAACAGCGGTGAGGCACTGGCCCTGGGGGCGGCCACCAATCCCCAGAATGTTTACGGAGCCGATGTTATTTCCCGGATCACCTATGCTTCGAGCGGCAAGAAAGAGCTGGAAAGGCTGCAGCAGAAGGTGATCGAAGCCCTCAACAGGATCATCAAAGATCTGGTCCGCGCCGCGGGCATCGAGCCTGAGGAGATCTACGAGGCGACGGCCGTGGGCAACACCACCATGAGCCACCTTTTTCTCGGCATTGATCCCACTTACCTGGCTCCGGCCCCCTTTATCCCGGCATACCGCCGCCCCGTTGCCCTGGAGGCCGCTGAAATCGGGCTCTCCATAAACCCCGGGGGGCAGATCGTGGTTCTCCCGAATATTGCCGGTTACGTGGGTTCAGACACGGTGGGAGTGATTCTCGCCACCGCTCTGGAGCAGCGCCGTGATTGCTGTGCCGTGATCGATATCGGAACAAATGGTGAACTGGCCCTGGCCGCCGGCGGTCGGATTTTGAGCTGCTCCACGGCTGCAGGACCGGCCTTTGAAGGCGCCCAGATCAAGCAGGGCATGCGGGCTGCGGATGGAGCCATCGAGGCGGTGCGGATCGATGATCATGGCGAGATCCTGCTGGATGTTATCGGCGGCGCCGAACCGCAGGGCATCTGCGGTTCCGGTCTCATCGATGCCGCTGCAGCACTGCTGAAGGCCGGCGTGATCGAGCCCTCGGGCCGCATGGCCAATCCGGAAACAACGGGAGCGCACCTGCCGCAACAGTTAAAATTACGGTTGCGCCCGGGCAAAGGCGGCTTTGAATTTGTCCTGGCGGGAAAGGAAGGCAAGGAAATCCTGCTCACCCAGCCGGACCTGCGCGAGCTGCAGCTGGCCAAAGGGGCCATCTATGCCGGGCTGCAGATCCTCCTTCATGAAGCGGGTCTGACAGAAGGCGATCTTGATGAGGTGCTGCTGGCCGGCGCTTTCGGGAACTATATCCGCAAGGAGAGCGCCCGGGCTATCGGTCTGCTGCCGGGGATTCCCCTGGAGAAGATCACCCCGGTAGGCAACGCCGCGGGACAGGGAGCCAGGATGGCGCTGATCTCGCGAACCGAACGCGAGCGGGCTTTTGCACTGCCCGGCCTGATCGAGCATGTGGAGCTTTCCGCCCGGCCCGATTTCCAGGATGCCTTTATCAAGGCCCTCTCCTTCACCGGACACTCACTTTAGTAGCCGCCGGTGCCTGGCACCGGGCGGCTACTTCTTAGCACTGCCAGGCGTCTTCGAACAT